>NZ_KB907012.1 GCF_000381745.1 Psychromonas ossibalaenae ATCC BAA-1528 | reverse complement strand
ACGGACAACGATGGCGATGGCGTTGCAGACAGTGCCGATGCCTTCCCGTTAGATAAAACGGAATCAGTCGATACCGATGGCGACGGTACAGGTAATAACGCCGACCTAGATGATGATAATGACAGCTGGAGCGATACTGATGAAGTGCGTTTTGGCAGTAACCCGCTGGATAAAAACAGCAGGCCTGCTGACTTAGATAATGATCATATTGCTGACAGCGAAGACAGTGATATTGACGGTGACGGCATTAACAATGATGCTGATAAATTCCCGACCGATCCGTCTGAAACAATGGATACTGATAATGACGGTACAGGCGATAATGCAGACCTTGACGATGATAACGACGGCTGGAGTGACAGTGATGAAAAACGACTGAATTCTGACCCTAAAGATGCATCCGACAAACCTGCTGATTTAGATAATGACCATATTGCAGACAGTGAAGACAGCGATATTGATGGTGACGGCATTAGCAATGATGCAGATAAATTCCCTGCGGATCCGTCTGAAAGCATTGATACAGATAATGACGGCACCGGTGATAATGCTGATCTTGATGATGATAATGACGGGTTTTCAGATCTAGATGAAAACCGTTTAGGTACTGATTCCAAAAACAGCAGCAGTAAACCTTCGGATTCAGACGGTGACGGTGTAGTCGATGCAGATGACGCCTTCCCGCAGGACAGATTTGAAACTCGTGACACAGATAACGACGGCTGGGGAGACTTCGCATCCAGTGATGATGACGGCGACGGCATTGCCGACAGCATTGATTCAACACCAGCGGGAGAAACTGTAGAAATACCTGAGTTTACTGAAGCGCTCATTTATTATAAACGTGATAACGCTGACTACGATGGCTGGGGTTTACATGTATGGAACAATGAATCATGTGACTCAGTGAAAACAGCAACACAATGGGATGCTCCTTACACGGTTACTGAAACAACCACAAATAACGGTGTTTTATTCCGTATTGCTTTAAAAGAAAATCACGGCGAATGTGTCAACTTTATAATTCACAAAGCGAACCAGGACTCTCTAATAGGCGACCAGAAAATCGAACTAATGAAGGGTAATACAGTTTACGCTTTTAACAGCTCATCAGCCCTGTATTACAATGAAGCTTCACAAGAGCCGCTTGCTATAGAAGGAGTCTCAGCACACTGGTTAGCGCTTGATAAACTGGCCTGGAGTGACTCAAGTAATGCAGATCATTATGAATTATGGGCAAGTATCAACGGCTCTAGCGATCTTAATAAAGCTGAAGAATTTACACGTATCAGCCTGACAAACAATGGAACGATCAATGACGGACTATACCCGCATCTTAACGGTCGCAAGCGTTATTCTGTAGATATAAATGCGGCCGATGCTAAGTTAATGCTTAAAAAACAGCTTATCACTGTTGCACTTAATGCAGAAAACAAAGTGCTGGCAGCTACCAGAGTACAGTTCCCGTTTGTAATCGATGACCTTTACACAGCTGCAGATAACGATGCAGATGAAGCCCGCATGGGCGCATGGATTGAAAGCGGAGCTTCACAGTTCAGCTTATGGGCGCCGACAGCAAAACAAGTTCAACTTTATCTTTATGATGCAGATAAAACTCCGCTTGCACAGTCGCCGCTAACTATGACAGAAGATCCAGTAACAGGCATCTGGTCATATACTGGTGATGCTTCACTGGCCGGCAGCTTCTACCGTTACCGCTTACAGGTATTCCATCCTAAAACCAATAAAATTGAATGGGTAATGACCACCGACCCATACTCAGTTTCTCTAAGCACCGACAGCCGTTACTCGCAGCTGGTTGATCTTAGCCAGGCAGACAGCAAACCGGACGGCTGGGATGAACAGTCTATTCCCGCGATCAACAAACCTGAAGATAATATTATCTATGAACTTCATGTACGTGACTTCAGCGGTTCGGATCAGGAAGGCACAGCTGCTTACAACGGTAAATATTTAGCTTTTACAGAAAATCAGAGAAGCAGTGTTAAACACTTACAAGACCTAAAAGATGCCGGTTTAACCACAGTTCACCTTCTACCGACATTTGATATTTCATCTGTTATTGAAGATCCGGCTAAACGCATTGATTTAAATGATGATATCAGTAAGTTATGTGATGCAGATAACGGCTTAAAACCAACTGCTGCCATTTGTTCAAAGTCTACTTCAGGCACAATTCAAAGTATTCTTGAAGGTCTAGATCCTGCCACAGGTGAAGCGCAGTCACTAATGGCTGATATTCGACCTTTAGACGGCTTTAACTGGGGTTATGATCCGTACCATTACAATGCTCCCGAAGGCAGCTATGCAGTGGAAAGCGAAGGCATAGTACGGATCAAAGAATATCGTATCATGGTTAAAACTCTTCATGATATGGGCTTCAGAGTCGTACAGGACGTTGTATTTAACCATATGAGTTCTTCCGCGTTATACAACAGTTCAGTATTAGATAAAGTTGTACCAGGTTATTACCACAGACGTAATCCCGATAACGGTTACGTTGAAAGCTCTACCTGCTGCGACAATACCGCATCTGAACACCGCATGTTTGAAAAACTTGTATCGGACAGCTTAGTGCTGTGGGCGCAAGAGTACAAAATTGACGGTTTCCGATTCGATCTAATGGGCCACTTAATGAAATCAAGCATTGAAAAAGCCCTGGTTGAAGTGAAGAAAGTGGATCAGGATAACTGGTTCTATGGCGAAGGCTGGGACTTTGGAGAAGTTCAGGAAAATAAGAGAGGAATAAACGCATCATCATGGAATATGGCTGCTACTGGAATCGGTACTTATAACGACAGACTGCGGGACGCCGTGCGCGGTGCCAGCAGCGATACCATGAATAGCGCACCAGGTTTTGCAAATGGTGCAGATCGCGCTGTCGATAAAATTGATTTAATTCGTCTGGGTATGACAGGAAACCTGCAGGAATACCCGTTACTTACGACTAGTGGTGCAACGGTGCTGGGCAGAGATTATGACTTCGGTGGAAAAGGTGCAGGTTACGCGGCCGATCCGGTTGAAGCGGTTAACTATGTCTCTAAACATGATAATCAGACGCTGTGGGATATCATTCAGTATAAAGCACAGGCCGATATATCATCTGCAGACCGGGCTAGAATGCAGATTCTCGGCTTAGCACCGGTAATGCTGGGACAGGGTGTACCGTTCCTGCATATGGGTACAGAGCTGCTGCGATCTAAGTCGATGGAACGTGATTCTTACGATTCCGGAGACTGGTACAACCGGGTTGATTTCAGTAAACAAAGCAACAACTGGAATGTTGGTTTACCAAGAACGGATAAAGACGGCAATAACTGGGATACCATTAAAGGCATCATTGCCAATCCAAATACCGTTGCTTCTGCGGCTGATATCAACTGGACCAATGAACGTTTCAAAGAGATGATGACAATTCGCTCTCAAAGCGGTCTACTGCATTTAGGCACCACACAAGAGATTAAGGACAGAGTTAGTTTCCATAACGCAGGACCGTCAGGAAAACAAAATACCATCGTTATGACCATTGATGACGGTGTTTCTGTTGGTGATGACTTAGATCCTGCTTATCAAGCGATGGCGATTGCTATTAATGCAAGTATTTGGGAACAGAGAGTAAGTATTCCCGGTGCCGACGACTTTGAACTTCATCCTGTTTTAGCCGCCGGTAACGATCCGCGCTTAACCGCAGCCCGGGTTGAAAACGGCGAGCTGCTGATTCCAGGGCTTTCGGCTGTTGTATTTGTGAAAAAACAATCAGCGGCAGAGCAGGGCGCGGGAATGGATGTAGGTCCTCTTAGCGAAGATATCTTCCTGCGCGGCAGCTTTAGTGGAGACGGCTGGCCAACTTTAGAGAAATTCAAATTCAGCTACAAAGGACAGGGACAATACGAAGCCAAAGCAGCATTAACATCTGGTGTCAGCCATTCATTTAAGCTAGGCAGCAGCGACTGGGATCCCCAGTACAATGCAGATAACTTAAGCGCAGTGTTCGGCACTCTGGCATGGGCAAATGATGCAGGAAACCTGAAAATTACAACGACGACGGAAGGTGAATATCTCTTCCAGTTGAATCTCAGCGATCTTAGCAGCGCCAAGCTGAATATCACCGCTCCTGATGCCAAGCCGGTAACACCACCGCCGTTTGCAGATGAAGCAGTTTATCTGCGCGGATCATTAACAGACTGGGATGCCGGAAGCCAGATGACTTATATCGGTGATGGAAAATACAGCACCAGTGTTTATCTTCGCCCAGGAGAGTATCAGTTCAAACTAGCATCGGCAGACTGGAGTACGGTCAAACTGCAGTACGGAGATCTGTTTGCGTCCGTAAATGGTCTGGCACTTGCAGATGCCGGTTACGATACCCAGATAAAAATAACGGTAACAGAATCCGGGCTTTATACCTTTGAGCTGGATGCCAGTGATACTGAGCATAAAATCCTGGCAGTGAAATCAGAAAACAGTGGAAGCGCAGTTAACGAAACGATGATGCAGTACTTTCACTGGTATAACAGCGAGGAGGATAACCTCTGGAATAAAGTCTCGGATCAGGCGCAGGCACTGGCAGATTCCGGTATTACCGCTCTTTGGCTGCCGCCGGCATACAAAGCAATGAAACGTGATGACGGTAAGCTCGGAGTAGGTTACTCAATTTATGATCTGTACGACCTGGGAGAATTTAACCAGCAGGAAACCGTGCGTACTAAATATGGTGATAAGGACGCCTACCTGACCGCCATCACGAATGCTCATGCTGCGGGAGTTAAAATCTATGCCGATGTTGTTCTAAACCACAAAATGGGGGCTGATAGTACAGAGGTCGTTACAGTGGTTAAAGTGGAAGACGGCAACCGTAATGCAGAGTATGGAGATAACTTCGAGATTGATGCCTGGACTAAATTTGATTTTCCTGGACGCGGAGATCAATATTCAGACTTTAAATGGAGCTGGTATCATTTTGACGGTACAGACTGGGATCAACGTACAGAACAGAAAGCTGTCTATAAATTCCGCGGTACAGGTAAATCATGGGACAGCCAGGTAAGCAGCGAATTCGGCAATTATGACTATTTGATGGGCGCTGATTTAGATATGGGCCACCCAGATGTTGTTGAAGAGTTGAAAAAATGGGGTAAATGGTATGCAGATTTTGCTGAACTAGACGGCTTCCGTTTAGATGCAATAAAACATATAGAAACAGGGTTCTTCAAAGCCTGGATCGACTCGGTACAAAGCTCTACAGATACAGATTTATTCACTGTCGGTGAATACTGGGATCCTGATTTAGGTAAACTGAAAAGCTACTTAAAAGATACAGGTTACCGCATGTCTCTGTTTGATGCACCGCTGCACTATAACTTCCATACAGCTTCTAAGAGTGGGGGGGGGTATGATATGGGCGGCATAATGAACGGCACATTGATGCAGTCAAATCCGGCTCATGCAGTGACCCTGGTTGAGAACCATGATACGCAGTCGCTGCAGGCGCTGGAGTCTCCGGTAGAAGACTGGTTTAAACCGCTGGCCTACGCGTTTATCTTGTTACGTCAGGAAGGTTACCCGAATATTTTCTATGCGGATTACTACGGTGCCGACTATACCGATAAAGGCAAAGACGGGAATGATCACACCATCAATATGAACAGTCATAAAGCAGTCCTGGATAAGTTACTGGCTGCACGTCGTGATTATGCTTACGGCAAACAGAACAGTTACCTGGATAACAAGGATGTGATCGGCTGGACCCGTCAAGGCAATACTGAGCATCTTCAGGGCCTAGCGGTGCTGATGAGCGATGCGGCCGGCGGCACTAAAGTGATGGCAATGGGCGCAGAGAATGCGGATGAATGTTTTGTCGATATCACCGGCAATCATGACGCTGACGACACCGTATGTACAGATGCCGAGGGCAGCGCTGCCTTCAAGGTCAAGGGCGGCAGCGTTTCCGTCTGGGTGGGCGGTCACGTCAAGCCGGAACCGGATCCAGATGCGCCGACGACTGTATCAGTAACCTTGACCTGTGAAAATGTAACTACTTACGATGGACAAAGTGTTTATGCAGTAGGCAGCGTTTCAGAGCTAGGTGGTTGGACAGCAGATGATGCAGTGGCTTTGTCGACTAGCCCCTATCCTAACTGGGTCGGTAAGGTTGATATACCTGTGAATACGGTAGTTGAATGGAAATGTATTAAAAAAGCCGGCGGTGATGCTCAATGGTCGGGTGGCGGTAACAATAGCTTCACCACCCCAGCAAGTGGTGAAGCATCCTCGACCGGATATTTCTCTTTCTAATTTAGCAGATAGTATCGTAGTTAACTCAAAGACCAGCCACCGTGCTGGTCTTTTTGTTTGCCACTAATAACTACAAAACGAAAAACAGGCATGTTTATTCAGCAGTACGGTACTGCGCCATCACCCCGTTTTCCTGTTTAAAGCTACTGGTCATATCGCCGCTGTTACTTTGTTGATCCGCTTTTAATGTATAGTTTCGACCGTCATTTAGTTTATTAAAGTCTACTTTAAACTGCGTATAAACATCTCCGTACTGATAACGCATATTTAATTCTAACGCCTCGAGGTTATATACCAAAGTGTACTGAGTGGCATAACCGGTCATTTTACCATTAACAATCTTATTAGCTGCATCTAAAGGCACTTTGTAGGCCACACTGTCAATTTTTGCCAGACCGTTGTAATAACTGCTTGGTTCTTTCAGCTGCTCAAGCATATATTTGTTCCAGATAAAACGCTGAGCCGGTTCAACATTACCCGCTAACGGGAATTGAGCATTTATCTCAGCACTGCTGCCGGGCTTTTTTTCCTGCCAGGATTTTAAATGTTCTGAAAATACCGGGCTGTTGGTTAATACATCGTATTCTGCACCGTGATAAACAAACCATTTTCCATCCACAAATTCTAATACAGCAGAGTCACCACTTTTATCCTGAAGCGAATAGTGCCCTCTTAATTTTTCACCTTCAGGACCAAACTGCTGTAACTGAATATTTTTAATAGCGGCGGCTGCCTCTTTTACCGTACTGAAATTATCTAAGAAATACGGAACAATACGTGAATTTTCTAACTGAAGTTTACTTTTATCATATTGACCGGGACTTTCTTCCCCCAGATACAAGGCGTTAACTGCTAAGCCTTTCTCATTAAAACCATCAATACCTGCTTTACCGTAAAATGTGGTTATAATTGATGCATATTTAGAGGTCCAGACCAGTACTTTTTCACCGGATTCAGCTCCCCGATAGCTGATTCCCTTAGCACGTACATCAATAGTCGGATCTGTTTCCACCATCCAGTCCATGGTGCGGGCAACAAATACACCATGATCTTGTGTGTCCCAGAAAACCCGGGAACAAGCCTGAGCAGCAGATAGTGCAGACGCCGTCAGCGCGGCAGCAAGTACGGTATTAACGACTGATTTTTTATAAAGTAAAGCCATGATATTCACCTCGATTGTGTTTGTATGAATCTATAGTAATGGATACAAACATCAGGTAACCTCAGTTATGTTTGGAAATCACCAACAAAAGGTCTTATATGCTTCGTTTCAGCTTTGAACAGTTAACTGCATTTGTCGCCGTTGCCGAAACGGGATCATTTAGTAAAGCCGCTAAATCTATCCATAAAGACCGCTCCACCCTGCATCAGCAGGTTGGTAATCTAGAGATAGATTTAGGTATTACCTTATTTGATCGAAGCGGGAAATTTCCGAAAATTACCTTTGAGGGTGGAAGCCTGTTAACTCAGGCAAAACATATTTTGTATCAGGCTCAACTGCTGCAGAATAGTGGTGACAGTTTAGCGGGCGGGCTGGAGAAAAGTTTAACCATTTATCATGATATTTCACTGCCCATTTCAGTCATCACAGAAGTGCAGAGCAGCATCCAGCGGCGGTTTCCCAGCACCCGATTAAACTGGATACATAGAGGAAGAGAGGAATCAATTAAAGCTTTAGCTCAGCAAAGGGCCGATTTAGCCTTAGTGCTAAGCGGTGTTAATGCAGTACTTCCAGAAAAAGGGCTAGCCTTTACAAATCTTGGATATTTACCTTTTTCATTTTTTGCACATAAAGACACTCTATTAGGAAAAAGTCACTGCTGTAATTTAGCGGATTTAGAGCAAAACCTTCAGTATGTCGCAGAAAATCATATGGAAGTCGATTTAGGTAAAATGCTGCAGATATCTTCACAGCAGGCAGTTATCAGTAATATGGATATCATTTTGTCATTATTAAAAGAGGGCGGCTGGGCATTATTACCAAATCACGTGGTTAGTTCATCGTTATATGCACAGCAGATAAAAAAATTAAATGTCGACTTTATGAATAGTGACGGACGCTGGGCTTTTATTTTATTAACCCGCACCCAGCAGAACATCGGAAAAGTAAAAAGCACAGTAATTAAAGAGTTCAAAAAATCATTTAAATCATTAGGCAGCTAAAAGGATTTAGATAGTGAGTATTTACATCACAACTAATACTCGCCGGTAAAAAACGTAAAAACCCAGTAAAAAAATGGTCCCACCAGCTACTGTATGGCTTATTGGAATAAGTTATTTTACGACTTATTTCCTTAATTTTAATAAACCTGCGGCTTAGGTATACTAATAAGACTCTGATCTTCAACCATAGAAAAACAGATGAATACAAAACTTAATGAAAACGATCTCTATTTACCGATTAAAGGCTTTTTAAGCAGCCAGGGTTATGAAGTAAAAGGTGAGATAAAAGACTGTGATATTGTTGCTAAAAAAGATGATTCCATAGTGATTATCGAACTTAAGTTAAGTCTCAATATAACGCTGCTGCTGCAGGCTGTTGAACGTTTCACATTAGCAGATATCGTCTATATCGCCATTCCCAAACAATGTACCATCTATAAGAAACAGGCTAAACAGGTCAAAAAGCTGATCGCCCGGTTAGGTTTGGGGCTGATTATCGTAGATATGCAGAAAGAGCAGCAGTATGTTGAAGTGATCAGCGATCCGAAAGACTACAGACCGCGAAAAAATAAGCGCAGGCAAAAAGCACTGCTGAAAGAATTCAGCAGTCGTCAGGGAGATACACAAAAGGGCGGTTCAACCCGCAGGCAAGCGGGTTTAACGGCTTACCGGCAGCGCTGCATCCGGGTTGCTGAGTATCTGACAAAACAACCGTCAGCCAAAGGGGCTGAAATCAAAAAAGCGATTGATGAACCGCAGGCTACACAGTTTTTAGGCAGTAATTATTACGGCTGGTTTAACAAAGTGGAGCGGGGTATTTATCAACTGTCTGAGAAAGGAGTAAACGAACTGCCGCAGTGGCAGGAAAAAATACACCAGATTACTGAAAAGTAACCTGGTGACAGCTCAGCATAGAATTAATCTCTGACACGTTTGAAAATTAATGAAGTATTAATGCCGCCGAAGGCAAAATTATTACTCATAATATATTCACAATCGACTTCACGACCGGTGCCGGTGATGTAGTCCAGATCACCACATAACGGATCAACATGATTAAGATTCAAAGTCGGATTAAACCAGCCGCTGTTCATCATCTCAATAGCAGTCCAGGCTTCAACAGCGCCGCATGCCCCTAAAGTATGGCCAAAGTAGCTCTTTAATGAGCTGATCGGTGTTTTACTGCCGACTACATTCTGCGTAGCGTTAGTTTCAGCAATATCACCACGCTCTGTTGCAGTACCATGCGCAGAAACGTAACCGATTTTATCTGCACTTAAGTCTGCGTTTTTAAGCGCCATCTCCATACAAATCTGCATGGTTTCCTGCTGAGGCTGTGTTACATGTGCAGCGTCGCAGTTACTGGCAAACCCCACTAACTCCGCATGGATCTTTGCGCCGCGTGCTTTAGCGTGTTCATATTCTTCTAATACTAATGTACCGGCACCTTCACCAATCACTAATCCGTCGCGGTCTTTGTCGTATGGACTCGGCGTAGATTTAGGATTGTCATTTTTAAGGCTGGTCGCAAACAATGTATCAAATACCGCAGATTCGGTCGGACATAATTCCTCTGCACCACCAGCAACCATGACAGTCTGATAACCATGTTTGATTGCTTCATAAGCATAACCAATTGCCTGACTGCCTGAGGTACACGCACTGCTGGTTGGAATAATGCGGCCTTTTAAACCAAAAAACAGACCGACATTAACCGCACTGGTATGCGGCATCATCTGCACATAAGTTGTTGCAGTGATCGCTTTGGTGCTTTTTTCATTAAGCATCACACCAAAGGCACCAACCGCATCGGTACTGCCGGTAGAAGAACCGTAAGCAACACCTGTCTGGCCATTGGTTAATATTTCATTACCAAGCAGACCACTTTGAATCAGCGCATTTTCAGAAGCAAGTGTCGCTAATTTTGAAACCCTGCCCATACCGCGAATTTTTTTACGGGTGTAATGTTTAGGCAGCTCAAAATCAACAATAGGCGCAGCCAGCTTGGTATTTAAACCGTCATACTGCTCATAACTAGGCATATATAATACTGCGTTTTCACAGGCTTTTAATTTAGCTTGTACACTTTCCCAGTCGTTACCAAATGCAGTAACACCGGACATGCCTGTAACAACAACTCGACGAATACTCATTAAACCATTCCTCCATTAATACTGATAACCTGACGGGTAACATAAGCCGCCGCATCAGACATTAAATAACTTACCAGCCCGGCAACCTCTTCAGGCTGCCCCATACGGCGCAAAGGCACAAGCGGCAGGGCGTGCTCTTTAACATGTTCATCAACCATACCGGTATCAACTAACCCCGGTGCCACACAGTTTACCGTAATTTTTCGTTTAGCCACTTCTAAGGCCAGCGCTTTAGTTGCACCAATAATACCAGCTTTAGCCGCACTGTAATTTGTCTGACCGCGATTACCCACTAAGCCCGAGACCGACGCTAATGTAACAATACGGCCGCCTTTACGAAGCTGTACCATAGGCATAACACAGGGATGTAAAACATTATAAAAACCGTCAAGATTGGTATGTACAACACCATCCCACTCTTCACCGGTCATTGCCGGAAAAACAGTATCATTGGTAACACCAGCATTACTCACTACACCGTAATAAGCACCATTCTCAGCGATATCGTTTTCCAGTACTATTCGGCACTGCTCTCGATCGCTAATATCAAACTGTAAAATACGGCTGCTGCCGCCTAGTTCATTAATTTCAGCCACTGTCTGTAATGCACCATTTTTGTCACCCATATAATGCACAGCAATAGTAAAACCGTCCTGCGCGAGTTTTAATGCAGTTGCACGGCCGATACCTTTACTCGCACCAGTTACCAATACTTGTCTAGTCATTACCTTTCCCTTTTAACATCTCTTCTAATTTTTCCGGTGTCGGTACAAAGGCATTTAACTGCCCTGCGGCAAGCTCGATACCATCGCACTCAATGCGGCACAGAAAAGCCGCCATACCTTCACTTTCCATCACCTGTTCCGCATAGATATCAAGTAGTTGTGATTCTCTATAGATTTCACATTCACTTGTATAAGAACGACTGCCCAATAAAAAACCGATTGGTGAAGGTTTATCCTGCCTCCAGGCTTGATATCCAGACCAGACGGCAATAGTCTGCGCCATAAACTCAATGCCTACCCATGCCGGCACTCCATTATTCTCTTTATCAAAGAACAGGCAGTCCGAATCAATCTTAACCTGGCAATGTACCGTTAATTCAGTGACATTGATGAGTTTATCGATCAGGATCATCGGGGCTTCATGCGGCAGTAAAGAGGCCGCGTCGGGGATATTATTCATCTGTGCATCCAAATATCAGGCTTGTATATATTTCTTTTAAATTTAATAAAGAAGCAGTTCTTATCATTTTATTCATCTGCATAACCAAAAATCAGGCTTATATTCTTTAGTTGTTTTAAACAGCAGCCGAATGCAAATATCTCATTTGCAGAATAACCGCTGCTTATAATTTTATTCATCTACGTAACCGAAGATCAGGCTTATATTCATTTCTTTTAAACAGCTGCCGCCGAATGCAAATGACTCATTTGCAAAAGTACAGGCACTTATAATTTTATTCATCTGCATAACCAAAAATCAGGCTTATATTCTTTAGTTGCTTTAAACAGCAGCCGAATGCAAATATCTTATTTGCAAAAGAAACAGTGCATATCACTTTACTCATCTGCATATCCAAAGATCAGGCTTATATTATTGCCGCCGAATGCAAATGAGTTGCTTAAGACAGCCCGCTTTTGTAACTTTTCTTTATCCTGCACAAAACGTATCGGAGCAAGAGAGGGATCATAAACTCCGTCATTAATTTGTACCGGCAGATCAAGATTTTCTTCTAAAAGTAACCAGCACAGTGCAGCCTCTAAAATACTGGCGGCCCCCAGTGCATGTCCGGTTAATGGTTTCGTTGAGCTCACAGCCACCTTGTCTGAGAAGAGGGCATAAATGGCCTTTGCTTCCATTGCATCATTAAGCTTAGTTGCTGTGCCATGTGCATTAATATAACCGATCTGATCTGTTCTCAGCTGCGCATCATTTAATGCTTTGTGCATCGCTTCAGCCGCCCCTTTTCCTTCCGGATGAGGTGCTGAAATATGGTGAGCATCAGAACTGTCTCCAGCGCCCAGTAAGGCTAAGCCGCTGCTGTTTTTTTCTCGGGACAGCAGCATAAATGCGGCAGCCTCACCAATATTGATACCGTGACGGTTTTTACTAAACGGACTGCAGAGTTCATTGGAGAGAGCTTCTAAACCATGAAATCCATTCAGCGTCAGTTTACACAAAGAGTCACTGCCGCCGACAAGGACTGCATCAACTATTCCCGCTTTTAATAAGCGCTTTGCCGATAAAAATACCCGGCCGCTTGATGAACACGCAGTAGAAATCGTATAAACCGGACCATCTATCTTGAAATAATCAGCGACAAACTCGCCCAGATTACCGACTTCCTGCTGATGGTAGTGATAACCCTCGGGTAACTGACCGGTTTTCTGTTTTTCAGCCAGTGCGGTTTCACCATCTGCAATACCGGAAGTACTGGTACCAACAATAACCGCAATACGCTCAGCGCCATACTGACTGACTGCCTGCTCTATCTGAGGTTTAATCTGCACCAGAGCAGATAATGCCAGACGGTTATTACGTGTATTTTTATCTGTTAAATCGACATCAATCTCCGGTAACGGGCTCACTACCTTACCGACAACTGTCTTACCGCCGTCGTTTAACCAGCCGGACTCTAGGCACATATCAGGTGAAAACCCCAGGGCCAAACGTTTTATGCTTTCCTGCTGCGTATCACCTAATGCAGAATTCATCGCACAGGCGTGAATATAAACAGGAAAAGCCGGGGAATTTGGTGTTTTAGTTTTCATCTAATTCTCTATTTATCAGTATCTGATTTGCTGGTTTCGATAGTGATGGTGTAATTAAGCTGTAAATGTTTAAACACAATAATTCCATCGATATATGGTTTCTTCTGATAAGTGACAACCGCAACAACCTGCCCGTTTTCATCAAGTAGTAAACGCTCAAAATCACTTTCAGTAAGCGACCAGCCTATTTGTGCAAGCGGGGCAGACCATGACTCAACGGGCCAGATTGAAATCATCACATTAAACAATACCTGTTCAGGCTTTGGTAAAGTATCCGCTAAGCCGCTAAGCACATAGGTTTGAATCTCTTCACCTGAATAGCTTAAGCTGATAATGCGCGCCCCCCAGGCAGAAAAACCGGCTAAAACGACACTTTGCTGATCAACCTGCAGCTGTACCGGTAGTTTCTGTTGTTTACTACCTTCTTCCTGATCCCACTGCGCGGTGATAAGCTGACTGATATTAAGTTCCTTTCCCAACTCAGCAGGTTTCGGCAGAGTAACAAATACATCTGGATTAACTTCAACCTGCACCGGATGAGTTTGCGGCTGCATTGAGCACGCACAGAGCATCATCAGCACTATCGGAAAATATAAGCACTTAAATTTCATCTTATTACCTTTTTTCCTTACGACCACTCATTGCTAAAGGAGCAAGCAGCCAGGCGACAATAATGCCCGTTAAAACAGTGATACCAAAACCATGAATAGCCTGGGTTTCACTTAACGCCAGCAGACCAAATGATAATACCGTGGTGAGTGCAGAAAGAGTTATTGCCAGCAGAGTATTCTTCGCTTCAATCATCTTCTTTTGTTCAGCAAAAAACAGCGTGTAGTCGATACCGATACCTAAGATAAGAATCACCGCTAATAAATTAAAAATAGTGATAGGAATACCCGACACACTGGTTACTGCTAAACCGACACAGGCGGCAATAACAGGCGGACTTATCACCAGAAAACCAAGTTTTAAGCCATATCGCCAGATCATTAAAACAGTTATCAATAAATATGCACCGATTAACAACTTGCTGATATGAACACGATAAGTACCAAAAATAGTAGATACCTCATTGGCTTTATCCAGAGAGGTAATATCATCATGTTCATTGATATAAGACTGGAAAACCGGTTTGTCATGCATATCATTAACCAGGATCACTGCAGAACTTTGACCGTTAATTTTATCCAGCCATAAAAAACCTAACGGCTCAGAAACAGACGAAGCTAAATAATCATCTACTAACAAAGACTTAAAAGGCTGGTCAAAATGCACAACTTGTGAAAAGTTCAGTTTATTGCTGATATTCTGCGCTTGTGACTGATATAAAGACTTAACTAATTCAAAATTCTCTTTTTGACTCTGCAGTGATGGTACATACTGGCTAATGCTCTGATAGCTGACAAGCAGGTCTTGTTTCTGCCATGCAGTTAACTGTTTTCCAACGTCACTCAAACGAATTAATAAATCTTCATCACTGGCAGCTTTAACCAGCAGCAGCTGCTGACTTTGCCCAGCACCACTTACCGTTTTAATATATGTTTCCTGTGCCTTTAAAGTTTCAGGCAATGCCTGCAGCTGGCGAATATCATCATCAAAATGCACATTAAAGGCGCCTATCAATGAAAACAGCAGTAAAAAACTCGGCAGGAGAATTTTAAATTTAGGATTTTGCCAGGCTTTCAACCATAAAATGATAAAACCTAATTTAGGGACCGCTGTTGTACTTGCTGATTTTGCTAACAGCGGATACCAGCAGACAACCGTAAGGTAAGCGCCTAAAAGACCAACTACAGAAAATAAGGATAACTGCTGTAAACCAGGGAAAGGGGCGATCAGTAAACCTAAATAGCCGATTAAACTGGTTAACAAACCTAAGGTAATGGCATTAAAAATATGTTTTAGCGCCGACTGCGAATGCCAGTTATCTTTCTGTACCAGACGCTCGGTAAGATAATGAAAAGCATAGTCAATTGAAACACCAATCAGACTAGCACCAAACACTAAACTAAACAGATGCACCTTGCCGAAGACAGCAGCAGTAACGACAAATGCCACCAGCAGGCCGCTGCTTATGGATAACAATGCCAGCGTTAAAGGTAAAGCACTGCGATAAACAATCAATAATAAAAGAACAACACCAATCAGCGAGCCGAGACCTATAGTGCTGATTTCACTTTTGGCACTCTGCGTTCCGTAGGAAGCATAAAAGATAGTACCGGTATGTGCCAGTTCCACGTGAAACTTTGTTTTAATTCTTGTTTCAAGTTCAGTTAAATCTGACAGTCTATTCTGCAGCTGTGTATCGTAGGGATCACCCGCCAGATCCGCGCGAATAATAATATGGTATTTACCCTGATACTCAGTAGTTAAATAGCCCTGGTATAAAGTAAAGTTTGCTGAGCTGTTATTTCGTGAGGATATATAGTCCCTGAATAACAAAAAGGGGTCATTTTTAAGTTCCCCGCCGGTTACACCGGAAAAAGGGTTATAAACCTGCTGCAGTACCTTAGTAACCTGCGCCTGCGGATCCTGCTGCAGAGACTCTTTCTGCTGCGCAGTTAATAACTGCGCACGGTAAGGAAAATACAGTTTAGCCCAGGCCTGCTGCTCCTGAGAGCTTAACTGTGCAGATATACCCGAGAACAGGTTAGTGGTTAATAACTTATCTGAGAAATCAGAGGCGGCGGCGGCAAGCTGCTTTTTATCTTCACTTGAAAGTAAAAATACCACCTTATTGCTAAGATTACTGCTGACCTGCTCAAAAGCCTGTTGAGCAAATGGATCCTGCTGGTTTTCAGGTAACAGGGCTAATATATTTGTCTCAATGGGCAAGTCCGGCTGCAGAACCGTCTGACGCACTAAACCTACAGCCGCCAGCAGTATAAAGATCAGCCAGAAAACTGCTGGTTTAAAACTGAAAGGCACGCTGTTCTTCTTTACTTAGTGTATTAGGAGTCGTCGTCTGCTGTGCAAATTTTATTTCGGAAACATCGCCGCTTAATTCATTTAAAACAAGAACATCAATAAACTCAGAACCTTCAATTGAAATATTAGCAAACACCTTATTTAACGGCGCTGACTTTGGAGTTAATAACAGCAGCCAGTTATCTCCTTTTTCGCTGAGTTTCATCTCAAACTGCTCCGTTAAACCATCAACATCCCCCTTGAATAAAGATAAAAACAGATGACTAAAGTAAAAAACCATCGGATTATCTTTTGCTGCAATCACTTCCGGAGCTTGTTCTGCAAACTGCTGGCTAAGTTTGTCTTTTACCAGAACTAAAGAGACTGAAAAGGGGTCAACCTGCTTCCAAAGCAGTCCCTGATCCTGCTGCAGCAGGAACTTCCCCTTTGAAACAAGCGGCTGATTAAACATCTGCATAGTTTTTGTCTGGGTAAACTCACCGCGCAGCAGAGAGTGTGTTGTCAGTTTTTGCTGCACATCTGCAAGCGTCACAGCCTGTGCTGAAAAACTAAAGACCACCAGCACTGCAGTAAAAAAAACTTTTTTAATCAACAAAATAGGGCTCCAGTTTTTCAATAAACACCTTAGGCGATGCAAAGCACATCTCTTTACTGGTTATTTCAACGGCAACCTGTCTTGTATAAGCCTTGGTCATACGCTGCCCGGTTTGCGCATCAAAAATTATGTAATCAACACGCAGCCGGTTTTCCCATTCACTTAATACAGCAGTCACTCGTATTTCATGATTGTAGGGAATCGCTTTTACATATTTTACGTGAGTATCAATGATCGGCCAGGCATAACCTGAAGCTTCCATTTCCCGGTAGTTGTAATTGATTTTTTCCATCAACATACGACGGGCTTCCTCAAAATAGCGGAAATAATTACCATGGTAGATAACTCCCATAGGATCCGCATCTTGAAATGCTGTAACCAGCATAATTTCAGCGCTTAAGTTAATCTTTCTTTCGACCATTGATAAGTCCTAACTGTTAAAGTAACGCGCTGTCTTAGTATAACGACCAGTGCTGAGTTTGAATTAACTGCATAAAGTGACGTAAATCAGTTTCTAACGGACGATCTTCATCAACCGGTGTAAACTCACTCAATACCGCTTCAGTCATTGCTTTTAGACCTTCACTGAAATGTGTTTCATCAAGTTCATTATGACGTTTACGAATAACCAGAGCCTGCGTCGCAGCCAGTAATGAAGCAGAAGCAACCTGCTCAGTCAGTACCAATACCCGCAGGCAGTCACGTGAAGCAATAGTGCCCATGCTGACTTTATCCTGATTATGGCACTCAGTTGAACGAGAGAATACACTTGCCGGCATAGTATGTTTTAACGCCTCAGCCGTCCAGGCAGAAACACCAATCTGTACGGCTTTAAAACCATGATTAATTGGTTTACGCGGACCTTCAGCACCGGTTAAGTTAAACGGCAGACCGTTATTGAATTTATAATCCATTAACTGCGCCATTTGACGGTCTAACAGGTCTGCAATATTCGCCACAGCTACTTTTAAGGTATCCATCGCCATTGCAATATGACCGCCGTAGAAATGACCGCCATGTAACACTCGTTCATTATCACCATCAATAATCGGATTATCATTAGCGCTGTTTAATTCATTTTCAATCATTGAACGCAGCCACGGCAGGGTATCCTGTAAAACCCCAATAACATGCGGCGCACAACGAAGCGAATAACGATCCTGTAGACGGTCGCTATTGCGCGGCGGACGTTCAGCCTGCAGATCCGAGCGTAACCAGGATGCTATCTGCTGCTGGCCGGCATGCGGTTTAACAGCAAACAGTGCTTCATCAAAGTGGAAATCATTACCGTGCATCGCAACTGAAACCATAGCCGTCACTTTAGTTGCAACTTTTGCCAGATATTCAGCACGTTTA
Source organism: Psychromonas ossibalaenae ATCC BAA-1528 (assembly GCF_000381745.1). Taxonomy (GTDB): domain Bacteria; phylum Pseudomonadota; class Gammaproteobacteria; order Enterobacterales; family Psychromonadaceae; genus Psychromonas; species Psychromonas ossibalaenae. Next base: position 21,545 of record NZ_KB907012.1, on the reverse strand, counting down.
AACGCTAAACAGGCAAGGGCGGTCATCACCGCGGTACCGTTCATTAATGCCAGACCTTCTTTAGGCTGCAGTACGATAGGTTTAATATTCAGATCAGCAAAAACCTCTGCTGTCGAACAAATCTGCCCTTTATAAATAACTTCACGCTCACCGATTAATACAGCAGCCAGGTAAGACAGAGGAGTTAAATCACCACTTGCGCCGACGGAACCTTCTTCCGGAATCCGTGGAGAAATATCATTATTAATCAAAGTGATAATCTGATTAAGCAGATCATGTGTCACACCGGAAACGCCCTGTGATAATGAACATAAACGGGTCGCTAAAACCGCTTTGGATTGTTTCTCGGTTAAGTTTTCACCCAGACCGCAGCCGTGAAAACGGGTTAAATGCAGCGGTAATTCAGAAACTAACTCTGCCGGGATAGCAACGGTACAGGAGTCTCCGTAGCCGGTAGTCACCCCGTAAATAACACCATCTTCTTTTAACAGACGCTCCAAAAATGCCACACCGCGGTCGATTTTTGCGTTAAATTCAGCACTGGAATTCATTTCTGCACCGGCGCCGTCAGAGATACTTACTATATCTTCAATGCTTAAACGTCCGTCACCAAACTTGATGCTTTGTTGTTTATTTGTCATTTTTCTTTCCACTTAACTGCCAAAAATTAAAAAAGTTATACCACTGCAGCGGGGCCTGCATGGTGTAATGTTCAAGACGCCGGGCATATAAATCAACTACTTCCAGCAGAGCCTGCTCACGTCGGCCTCTTGGTAATTTTATCTGCTCACTGAAAGGTTCAAAGTAGACATCAAAATGAGCCTCTTTTTTATATTCATTACGCAGACCAAAAAGCAAATAAACCGGAGCTTTTAAAATTGATGCTAATAAAAACGGCCCCTGCGGAAAGGGCGCGGGTTTACCCAGAAAATCAGCCCAGATTGAACGCTGTTCAACACTGGTTGATGTCCTGTCACCAACAATCACCACCCATTCTCCCTGCTCAATTTTATCATCAAGCAGAATGGCCGTTTCCGGACCGAGTTTATTTACCTGGATAATATTTAAATCAGCCTTCGGATTAACCGCTTTGATCATCGCATTAAAGCGCGGGGCATGCTCGGTAAAAACCAGAGCATTAATTTTTAAATCAACATATTGTTCGCTCAACGCACGACATAACTCTAAATTACCGAGGTGTGAACCGATAATAACAATGCCCCGATCTGATTTAGCCAAAGGCTCAATATGTTCAATACCATGAACCGTTAGATTATCTGTTGAGAAATCACCTTTCCAGGCAGCCAGTTTATCCAGCATGGTCTGCCCGAAAGAGTTCAGATGTCGATAAACACTTAACTTGCCAGGCAGAGTCTGCCCTGTTTTAGAAGCATATCTGCGCAGGTTATCTAAATATTGTGCCGAAGAAAAACGGCTTTCTTTGGCCGTCAGCATATAATAGGCCATTACAACTTTTAACAGCATGCTGAATGCTGTCCGGCCAAACAGCGAATAGATGCTCAGCAGAATTTTCATTCCGTAATAGGTCCCCTGTTCCTCCTGCTTTGACCAGTGCTTATTCTTTAAAGCCATTCGCTTAGAGCGGGTTAGTAGTTTAGGCAGGCGCTTTAACATGCCGAAAAACAGGCAGGTGTGCATCTTGCTTATTTTTACGTTATCCCGGAAAGCATCAAAATGGGAGATGCCGTTTTCCGGATAGATCACCCGCGTTTTGATAAAACGCACATCAACATCGTTCCAGAATAACTTGACCATTATTTCGGTATCAAAATCCATTCTTAAACCGATTTTTTCCTGTCTGATAATATCCATGGATTGTGTCAGGGGATAGGAACGAAACCCGCACATACTGTCTTTAACTGAAAATGACAGAGTTTCTATCCACACCCAGAAATGAGTAATATAACGGCCGTATAAGCGTCCTTTAGGTACGCTTTGATCATAAACAGGACGTCCTGATATTAATGCGTCCGGATGTGCCTGCGATTCATTTAGCAAAACTGCAAGCGCAGACAGATCATGCTGGCCGTCGGCATCAATCTGCAGTGCATGACTGAAACCGAGCTTAGATGCAGTTTTAATACCTGCAATTACAGCGCCGCCTTTACCCTGATTTTCAATCAGCGTAACTACAGTCGCTATATCGGAAAGCCGGCCGATCACCTCTTTAGTAACAAGATCACTGCCGTCATCAACAATGAAAATAGGATAATCATAATCAGCTGATAAAGCCTTAACAACAGCCGTTAATGCCTGACCGTGGTTATAGCAGGGGATCAAAAAACATGGATTAAAAGCAGTCATAACGGCCCTTACTCGTCTGCAAGTAATTTGATACGGCCGGATGAATGCCGGCTGTTTTTAGAGCTGTAAGCAAAATGCAGTTTTTGTTTGTTCGCATCCAAAGTCAGCGTTAACAAAACAACACTGTTAGGCAGAATAGGCTCCTGGAACTTAATCACCTCCATACCTGCAAAACGAGTACCGCTGTTTAGAAGTTTCTTGCCGTAATAAATAGCCCAGTCTATCTGCGTCACACCGGGCAGTATTGGATAGCCTGGAAAATGGCCTTCAAAATCAGTAATATCAGCATCAACGTGTAAGGTTAAAATAACTTTATTGTCTAAAATCTGCTGATCAATAATGGTCGCTTTACGTTGAGACATTTTTTATTCCATTTTCTTGACTGAATTGTTCGTTTTCAAATAATTGTGCTATTTCGCTGTGCAGGCGCTTGCCTTGATTATTTACCGGTATTTCACTCACTACACGAAAGTGTCTAGGAATACCGACTGGCTCAAGCCACAAACGCAAAGCCTGACGAAGCTTTATCCAGAACTTTCCTTTTCCAAGCGCCTGTATACTGTTTTTCCCCTGTGCACTAAGCTTAATAACAGCTCCTAAACTCAGACGATGGATATCATCAACGACCAGTACGACACTCTCATCAATCCACTCAAGTTGATTAAGGCGCTGTTCAACTTCAACTAATGAAATTCGTTTTTCTTCAATTTTAACAATTCGATCAACGCGGCCTTTCAAAATAAACTGATTATTTTCGAATAATTCACACTGATCGCTGGTCTGGTACCACCTTTGCGGATCAATCCATGGAGACTTTAGACTTAAACATCCGCCTTCAACAAGCTGGGCTGATATTCCTGGAAAAAATTGCCAGGCGGTATCAGCCTGCAGCTGCTGACGGTAACCAATTCCTCCGGTTTCTGTACTGCCGAACACCTCAAAGGGATACTGACTAAACAAGTGATTACACTGTTCTGCAGCTTCAGTATTTAACGGACCGCCAGATGAAAAAACAGCACGGTAAGCACTGCTTTGCTTATCCTGCGGTAAACGTTTTAATAATGCCGGACTGCTGATCAGGGTGCAGTTATTATCCGCACCGGCTAACACCTGCTCGGGATAAACCAGATCATTAGACTGGAAGGCCCGTCCTGCACATAAAGGCCATAAAATGCGGAACAACAGCCCGTATATATGCTGATGAGAGACAGTACTGACAATACTGCAGCCGCCAAGCAGTTCGCCCCAGACAAGTTCAAGCTGGGCTATTTCATTGTCTAACATTAATAATGACTTATTGATCGCTTTCGGCAGACCGCTTGAGCCGGAAGTAAACAGAGTAATCTTTACCTGCTGCAGATCTAATTCTGAAAACGGCTGGCGGCAGTTCGACTGCTTATCTGTACAAGGCAGTATTAACTGCTGCTTGCTAAAGTCAGCCGCAACTAGTCCGTCATGTATAATAGCGTCAAAGTGTTCAGCCAGAGACTGCAGCATTGCCGGCTGATGATTGCCGGGTAATATAATATTCTTACCGGCATAAACGGCAGCAAAAAAAGCCGTACAAAAGAGATAACTGTTCTCGCAGCAGACAGCCCAGTTTTTTTTATCAGAGTGGCGAAGTTTAATCGCTAATGCTTTTATGTCAGATAATAACTGTGCCCAGCAGATAGTTTCTTCTGCTGAAAAAGAAACTATCTGCTGATCATATCTGCCACTCAGCAGTACATTTTTAAGAGATCTAAAACTCATTCATTTTTTCTTTTAATATAAATACGAACCAGAAATTCACAAGCAAACAGAGAACCAGCCAGCAGGTAACTAATTAAGCCGTTATACAGGGTCCATATATCAAGTGATATAAAGCTGGTCAGCAAAGAAACAGAGCCGTTAATTACAAAAAACAGACACCAGACTTTAGTGACAGTGCGGGTATAACTTACCGCATAATCAGGCAGTTCAGGTTCCTGAAGACGGGCAAAACGTTCAACCATGCTCTCCTTCTGCCATAAACTGGAGGCAAATAAAGTAAGCATCAGCATATTGACGATAACAGGGTAATAAGTGAACCAGCTGGTATCTTTAAAGGTTATTGCAAGCAGCGCTAAAACAAGCCCCATTGCACCACTTACCCAGGCAATATATTTTAATTCACGTAAACGGGTTTTATTACCGCCGATAATACGCAGAATAAATAACACACCGAGCACTGCTGCAACTGTTCCAACTCCCCATTGATTTAAGCCGTAATAAACCGCAAATGGATAAGCCAATAAAACAATTGCCGACAATATCGTCAGCAGTTTCACTATTTATTTTTCCTGCAGCAGTTCAACAACAGAATTAACTACATCATCAACCGTACGTACCATTTTAAACTCTTCCGGTTTGATTTTTTTACCGGTAAGCTTTTGTAAATGAACGACTAAATCAACAGCATCTAAACTGTCTAAATCAAGATCCTGATATAGTTTAGTTTCAAGCTGAATATCTGCAGCATCAAGCTCAAACAGTTCAACTAAAGCTCCCTGGACCTGGCTGAAGATTTCATCTTTATTTAATTCAGTCATGTTATTAAGCCTTATTTGCTGAAATGTATTTTGCTAAATTTGCAACAGATGCAAAATGCTCTCGTGTCTGTGTATCATCGGCATCAATAACAACACTGTACTGTTTCTTAATCGCCAACCCCAGCTCTAGGGCATCAATTGAGTCTAACCCTAAACCTTCACCAAACAGTGGAGCTTCTGTTTCAATATCGTCAACACTCATATCCTCAAGATATAGCGCATCAATGATTAATTTTTTTAATTCGATGTGTAACTGTTCCATTAATACCTACTCAGTTTTTTGTTCCGGTGCTAAAAGCACGTCATATAAATGTTTATTTAACTTTCTAACCGCAATTGAAGGAGAACTGCTTTCTTCAATAAACGGCTGTATTGAAATTTTATCTTTCACTTCGACATGAAAAAACGGTCGGCTGTCAGGCACTTGGTACCATTTTTTTTCTTTAGTTAAAAATGAAGGTGTAACCTTAATGTGTACAATGCGAAGGTCTGTTTCTGTTTTCACAGCTATCTGCGCAGCACCTCTCTGTAATGTTGACTTTTTCCCCGGCGTTGTTCTTGTTCCCTCTGGAAATATAAGCAGAACATTGCCGTCTTCAAGTCGTTTAGAGCAGTCTTCAAGTAAATTTTCAGGGTCTTTATTCGGAATATAACCAGCAGATTTCACAACGCCTTTCATAAAAGGGTTATGCCAGATTGCTTGTTTAACTAAGCAGTCACACTGCCCCAATCGGGAAGTAATCAATACATAATCAATTAAACTAGGGTGATTAGCAACAATCAAACAATTCTGATCATTTTTTAACTTTTCAGCATCAGCAAATTTATAATCAATCGCGCCGCTAATACGCATTGTTTCGCAAAACAGATAAAATGAACGCTGAATTATTTTTTGTACTTTTAGCTCTCGCTTTTTACTATTTTCTAATGAAAAAGTTAATAAAGGAAAAACAATAAAAGTTAAAGCCAGGCCGCCTGTTCCAAACAGGACGAAACAAAAACCGGTTGCAAAAATTCGCCATATTTTATTGATTTTTTCACTCAGGCTCATCAGTTTTTTTCCCAAAACCAGGCTGTTTTTTTACCGCTGATAGAAATATTTTTCTGTTGACTCAGTAAATAATCAATGCAGCTGAAAGCTTGAGGGCAGCTGCTTTCACTAAGCGTTTCCTGCTTTACTGCTTTGATTTTGAACTGATCGCCGCCGCTTAATAACACCCCCAGAGCAAAGCCCTGATGCTCAGCCTTTTCAAATGCCAGATAAGGATCAGGCAGAGGTTCATCAAAATTAACCACGAGCACATTATGATCCGGATGTTCCTGTAAATAGCAGGCGGCTTCAAGAAGTGCACTATGCAGGGTATTTTCACCAGCAGCTAGAGAGCAGACAGGCACGGGCTGTTTGGCTGAGATAGTAAATAATCCGGCAGCTGTATTATGTACCGACTGCGAGAACATAATTGGAGAAGCATCGTCACCGCTAAGGATATCTTCAATTAATTTAACGGTTCTAGTTAGTTCACCATGACGGCTGGCGAACACGATATAATCGGTATGCCTGTGCTGCGATAACTGAATGGCTGTCTGTACTGCCAGTTTACTTAATGAGCTCATGCGTCGGCGCATCATTGCCGGAATCAGATTAACAGGGGTTTCATTAAGCACTCCTAGGCATAAAGGCTGCTTATTTACCTGTTCATGCCATTTTTTCTGCCCTGCAATACCAGGGCAGATCGCGAACCAGTTTGTGATATTAAAATTAATAAAATCCATTTGTTTTTACTATATTATATTTTGTTAAATAGAAGAATAACACAATCAATGCGCTATATTTACTTCGAATTCTACATGCTATTTTAACATTAAACAGTTATCACTGTTTAGCTATTTAAAGAGCAAACTATTTGTTATTGTTTTCTATCATACAAATACATTTATTAGTTTCGTTATCAGGGCCGATAATATCCTTTTTAATATTATGATGTTAATCTTGCCCGCTGGAATAAAGATGTTATTTCTATACGGCTGCCTATTCCCCTATCAGGAAAAGCAAAAATTAATCATAACATTTCCCCTAGACAGTGAATAATGATGCTGTATTAGATATTGTTCACCTATAAACATAACGTTATAACCCCTTAGCATATGGATTCAACAGGTTACTCAATGACTGATTATACAAACGACCCGTTTACTGCTCTTGAAGCAAAAACAGAAGCACAAAAACTGGCATTTTCTCCAATTATCTTTCATACCGCACGAACGTTACGTGATTTAGGTATTTTAGCAGTATTAGACAAAGCTGAAAGTGAAGGCCTTAATGCAGTTCAAATCAGTGAAAAATCCGGCGTATCTGAATATGGCGTTAAAGTATTATTAGATATGGCATTAAGTGCCCATATTGTTACCTGGAACAGTCCAAATTATGTCATCGCTAAGTTAGGCTACTTTTTATTACACGACGGCATGACGCGTGCTAATTTAGATTTCACAGCAGATGTCTGTTATGCAGCTATGATGCATCTAACTGAAGCAATTGAAGAAGGGACACCAGCAGGTCTTAAAGAGTTAGGTGACTGGCCGACTATTTATGAAGGTCTGTCCCGCTTACCGGAAAAAGCTAAAGAAAGCTGGTTTAACTTCGATCACTTCTATTCAGACCGCTCTTTCCCCGTTTTACTAGAAAAAGTATTTGAGCATAAACCTAAGTCTATTTTTGATATCGGCGGCAATACCGGAAAATGGTCTCTGCAGTGTGTTAATTACGATAAAGATGTTGAGATGACCATTATCGACCTGCCTCAACAGATCGAAATGGCAATGAAAAACGCTAAAGAACAGGGGGTTGCTGATCGTATTAAAGGCCATCCTACCAATATGTTAGATAAAACCCTGGAATTACCGACAGGTGCCGACGCCTGGTGGATGAGTCAGTTCTTAGACTGCTTCTCGCCAATGGAAATATTAAGTATTTTACAGCGTGTTCGTAAAGCAATGCACAGTAATGCCCGTGTTTATATTCTAGAATTGTTCTGGGATGCGCAGCGTTATGATGCGGCCACGCTAAGCCTTAATGCAACCTCGTTATACTTTACTTGTTTAGCTAACGGCAACAGCCGCTTTTACCGCAGTGAAGACTTTCTAGAGATTGTTGAAGCAGCTGGGTTTGAGGTAGCTAAACGTACCGATGATATCGGTCTTGGCCATACACTGCTGGAATTAAAAACAGCATAAAAATAAATAGACAAAAAAAAGGCGCCCCGCAGGGCGCCTTTTTGCAAAAAGTTAAATAATCACTTTCTGATTAACTTGATAACACGCAGTTGTGCAATAGCTTGTGCAAGCTGAGCAGTAACAAGAGCGTAATCTACATCCTGACCAGGATTTGAAATCTGCTCTTCAGCTGAACGTTTAGCTTCTTCAGCTTTTGCCAGATCCAGGTCTTCACCTCGAATAGCAGTATCAGCCAGTACGGTTACACCGCCCGGCTGAACCTCAAGAAAACCACCAGAGATATAAATGACTTCTTCAGCACCATGTTGTTTAACCAATTTAACCATTCCTGGTTTAATCGGCGTCAATAAAGGGGTATGACCAGGCATAATGCCTAACTCACCTTCTTGACCAGATACCTGCAGGTGCGAAACACGTCCTGAAAACAGAGACTTTTCCGCACTTACAACATCCAAATGTGTGGTCATCGCTTTAGTCATAGTAACCTCCGGTTATTATAAGCCTTTTGCTTTTTCTACTGCTTCTTCAACAGTACCTACGTATAGGAAAGCTTGCTCAGGTATATCATCGTAATCACCGGCAATCAGACCTTTAAAGCCAGCTAATGTGTCTTTAAGTGATACATAAGTACCTGGCTGACCAGTAAATACTTCAGCAACGTGATAAGGCTGAGTTAAGAATTTCTCAATCTTACGAGCACGTGCGACAACAAGCTTATCTTCTTCAGAAAGCTCATCCATACCTAGGATTGCAATGATGTCTTTCAGCTCTTTATAACGCTGCAGAATACCTTGAACACCACGGGCAACATCATAATGCTCCTGACCAACTACCAGCGGATCAAGCTGACGAGAAGTAGAATCAAGCGGATCGATTGCAGGGTATAAACCTAGCGATGCGATGTTACGAGATAATACAACTGTTGCATCTAAGTGAGCAAAGGTTGTTGCAGGAGACGGATCCGTTAAATCATCGGCAGGTACATATACCGCCTGGATAGATGTAATCGAACCAGTCTTAGTCGATGTAATACGTTCCTGAAGAACCCCCATCTCTTCAGCAAGTGTCGGCTGGTAACCAACGGCTGAAGGCATACGGCCTAGTAGAGCTGATACTTCAGTTCCGGCTAGTGTGTAGCGGTAGATGTTATCGATAAATAGTAAAACGTCTTTACCTTCATCACGGAAACGCTCGGCCATTGTTAAACCAGTCAGGGCAACACGTAAACGGTTTCCTGGCGGCTCGTTCATCTGACCGTAAACCATTGCTACTTTTGATAATTCAGGCTTTTCAACGTTAACAACGCCGGCTTCCTGCATTTCAAAGTAGAAATCGTTACCTTCACGAGTACGCTCACCAACACCGGCAAAAACAGACAGACCTGAATGTTTTAATGCGATGTTATTGATAAGCTCCATCATGTTTACTGTTTTACCAACACCTGCACCACCGAATAGGCCGATTTTACCACCTTTTGCGAATGGACAGATTAAGTCGATAACTTTGATACCAACTTCAAGCGTATCAACAGAAGACGACTGCTCTTCGTAAGAAGGCGCAGCGCGGTGAATTTCGTAATGCTCATCGGCACCGATATCACCACATTCATCAATCGGCTCACCCAGTACATTCATAATACGGCCTAATGTAGCCGTACCAACAGGTACTGTGATAGCTTGATTTGTATCAGTTACTTCTAGACCACGACTCAAACCTTCAGAAGCCCCCATAGCGATACAACGAACAACGCCGCCGCCGATCTGCTGCTGTACTTCCATTGTTAGATTCTTTTCAGTCACGATCAACGCACTGTAAATATTCGGTACAGCATCTTGTGGGAATTCAACATCCACAACAGCACCGATAATCTGAACGATTTTACCTGTACTCATCTCTGATCCTCTAAAATCATAAATTTGTTAATTTGCTTATACCGCAGCAGCACCGCCGCAAATCTCAGAAAGTTCCTGAGTAATTGCAGCTTGACGTGCTTTATTGGCAACAAGTTGTAACTCGTCAATCAAGTCATTAGCATTATCAGTTGCAGCTTTCATTGCAACCATTCGAGCTACCTGCTCACATGCTAAATTCTCTACAACACCCTGGTAAACCTGAGATTCAACATAACGAATTAATAATGCATCAAGGATAACCTTTGCATCACCTTCGTAGATATAATCCCATAGGTGTGTAGACACTTCTTCGTCATCTTCTGCTTTAGGCAGAGGTAATAACTGATCAACTGACGGTTCTTGTACCATGGTACTAATGAATTTATTGTTCACTATATATAAGCGATCGATTTTGCCTTCATCATAAGCATCTAGCATAATTTTCACCGAACCGATTAAATCATTAACGGTTGGTGCATCACCCAAACCAGAGGTTTGAGCAACTACATTAGCGCCTAAGCCATTGAAGAATCCGGTTGCTTTAGAACCGATAACGGCTAAATCAACTTCCACACCCGCTTGCGAGTGTTCCTGCATTGCGGCAATAACCGGTTTAAATAAGTTAATATTTAAACCGCCACATAAACCACGATCACTTGAAATGACAATATAACCAACACGTCTTATCTCTCTTTCTTCGACATAAGGGTGTTTGTATTCAAGTTTACCAAGTGCGATATGACCAATCACTTTACGCATAGTTTCAGCATAAGCATGAGTGCTAGACATACGCTCCTGCGCACGCCGCATCTTTGATGCAGCAACCATTTCCATGGCGCCAGTGATCTTCTGAGTGTTTTTAACACTCGCGATCTTATTTCTAATTTCTTTATCGCCGGCCATTTCTAGCTCCTAATTAATGCTTAATTAACGACCTGAGCCGTTAACTAATTACCAGGTTTGCGTCGCTTTGAAAGATTCCAAGATAGCCTTGAACTGTCCTTCAATATCTTTGCTGTAATCACCAGTTTCATTAATTTGAGCATAGAACTCAGCATGCTCATTTTTAGCATAAGAGATAAGTGATGCTTCAAAGTCTAAAACTTTTTCTACATCGACATCGTTAAGATATCCTTTCTCTGCAGCGAATAGTGATAACGCCTGTTCAACAACTGACATTGGAGCATATTGTTTCTGCTTCATTAATTCAGTTACTTTTTTACCATGATCAAGCTGTTTACGTGTTGCATCATCAAGATCCGATGCAAACTGTGCAAACGCCGCTAATTCACGGTACTGAGCTAGTGCAGTACGGATACCACCAGACAGTTTTTTAATTACTTTACACTGTGCCGCACCACCAACTCGTGATACAGAAATACCCGGATCAACCGCTGGACGAACACCACTATTAAACAGTTCAGTCGTTAAGAAGATCTGACCATCGGTAATAGAGATTACGTTAGTAGGTACGAATGCAGATACATCGCCCGCCTGCGTTTCGATGATTGGTAATGCCGTTAATGAACCGGTTTTACCTTTCACTTCACCCTTAGTGAATTGTTCAACGTAAACTTCGCTTACACGAGATGCACGTTCAAGAAGACGAGAATGAAGATAGAAAACGTCACCAGGGTATGCTTCACGACCTGGAGGACGTTTAAGCAGTAGTGAAATCTGACGGTAGGCAACAGCCTGTTTAGAAAGATCATCATATACAATCAGTGCATCTTCACCGCGGTCGCGGAAGTATTCACCCATTGAACAACCGGCATAAGGCGCCAGGTACTGCAGAGCAGCCGCTTCAGAAGCAGATGCTACAACAACGATGGTATTTTCTAATGCACCGTGTTCTTCAAGTTTACGTACTACGTTAGCAATAGTTGAGGCTTTCTGCCCGATTGCAACATAGATTGAGTATAAACCGGTTGATTTTTGGTTAATGATTGCGTCAATCGCGATAGCCGTTTTACCTACCTGACGGTCACCGATGATTAATTCACGTTGACCACGACCGATTGGAATCATTGAATCGATTGATTTCCAGCCCGTTTGAACCGGCTGATCAACAGATTTACGGTCGATTACACCCGGAGCAATTACTTCTATTGGAGAGTAACCGTCATTTTCAATCGGGCCCTTACCATCAATAGGTTCACCAAGAGTGTTTACAACACGACCTAAAAGACCTTTACCTACAGGAACTTCAAGAATACGACCAGTTGATTTAACTTTCTCGCCTTCTTTAAGATCACGGTAAGGCCCCATTACTACCGCACCTACCGAGTCACGCTCAAGGTTAAGTGCCATAGCAAAGCTGCCGTTTGGTAATTCGATCATCTCACCCTGCATACATTCAGCAAGGCCGTTGATGCGAATAATACCATCGCTTACAGAAACGATTGTACCTTCATTACGCGCTTCGCTTACCGCTTCGAATTTTTCAATTCGCTGCTTGATAAGATCGCTAATTTCAGTGGAATTCAGTTGCATGCCAATTTCCCATTAAGATTGTAAAGTATCAGATAAACGATTCAGCTGACCGCTAGCAGTGCTATCAATCACTAAATCACCCGCAGTAATTACCATTCCGGAAATTAGGGATTTATCAATACTACAATTAAGATTTACTTTTCGTGCGAGACGTTTTTCTAACGATTTGCTCAACTCTTCTTTTTGCTTTTTAGCTAATGCATAAGCAGAAACAACGATAACGTCAATTTCTTGATTATGTTCAGTAACTAAGTCGGCATAGAGTTCAGCTACGCGAGGTAAAACACTCAAACGTCCATTTTCAGCCATTAGATTAATTAAGTTCTGACCACTTTTATCAAGCTTGTCATCACAGATATTAATCAATAAATCGGCTAGCTCTTGCGCTGTTTTCGTGCTGCTTAATATAACTTCAACTGTCGGGTTAGTAACAACTTCAGCAGCAAATAACAACATTTCAGACCAGGCTTTAATATTGTCATTTTCAACAGCAAGTTCAAAAGCAGCTCTTGCGTAAGGGCGAGCTACGGTAGTCAATTCAGACATAAGCTCGTTCCTTATAGTTCAGCAACCAATTTATCAATAATGTCGCTGTTCGCTTCTTTATCAATAGAACGTTTAATAATTTTCTCGGCACCGGCAATCGCAAGAGCAGATACTTGTTGACGTAACTCTTCACGAGCACGACTACGTTCACTTTCAACTTCAGCTTCACCCTGGGCAACGATCTTTAACCGCTCGGCTTCACCTTCCATTTTCGCTTCTTCAACGATTTGAGCACGACGTTTGTTTGCTTGTTCAACGATTTCAGCAGCTTGAGATTTTGCTTCTTTTAATCGTTCGATTGATTTAGCCTGAGCTAACTCAAGATCTTTTCCGGCACGTTCAGCTTGCGTTAAACCGTCAGAAATTTTCTTTTGTCGCTCTTCAATAGCAGCAATCAATGGCGGCCACACGTACTTCATGCAGAACAAAACAAACAAAGCAAATGCTATTGCTTGGCCTATTAGAGTGGCATTTATATTCATAACCGATCCTCAATAATATAGTTAATTAGGAACTGTTAGTTATGCTGCTAGTAAGCCTACAAACGGGTTTGCAAATACAAAGAAAAGTGCAACACCAACCGCGATCATAGAGATAGCATCTAGTAGACCAGCTACGATGAACATTTTAACTTGAAGAGCAGGAGCCATTTCAGGTTGACGGGCAGAAGCTTCTAAAAATTTACCGCCTAAAAGTGCAAAACCAATTGCCGTACCAAATGCAGCAGCACCGATCATGAAAGCAACAGCCAGCGTAGTAAATCCAATAACAGTTTCCATTTTTTTCTCCGAGATAGTTAAGTTATTTAAAAATTAAATAGTGTAAAAATTAGTGATCTTCATGCGCCATGCTGAGATATACAACACTTAGCATCATGAAAATAAAGGCCTGTAAGAAAATAACCAGTATATGGAAGATTGCCCACGGCACATAAAGTGCGGACTGGGTCCACCAAGGGGTTAATGCTATCAGGATAAATATCAACTCACCAGCATACAGATTACCAAACAAACGAAGCGCTAACGAAATAGGCTTCGCAATCAATGTAACAAGTTCCAAAACTAAATTAAATGGAATCATTGTCCAGTGATTGAATGGCTGGAAGGTAAGTTCTTTTACAAACCCAGATAATCCTTTGATCTTAATACTGTAAAAAACAATCATCGCAAATACACTTAGTGATAAACCAAAAGTAATATTTAAGTCAGTTGTTGGTACAATTTTAAGGTAAGGAACACCTAATATGCGTAATGCAGCTTCAGGTACAAAATCAACAGGTATTAGATCAAACGAATTCATTAGAAGTATCCAAACGAATAAAGTAAGAGCTAATGGAGCGACAGCTTCGCTACTTCGACCGTGAAACGATCCTTTAACAGAGTTATCGATGAATTCGATGGTCATTTCAACTAAACATTGAAGTTTTCCAGGAACCCCCGTTGTTGCTTTCTGCCCAACCATATAAAAGATTGCTAAGAAAAACACACCTAAGCCAACAGAGAATAGCAATGAATCAATATGCCAAGTCCAAAATCCAGCATCCGCACAAGCATGGTTAAATGCTATGCCACCGTCCGCCATACACATTTGTGCATTGGTAAGGTGATGTTGGATATAACCGGTTGCAGTTACAGCAGCAGTCATTTGTGATCCCGTTGTTGTTGTTGAAAAAAGAAAGGCGCCAGCCACTGTGAGGCAACTAATATTGCAAACGCCGTATAAAACGAACTTAAAGATAAAGTTGTGAAATACAGAAATGCAACAAAGAGAACCACAGTAAAACAAAGCTTGATTGCCTCCCCTGCGAAAAACCCCTTAACGATCATATTTGATTTACTAGCACCTACATGTGCAAAAGTCATTAAAACAAATATTACATTAGGGAGCACATAAGTCATTCCTCCAGCTAAAGCTGAGTAACCAGGCTTAGCAGAAAAAACGACTGTTGAAATCAGTGCAAGAAGAAGCACCAGCAAAAATTGAAAGCGCACTAACTTCAGCCCGGCTCTCTGACTTTTAACTGCTAGTTTATCGACCATTATGATTTCCTTTTATTTTTCAGCCTGCGCCAAATAAGATGTTTTTTATTAACTACTTCTATGACACAGATTAAAAATATTGCGCAAAGTATACCGACAAAGCCGATCAATGCAATAAATGACCAGATAAGTTAGTTATAGTGTTAACAAAATAACGTTTTTATGAAAGGTTAATTTGTTATTGAGCAATCATGAAAATAAATTACACCTCACGTAATAAAACCACAAGAAAAGCAGGGTGTTTTATTGATCTAGATTAACTATCACTACCAAACCAATTCAAAGCACAAACTAGATGTAATTAATTTCCAGTTTTTCCGAGTATTTATTACACATTTTATCAACAGTAAAAAGGTCAATTATATTTACCAAGCAGCTGCCAGAAGCTGATAAACGGAGCTTATTTAGCAGGTTAACGACTCAATGATTATCATGCTGATTTTCTGCAGAATAAACTGTCAGGTCTTTTGCAGCAAGGGTCTTTACAGACACCAGGATAATAATTCAAAGGAGTTTATTTATTAAGCGCAATAAAAAATGTGAGCTAGAGCAATAGAATAATAATCACAGGCATTAAGTAAAAAATCGTTAACAAAATATGTTGTTTTGGATTAGGGGAATATTCTAAATTCCCCTTAAATAAGGCATTTTCAGGTAATATTTAACAGTAGAGTTTCGCAGAGTATGAGCAGGAGTTTAAAATTATTGCTCAGTTTTGTTCAATAATCGACAGCAATACATCTAAATCAGCTAGCGTTTTATAATCAATAACCAGTTTACCGGCACCTTTTTTACCCGGTTTAGTCGTTACCGCTAATCCAAATTTATTCTGCAGGGTATTAATTATCTGCTCCTCTTTCGCACAAGGCGAGGCAGTTTCTTTAACCGGCTTGGGGTTTAACGCATTTTTCACCAAGCGTTCTGTTTCACGAACCGTTAATGACTTTGCGGCAACTATCTTTGCAAGATCTGACTGCATCGGCCCCTCACAACCCAGTAGTGCTCTAGCATGGCCCATTTCAATATCACCATGTTCCAGCAGGACTTTTACATCGTCATTTAAATTATTTAGACGTAGTAAATTACTGACCGTTGTTCGCGATTTACCAACCGCTTTTGCGACCTCACTATGAGTTAATTCAAACTCTTCTAAAAGCCGCTTTAATGCAATTGCTTCTTCCATCGCGTTTAAATTTTCACGCTGAATATTTTCAATTAATGCAATAGCAATAGCTGCATCATCTTCAACATTTTTAATCAAACACGGGACATTTTCGAGGCCGACAATTTTCGCGGCACGCCAGCGTCTTTCACCTGCGATTATTTCATATTTTTGATGACCGGTTTCTCTAACCACAATCGGCTGGATAATCCCCTGGGCACGAATTGAATTAGCCAATTCGTCAAGTGCCTGCGGAGACATATCGCGTCGAGGCTGATATTTACCACCATGCAGACATTCAATACCAAGATCCGTCAGCGCGCCTTTAACATCATCAACTAATTGTTGGGTTTTTTCAGCATTAAAATCATGAGACACCTGCTTTTTACGGTTAACGGTGCTGCTGCTAAGTAAAGAATCAAGCCCTTTACCTAAACCTCTTTTTTTCCCTAACATGAGAATTCCTATTTAAACTGTTTCCAGGCTGGTTTGTTCTAGCTGCTCTTCACGACGTAAGATCTCGCCAGCTAATGCTAAATATGCTTTAGCGCCGGTTGATGATTTATCGTAATACATAACAGGAGTACTGAAGCTTGGAGCTTCAGCAAGCCGGATATTACGTGGAATAATGGTTCTATAGACCTTTTCACCAAAGTGTTTTTTGAGTTGATCCGATACATCTGTAGAGAGGCGGTTACGGGGATCGTACATGGTACGTAAAATACCTTCTATCTTCAGATCCGAATTCACCACAGAAGCTAATTTACTGATCGTATCAATTAGGGCTGTTAAACCTTCCAATGCATAATATTCACACTGCATTGGTACTAAAACAGAATCAGAAGCTGTCATCGCATTAACAGTTAACATATTTAATGAAGGAGGGCAGTCTATGAAAATATAATCGTATTTATCTTTGTAATCGATTAATGCACTGCGCAATCGCGTTTCACGTGAGAAAAAGGTCATTAATTTAACTTCAGCAGCCGTAACATCACTATTAGCAGCCACCAGATCATAACCGCCGGAAGTTTCAGTTTCGACAACTTTATCTAACGGCAGCTCTTCAATAAGCAGATCGTAAGCGGTATGGGCAACATCGTACTTATCAATACCGCTGCCCATAGTTGCATTACCTTGCGGATCTAAATCAATCACTAACACTTTGCGCTTTGTTGCGGCCATAGAGGCTGCTAAATTGACACAGGTCGTTGTTTTGCCAACTCCGCCTTTCTGGTTCGCGATTGCAATTATTCTACCCACAAAAAACCTACTTATAAATTAAGTTATTAATACTAATGTTTAAATACGCTTCACTTTAACTAAACAACGCTCACCTTCAAGATCCGGCACGTTTAAAGAGATAGATTCAATGAATTCAAAATCTTTATCTAAATTAGCAACTTCCTGTTCAGGAAACTGTCCCTTCAGTGCTAAAAAATGACCGTTTTCATTTGGTAAATGTTTACACCAGAAAAGCATATCCTGGAGTGAAGCAAATGCTCGACTAAGAACAACATCAAACTTCTGTTCCGGCTGATATTCTTCAACTCGACTCTGTACTGCGGTTACATTTTTTAAACCAAGCTCCAGAAGAACCTGACGAATAAAGCGCAGACGTTTTCCTAAGCTGTCTAATAAGACAAACTGCTTATCTGGATTTAAAATTGCCAGAGGCAGCCCAGGTAAACCGGGGCCTGTACCAACATCAATGAAGCGTTCACCCTGCAGGTACGGAGATACAACTATACTGTCCATTATATGTTTGACAAGCATTTGCTTAGGATCTCTTACAGAAGTGAGATTGTACGCTTTGTTCCATTTATTCAATAATTCTACTAATTGTACCAACTGATTTTGTTGAAATTCAGAGACTTCAATATCAGTTTTTTCAAGCATATGTTGTAATTGCTGTAACAAACTCATTTTATAAAACCTTACGTCTTAAACCGTTCTTTTTTAGATAAATCAACAAGATAGATATAGCTGCTGGAGTTATACCTGATATTCTTGAGGCTTGTCCAATATTTTCAGGCTTTATGTCATTTAGTTTGGCAGTAACTTCATTTGATAAGCCTTTAATATCAGAGTATTCAAGATCGTTCGGCAGCAGAGTATCTTCATGACGTTTTAGTTTTTCGATCTCATCTAACTGACGATCGATATAACCTTGATACTTAATTTTAATTTCAACCTGCTCAGCCGCCTGCAGGTTTTCTATTGCCGGCCCTAATCCGTCTACTGACATTAAACCATCATAAGTGACTTCTGGACGACGAATCATAGCTTCAAGCGTGCTTTCTCTCTGCATCGGATTTTTCAATAAAGCATTAATCTGCTCAGCATTAACTGATGTTGGGTTAACCCATTGATTTTTTAGGCGCTGCAGTTCAGTTTCAATTGCTTCTTGTTTATCACTAAATGCTTTCCAGCGAATATCATCGACAAGTCCAAGTTCACGGCCTTTTTCTGTTAAACGCGCATCGGCATTATCTTCCCGTAATAATAAACGGTACTCAGCACGGCTGGTAAACATACGGTATGGTTCTTTTGTGCCAAGCGTTGACAGATCATCAACCAGAACACCAAGATAAGCCTGATCTCGTCTAGGACACCAGCCTTCTTTGTCTTGCGCCATCAAACCTGCGTTCATTCCAGCTAATAAACCTTGAGCTCCTGCTTCTTCGTAACCAGTAGTTCCGTTGATTTGTCCTGCAAAGAACAGACCGTCAATATACTTACTTTCTAATGTTGATTTAAGATCTCGGGGATCAAAATAATCATACTCAATCGCGTAACCCGGACGAGTAATAAAGGCATTTTCAAAACCTTTCATAGAACGAATAAAATCAACTTGAACATCAAACGGTAAACTCGTAGATATACCGTTAGGATACACTTCATGCGTTGTTAACCCTTCCGGTTCAACAAATATCTGATGTGAGTTTTTATCCGCAAAACGCATTATTTTATCTTCAATAGAAGGGCAGTAACGAGGTCCGATCCCTTCGATTACACCAGAATACATTGGGCTTCGATCTAAATTATTACGAATTATATCGTGCGTTTTTTCATTAGTATGGGTGATATAACATGGAATCTGCTTAGGATGATCGCTTCGCTTTCCTAAAAATGAAAATACAGGAGTGGGATTGTCTCCATGCTGCGTTTCCAAAACAGAAAAATCAATACTACGCGCATCAATTCGCGCTGGAGTACCCGTTTTTAAACGATCCATACGTAAGGGAAGATCTTTTAAGCGTTCAGCTAAACCAATTGATGCCGGATCACCAGCTCGACCGCCAGTATAATTTTTTAAACCAATATGAATTAAACCATTTAAAAATGTGCCGACAGTTAAAACAACGGTTTTTGCAGAAAAATTAACGCCCATTTTTGTAACAACGCCTGTCACACGGTCATTTTCAACAATAAGATCTTCAACTTCCTGCTGGAATATTTTTAAATTTTCTTGATTTTCTAGTTTTTCTCTAATCGCAGCTTTATATAAAAGACGATCTGCCTGAGCGCGTGTTGCTCTCACTGCAGGGCCTTTACTGGAATTAAGAGTTCTGAATTGAATCCCCCCCTTGTCGATAGCATTAGCCATTAAACCGCCTAAAGCATCAATTTCTTTAACCAGGTGGCCTTTACCTATACCACCAATAGCAGGGTTACATGACATTTGACCTAATGTTTCAATATTATGGGTTAATAACAGAGTACTCATACCCATACGTGCAGATGAAGCGGCTGCTTCAGTACCTGCATGGCCACCGCCAATAACAATTACATCAAAATGTTCGTGGTAATTCATTCGTTTTCCAAAACTAGAGTTAATAAATAAAAAAAGGATTTTACCTTTTTCCTAGCTAAGAAGACACACATAAGATCAAATCAATAGTATTAGTATTATATATAGATCTTTAAAGATCTTTTATTACTATACTTATTAAGTAATTGAGTTTCTGTGTAAAAAGTGTTTTTTAATTTAAAGATCAGGATCTTACCCTGGATCCTAAAGTGTGATCAAAAATGGATCTAAGCGGGGTTAATCTTGGGATATTTTGCAGGGTTATACACAGGAGGAATTACCCACAACTTTATGCAATGTTTAAACAAAACTAATTAAACACTTATAAATACTTTATGCACAACAGCCTGTGGGTAAATAAATTATTAATCTTCAATAATATCGTTTAGATCTTCAATCCACATCGGGATCCATTCTAAAACATGATCTTCTGGTATTGGATGTTCTGCAACATCAATATCAAAACGTTCACCTAAACGAACAGCTCCCATATCCTCTAATAAAAAATCAATATTTTTAGAAGCTTCACAATAAGTATCGTAATTTGAATCCCCAATACCAACTACACCGTAACGAACGTCATTTAAAGGTGCATTAACCTGCTGCAGTTGTTCGACAAACGGTTTGAAATTTTCCGGATAATCACCGGCACCATGAGTAGAAATACAAATCAGCCATATTTGATCTTGTTGTAAAGATAAACTGTTCAAATCCGGATCAAAATGAAGTTCACTGTCAAAACCAGCTTCTTCTAACAAAGGTTGTATAGCTTCTGCCACATATTCAGCACCGCCTAATGTACTGCCTACTAATATTTGTATATTGCTCATTGGTCTTCTCCATAAAATGTACTTCTACTATATAGGGAAAATACAATTAATGAATTTATGTAACCTAATAATAGTGAAAGGTGATGAAATTGCCGAACAAAACAGCAGATTGTTTGAAAATTATTCGTTCAGACAATTTATCGAAAAAAACACGAATAAATACTTGCCAATGCTCTTCTAATCCCTATAATGCGACCCCACAGACACGGGGCACAACGCAAGTTACCCGGTGACTGAGAATAAAAGGGGTTGAGTTTTTAAAAAGCGTTAAACGTTGTTTAAAACAAGTTTCTTATTTTAGAAGGATTAATTATCTTTATAAAATATTAAATAATAAACCTTGACTTAGTTCGCTGGTGACGTAATATACGCACCTCGCCGAAAGGCACGCTCTTTAACAATTTAATCAAACAATCTGTGTGGACATTCAAGAAGTCTTTGCTTGCAAAGCTTCTCCGATAGATGAATCGCTTGCGAATCATCGGTAGGGTGTTGATGTGATTTCAAAAAATCAAAGACCTTACTTGTAAGGCAACATCAATAGAATGACACACGAATTAATTCATTAATTCAGAATAACAAAAGGACTTAGGTTCTTTAGTTTTAGTCAGTAATATTGAGTCGCACTTAGGTGCAAATT
>NZ_KB907011.1 GCF_000381745.1 Psychromonas ossibalaenae ATCC BAA-1528 | reverse complement strand
ATGGAAGGTATCTCCCATGAAGCTTGTTCTTTAGCGGGTACTTTAGGTCTTGGTAAACTTGTTGCATTCTGGGATGACAACGGCATCTCTATCGATGGTGAAGTTGAAGGCTGGTTTACAGATGATACTCCGGCACGTTTCAAAGCATACGGCTGGCATGTTATCTCTGTTGACGGTCATAACAGCTCCGAGATTAAAGCTGCAATCACTGCAGCTAAAGCGGAAACAACTAAACCTACAATTATCTGCTGTAAAACAACTATCGGTTTTGGTTCACCTAACAAGCAGGGCACACACGACTGTCACGGTGCTCCACTAGGTGCTGATGAAATTCTTGCAACACGTAAAGCATTAGGCTGGAACTACGGTGATTTTGAAATCCCTGCAGATATTTACGCTGACTGGGATAATAAAACAGACGGTCAGGCTGCGGAAGCTGCCTGGGATGAGAAATTTGCAGCTTATGCATCTGCATTCCCTGAATTAGCATCTGAATACAAGCGTCGTATCAACAGCGAAATGCCTGCAGACTGGGCTGAAAAATCAAGCCAGTACATCAGAGATTTACAAGCTGACTCAGCTAACATTGCAACACGTAAAGCATCACAAAACTGTATCGAAGCATTTGCGCCTATGCTGCCTGAACTGCTAGGCGGCTCTGCAGATTTAGCACCGTCTAACTTAACTATGTGGTCTGGTACTAAAGCAATTACAGCTGATGATGCATCTGGTAACTACCTGCATTACGGTGTACGTGAATTTGCTATGTCAGCAATCATTAACGGTATGGCACTGCACAAAGGTTTCGTTCCTTACGGCGCAACATTCCTGATGTTTATGGAATACGCGCGTAACGGTTTACGTATGTCTGCATTAATGAAGCAGCGTGCTATCCAGGTATTTACTCATGACTCAATCGGTCTTGGCGAAGATGGTCCTACTCACCAGCCGGTAGAGCAGATTGCCAGCCTGCGTTTAACGCCGAATATGAACACATGGCGTCCATGTGACAGTGTTGAATCGGCGGTTTCATGGAAATCTGCAATCGAGCGCACTGACGGCCCTACATCACTTATCTTCAGCCGTCAAAACCTTAAGCCGCAGCCGCGTGATGCACAGCAGCTGAGCGATGTTGCTAAAGGTGGTTACATCTTATTAGATAGTGAAAAAACACCTGAAATCATCTTAATTGCAACGGGCTCTGAAGTTGAATTAGCCGTACAGGCACACGCTAAGCTGACAGCTCAGGGTAAAGCAGTACGTGTTGTTTCTATTCCTTGTACAGATGTTTTCGAAAAACAAAGCGCACAATACAAAGAATCTGTATTACCTTCTGCTATTGCTAAGCGTGTTGCAATTGAAGCAGGTATTGCTGATTACTGGTACAAATATGTAGGCCTGAACGGCAAAGTTATCGGCATGACAACATTTGGTGAATCAGCACCAGCTGAACAGTTATTTGAAATGTTTGGTTTCACAGTTGAAAATGTCGTTGACGCGGCTAATAGTTTATAAACCCTAAAAATATCAACAGACGAAGCACAAAGGCAAACAGCCTTTTCGTCTGTTGTAACCACAATTTACTCAAAGGAGTTTTACAATGTCAGATGTATTTCACTTAGGCTTAACCAAAAAAATGTTAGACGGCGCCAGCTTAGCAATCGTCCCAGGCGATCCTGAGCGTGTTAAAAAAATTGCTGAATTAATGGAAGGTGCGACTTTCCTTGCAAGTCACCGCGAATATACCAGCTACCTTGCTTATATCGATGGTAAAGCCGTGGTTATCTGTTCTACAGGTATCGGCGGTCCTTCTACTTCGATTGCAGTAGAAGAGCTGGCGCAGTTAGGCGTAACAACTTTCTTACGTGTTGGTACAACAGGTGCAATTCAACCACAGGTAAATGTTGGTGATGTTATTGTAACTCAGGCATCTGTACGTCTTGACGGTGCAAGCCTGCACTTTGCACCAATGGAATTCCCTGCGGTAGCTAACTTTGAATGTACAACTGCAATGGTAGCAGCTTGTCGTGATGCTGGTGTTGAACCACATATCGGTGTAACAGCTTCTTCTGATACCTTCTACCCTGGCCAGGAGCGTTACGATACTGTTTCAGGCCGTATCACTCGCCAGTTTAAAGGTTCTATGCAGGAGTGGCAGGATCTTGGTGTACTTAACTACGAGATGGAATCATCTACGTTATTCACTATGTGTGCATCACAAGGCTGGCGTGCAGCATGTGTTGCCGGTGTTATTGTAAACCGTACTCAGCAGGAGATTCCTGATGAAGCGACAATGAAGAAAACTGAAGTTAGCGCTATTTCAATTGTTGTTGACGCGGCTAAAAAATTACTAGTTTAATCCTTTAAAACCTCTCCTTTTAAAGGATAAAGAGCCACCTAAGGGTGGTTCTTTTATATCTGCCGTATAAGGCTTTTCTCAATTTATCCCATCAAGTTTTATTTTTTATTCAAATCCCGACAGCAGCCCTTTTTGTTTAACTCTCAGGTTCAAAAACGTTACAATGTTTTTTTACTTTTAACTGATTGAGTTTATGAGCCAGCCTATAATTTGTCGTGTTGCACTGCCGATTCCACTACATAAACAGTTCGATTATTTACTGCCGGACTATCTGTTAAAAACCGATATAAACAGCCTGACTGGTTGTCGTGTACGTGTTCCTTTCGGCGGTAAAAGACAGATGATCGGCGTAATTTGTGAAGTTAATCCGCACTGTGATTACGCTGTAGACAAACTAAAAGCGATCAGCCAGCTGATTGATCAGCAGCCTCTGTTAAGCGAAAACCTCTGGTCACTGCTGCGCTGGGCTTCTTTTTATTATCTTCACCCTTTTGGAGATGTCTTTCAGCAGGCTGTTCCAACTCAATTACGCCAGGGCAAAGAAACCGCTTTTAAAGGCAGTGAACACTGGCAGTTAGGCGGCTCTGATTTTAATTTAGATGATTTTAAACGGGCTAAAAAACAACTTGAGGTTTTATCACTGCTGCAGAACTCCTGCTTATCCACTCAAGCGCTTAAAGAACAAGGGGTCAGCCGCCCTACTCTCAAGATCCTGCAGGATAAAGGGCTCATTGAATCCGTAGAGCTTCAGCCCAGTACAAATACAAACTGGTCAGATTCATTCTCAGAAAGTACACAAAAGCCGAATTTAACCCCGGAGCAAGCCATTGCTATCAGTGCAGTTAATCAGCAGGCCGGCAAATTCAAATGTTTTTTATTGGAAGGTATTACCGGCAGCGGCAAAACTGAGGTTTATCTCAATATCATTAACCCCGTACTTCAGGCCGGCAAACAAGCCCTGATAATAGTACCAGAAATAGGTCTGACACCACAGACAGTCAAACGTTTTCAGGCACGCTTTAATGTACCCGTTTACCTAAAGCACTCTGCTTTAAATTCTCGTGAGCAGCTCGATACCTGGCTGCATGCTAAACAGGGCAGCGGCGCAATTATCATAGGCACACGCAGTACGGTGTTTTCTGACTTTAAAAACCTCGGCATTATTATTCTTGATGAAGAGCATGATGCCTCTTTTAAGCAGCAGGATGGTTTTCGCTACCATGCCCGTGATTTTGCGATTAAACGCGCTTCGTTAGAAAGGATTCCCGTTGTATTAGGCACGGCAACGCCTTCCCTGGAAACACTGCATAATGCATTACAGGGGAAATACCAGCATCTGCATCTTACTGAACGTGCCGGTAATGCTAAACCACCAGCCAGCAGCTTAATTAACCTGGCAGGTCTGCCGCTGAAATCCGGCTTATCACCGCAGTTAATCGAGCTGATGCATCAACATCTGGCCAGAAATAATCAGGTGATTTTATTTTTAAACCGCCGTGGTTATGCGCCGGTTTTAATGTGCCATGAGTGCGGCTGGTTAGTAAAATGCCAGCGCTGCGATGCCTTTTATACTTATCATAAATCCGCAAATTATCTGCACTGCCACCACTGTACTTCTACCCTGCCTATCCCGAGGCAGTGTAATGACTGCGGTTCAACACAGTTAATCTCAACGGGGGTCGGCACAGAGCAGTTAGAAGAATCGCTTAATGAGATCTTTCCTGAGCATGCCGTTGTACGTATTGACCGGGATAATACCCGTAAGAAAGAGAGTTTTAATCAGTATTTGACCGATATTAATAACGGTAAATACAAAATCCTGCTGGGTACGCAGATGTTAGCGAAAGGCCATCATTTTCCAGATGTAACTTTAGTGGCATTAATTGATGTGGACGGCGCCCTATTCTGTAATGACTACCGTGCCAGTGAACGTTTAGCCCAGCTGTTTACCCAGGTCGCCGGACGTGCCGGACGTGAAGAGAAAAAAGGCCAGGTAGTACTGCAGACCCATCACCCGGAGCACAGTTTACTGCAGGATCTGGTCAATAACGGTTATCTGGAATTTTCACGTAATGCCCTGCAGGAGCGCGCATTAGCTCAGTTGCCACCCTGTTCATTTCAGGCTTTATTGCGCGCAGAATCCGACAACGCAACCTTAGCTGAAAACTTTTTAGCTTTGTGTAAGCAGATACTCAATCAGGTCAGTGAGCAGAATAAAACCGCGCAGCGAGTCTTAATTCTAGGGCCAATTCCAGCTTCAATGGAACGTCGAGCCGGAAAATATCGTTTTCAGTTATTAATACAGAGTGATCAGCGCAGCTTGATTACAAAAACCTTAAACCAGGCATTACATAAGTTAGATGCTCTGCCGGAAGGCCGTAAAGTACGCTGGTCTATTGACGTGGATCCGATCGATTTTGTATAGTTTGTCAGCATGAACCGTGCCCTGTATGCTTTCTGAGCATACAGGGAGTTCGTAAAACAGCGTATGCAAAGCACAGTGGCTATGATTTTTCTTTACACCCCGCCTTCCCAGTTGCTTCAATACTCTCACTTAAGTTCTAGAGTATAATTATTTACTTGCTAGTCATTATTTCATTCCCTGATTGAACTTATTCATTTCACGCTATGTCCAAGCAGAGTTAATTAATGACAAAAACACTGCTTTTTTCATTTGAGGACATTCGCTATAGAGGTTTTATATGTCACGCAGATACGCACTCAGTCGTGCATGCATAGCATTGCCGTTTTTAAATATAATGAAACAACATGGAAAGGATCCCCAAATAGTCCTCGCTCAGTTAGGGCTTGGCAAGCAGGATTTTGAAAATAAACAGCTTTACTTACCCGCATACTCCTTAGGCCATATTCTTGATTCTAGCGCTCAGTTGACCAAGTCTGTTGATTTAGGCTTTGTGCTTGGCTGCTCTGATGAAATGATGGATATACACCCTCAGCTTATGGAACTGATTGAGCAGAAGGAAACATTATTAGACTGTTTAGTCACCTTGGCTCAACTGCAATACTTACAAGGATCGCATTTTGGTTTTGAACTTGAGTACGTGAATAGTGAATTACGAATTTATCATTCGAGTGCCTTACTTTCATCAAATCGAGGATTCAAGCATTCACATCTTTTCACAACGGCACGAATCATCAAGTTTTTAAAACAATACAAAGGTGCAGAGTGGAAGCCTGATTATATTGCCTTAGAGCCCAATATTTCTGACACCTCCCAACTGGCAAAAAACACGCGCATGGGCCGAGTTTTATGCTGCATGGATAGAAGTTATATTCCAGTCACTTACAATTTAGATGCTGCACGAATACCGCTTCCCAATTACAGCCCTAATTTATCTATAAAAGCGCTGCAGCAAATCAAAGTGGTAGTTAACGCGTTGTGGAGATTAGAAAACTTCAATCTAGACTTATTATCACACTTATTCGGCCTTTCAGAGCGAACTATTCAGAGGCTATTCAGCGATGACGGCAGCTCATTTAGAGACTACCTAAATAACATAAAAATAAACAAAGCCAAGCAGCTTCTATTACAAGGCAGCAGTGTTAATAAAGTCGCAGAGCAGCTTCATTACACTGAACCTGCAAACCTAACACGAGCAATGAAAAAGCAGATCGGATTAACACCTATGCAGTATATCAATCAGTACAAGTAGACACCATTCTCCCTCTACGACACCTAGTTAAACATACAACTCATTGAAAAAATAATGTCAGAAAATGATAGGGAGTTTACCTATCATCTCCCTTAAGATTCCTGAATACAAAAAAACATCCCTAACAACATCAGGAGTTACCAATGTTTAAAAAGTCTTTAATCGCAGCTGTAGTAGCCTTCAGCAGCGCAAATGCAGCAGCTATCACGACGGAAGAACGTCAAAAATATGTTGAAGATTTTGGCATGGTCAGTTTCATGTACCCAAGCGAACAAGCATCTTGGTATTGGGAAAACCTTGATCAAGTATTACCAACTGCATCGGTAAAAAAAGCAGGTGTTGCCCTGCCGCTTGAGCGAGCATATATCAATTCAGACCTGGTATACAACGCGACATTTAACGATACAAAATTAAACGATCTATTTAATGGTGAAAATCCCTCTTTAAATTCAATGATGATCGTTCAAGACGGTAAGGTCATTTTCGAAAAATACAACATTCCAGCTAATACTAAGCATGTATGGATGAGTAACGCAAAACCTACCGCTGGTCTACTAGTCGCGATGCTGGAAGCAGAAGGTAAAATAGATGTCAGCAAACCACTAAAAACCTACATTCCAGCATTAACAGGCAAAGACTGGGGAGATGTTGCAGTCATTGACGTACTTAACATGCAGTCAGGTATGGATCACGAAGAGAACGATGCCGCCCGTGCGAATCCAAATTCCTGGATCACCAAGATGATGTTAGCAGAAACGGGTGAAGCGAAAGATTATTACGACACATTAATCAATATCCCTAAAGCCAAAGCACCGGGCCAGGCATTTGAATACAGCTCGGCTAATACTCAGATGCTGGCACTACTAGTATCAACGGTCGAAAACAAAACGTTCTCAGAAGTATTTGAAGAAAGAGTCTGGGCAAAGGCCGGTATGACAGGCGATTCTTACTTCACATTGACACCTGACGGCTATGAAGTCGCACACGGGTTATTTAACTCTAACATCGAAGACATGGCTCGTTTTGCAATGCTATTCACCGACTCATGGTCAGCGACAGCTAAAGAGCAGATAGTCCCAGACTCTATAGTGAAGCATATTCAACAATCAGTTAAGCCTGGCATTTATAAAGAGAGCCCTGCACACACTGGCTTTATTGGTATGTTCCCTGATGAACCAATTGGCGGCAGCTATCAGTTTGACGCCGTATTTAAAGATGGGGATCTTTATAAAGGCGGTATGCGTGGTCAAGGTTTATACGTTTCTCCAGACAAAAATACAGTAGCGGTATGGTTCAGTAACCGTGTTGAAAATCACAATGTTGCTGGTTACATGCGCGGTTTCATAAAAGATATGAAATAGGTTACCCCTCATTATCAATGCCTGCTAACAGCATCCCTGATAGCGGGTAGATCTTTGTAACGGCAGTTTATTTACATCATAAAAGATTTCACTATGAAAGCCCCGTGGTGATGAATAAACAGCTAAATTTTATTCTAAACAATTACTACACTATTCATCGAGTATATAATGACATTTAAAAAAATTATTGGTACAGCACTGGCTGTCAGCATGGTAACACCATTAGCTATGGCTGAAGAGCAAGATTTTGATGCCTCGGATATGACACGTGCAAGCAGTACTGCGATTGTAGGCTTAAGCAACAAAGGCGATGTTAAATTAACGGGCTCATTATCTTACGCATTTGACAATGGTCAGACAGCGATGACGTTATTAGAGGGGACGATGGATAGAGACGGAGCTTATCAAGATGCCCGTCTTCAATATTTCCATGTATTTAGCTTTGACAATGCGACGACACCTCGTATCGCTGCATCACTTGATATAATTGACAATGATATGTTTACCAGTGCGGCTCTAGGTGGTATTGCCATGATTCGTACCCCTGCTGATTCATTGACATTCTTTGCCCGCGGTGCTGTTCTAGCCGGTGAATACGACGAAGATTTTGCCCGCAGCTATGGCGTCGATGATAGCAGTATTACAGGCGGTTCAGCTGCGCTTTACGCCGTATGGAAAACCGGTGAAGACGGCACATTTCTCGCAGCCTACCCTGAGCTAACTTACCTTGGTGGTGATCTAGAAGTTAGTACAGTAAAAACAACATTAATGGTTTCTACACCATTCTCTGCTGATGGCAAGCGCTGGGGACAAGTTAAGTTTGATACTACGACAGGCAGCATTGAAAGCAGCTCTAAAAAAACAGAGATGGATTCAGAGACATCTGTATGGTTCAACTATAAAGTATTCTTCTAACACCTAAAGTTTGAAAACAGCTATAAAGTACTTTTTTGAATGAAATTGTATAACAACTAAAAAGGGAAGCAATGCTTCCCTTTTATCCATAGCTGACAGCAGTTAATAATTAAACGCCTTCCAGGTTTTAAAGCCGCCGCTTAAATTTTTCACTGTATAACCTAAGTTAGTTAATAAACGTGATGCTACATGACCACGTAATCCTACCTGGCAGTAAATTAATATCTCTTTGTTTTTATCAAGCTTGATCAAGTTAGCACGCAGCTCATCCACCGGAATATTAAATGCCCCCGGAATAAGGCCCATATTACTAACTTCGGCTTGTGTACGTACATCCACCAGCATCTGCTTATCAGAAAGCGACTCAAGCTCTTCGCTATGGAAAATAACTTCATCACCTTTCATTACATTCGATGCCACCAGGCCGGCCTGGTTAACCACATCACGTGCAGAGCCGAACGGAGGTGCGTAACATAACTCTAAATCCTGCAGATCATACACAGTTAAACCTGCACGCTGCGCAACAGAGATAACATCAATACGTTTATCAACACCATCCTTACCAACCGCCTGCGCACCTAAAATAGCACCTGTTTCAGGATTAAACAGCAGTTTTAAAGTCACCGGATGCGCGCCGGGATAATAACCCGCATGACTTGCGGCATGTACATAGACTTTCTCATAGGGCATGGCTTTACGCTGCAGTGTTTTTTCGCTGAGGCCGGTAGAGGCAACTGCTAGGTCAAACACCTTACAAATTGCAGTGCCCTGTGTCCTTTTATAGCTTTCAGCGGCACCAAAAATATTATTAGCGGCTAAGCGTCCTTGACGATTTGCAGGGCCGGCTAGCGGTGCCAACATTGCATCACCTGTTACAAACTCAGGATCTTCAATAGCATCACCTACAGCGAAAATTGAAGCATCACTGGTCTGCATAAACTCATTTATTTTTATACCGCCTAACTCACCAGTTTCTAAGCCAGCTTGTTCGGCCAGCGATGTTTCCGGCTTTACGCCTACCGCCATAATGAGCAGATTGGTTTCCAGTGTGGAGCCGTCGTTGAGTCTCAACGTTAAAGATTTATCAGCGGGTGCACAGGGGGCTGTTTCCTGCAGTGCTTTGCCCAGCTTTAATTCAACTTTTTGTAACTGCAGTTCTTCATGCAGGACGGCTGCAATTTCCATATCAACGGGTGCCATCACTTGTGGTGCAAGCTCAACGAGCGTAACAGCAATTCCTCGAAAACGCAGTGCCTCAGCCATCTCTAAACCAATAAAGCCACCGCCGCATACCGTAGCATGCTCAGGTTTATTGATTTCAATTGAACTGATAATGGCATCCATATCAGGCACATTACGTAAAGTGTGAGTTAAATGGTTGTCTATACCGGAAATAGGGGGAACAAATGGACCAGCCCCCGGGCTCAATACCAGGGCGTCATATGACTCGGTGTAGGTTAGTTCTGCGACAGTATCTCTAACAGTGATAGTTTTAGCTTGTTTGTCGATAGCCAGCACTTCATTATGCACCCGAATGTCAACATTAAAACGGTTATTAAAACTATCCGGCGTCTGCAGCAGCAGCTTATCTCTTGAGTCAATTTCGCCGCCTATATGGTACGGAAGACCACAGTTGGCAAAAGAGATGTACGGACCTCGTTCAAATACAATAATCTGTGCACTTTCATCTAAACGTCGTGCTCGAGCGGCCGCCGATGCACCACC
This sequence comes from Psychromonas ossibalaenae ATCC BAA-1528, assembly GCF_000381745.1. Lineage (GTDB taxonomy): Bacteria > Pseudomonadota > Gammaproteobacteria > Enterobacterales > Psychromonadaceae > Psychromonas > Psychromonas ossibalaenae. Next base: position 30,680 of record NZ_KB907011.1, on the reverse strand, counting down.
GGCAACACCGCCGATAATTAATACTTTTTTAGCCATTGTTTACTCCGAAATGTTTTCATTCATGCAGAACTACAATAAAAAATAGTACTTTGCCTTAAGGTTAAAGTACGTTATGAATTAATAATAAACATTTGAATTAGCAAAGTCTAATTTATATTTATCTAAATTACCATTTGCTAATGTAACGATCTGAGGTACACTTCAACTTAATGAGACAAGGAATAACAATGAAAAATAAATTAGCACTGATACATGAAAAATCCGGCGAAGTAAGTGAAATACTGAAATTAATGGCTCATAAAGACCGGATGGTGGTGCTATGTCTGTTATCCGATGGCGAAATGAGCGTAACCGAATTACGTAAACACACACAATTAAGTCAATCAGCATTCTCACAGCATTTAAGCGTTTTAAGAAAAAACAACCTTGTTACTGTCAGAAAAGAATCACAGCAGGTTTTCTATTCCATTGCAGACTCGCGGGTCAGCCTGTTATTAAACGCTCTGCAGCAGGCTTTTTGTCCAACAGAGTAGACACATTACCCTTATTAGTTCGGAGATATATATGGAGAATTTTTCCCCCTGGTCAGCTTTAGCAGGCGGCGCACTGCTTGGACTGTCAGCGGCAGTTCTTATGCTTTTTTCTGGAAAGGTAGCTGGTATCAGCGGCATTATCAGTGGTTTATTCACCAGGAAAAAAAAAGAGTTCAGCTGGCGTTTAGCTTTTCTTACGGGCATGGTATTAAGTATGTTTATTCTGCAGCCTTTTTCAATCGATCTTCCTGAGCTGATCAAACAGCCTGTTCTTTCTATCATAGCAGCCGGTTTTCTGGTTGGGTTCGGCACACGTTTGAGCAACGGCTGCACCAGTGGTCACGGCATCATAGGTTTAGGACGATTTTCGAAACGTTCAATAACAGCAACCCTGATATTTATGGCAGCGGCAGTTATCGTCGTTTTTATCCGCAGCCGCTTAGGAGTTTTATAATGTTTACAATTCTGGTTGGACTGATTTGCGGTGCTTTATTTGGATCCGGTATGATCATCTCAGGCATGGTAGATCCGGCTAAGGTAATCGCTTTTTTAAATATAAGCGGCGACTGGGATCCTAGTCTTATGTTTGTAATGGGCGGCGCACTTGCCGTTTTTACACCTATTTATCATCTACTGATAAAAAAACGCAGCAATGCATTAAACGGAGAAAAATTAAGCTGGGCATCAAATAAACAAATTGACGCGACATTAATAACCGGATCAGCTATTTTCGGTATAGGCTGGGGACTGGCTGGTTTTTGCCCCGGACCGGTTATGGCCAGTCTGGGAGGAGGCTCATCCACTATTATGATGTTTCTTGCCAGCATGTTAATTGGTATGACAGCGGCTAAATATTATCTGCGCGGTGCTTTCCCCCTGCCTTTTCTAGGGCGGTATAAAAACAGCATTCCCTCTCAGGCAAGCAAGTGATTTTATCTGATTATCTCATGCGCACTATCATGACAATATATCGCAGTCGGCGGGCCCTTCATTGAAACAAAAAAGGTTTCTGCCCTGCTCCTTTGCCTGATACAGGGCACTGTCGGCACGCTTTAACAACATATCTCCAGACTCATCAATAGATTTAACAGCGCCTCCGATACTTATCGTCAAAGGACGTCCCGGGAGCAGATCCATCCAGTCAGCTGATTCAATACAATCGCGTAACCGCTCTGCCAGAAGAGAAACTTTTAATACTGAGGTTTCGGTCAGCAATACCAGAAACTCCTCTCCGCCATAACGTATTACACTGTCAATTTTGCGCACTTCCTGCAGCAGCAGTGATGCTAAACGTTTTAGAGCCAGATCGCCGACCTGATGTGAAAAATTGTCATTCACTGTTTTAAAATAGTCCGCGTCAATTAATAACGCGGCATAAATTCCCGTTCTGTTCTGCAGCTCTGCATCTAACCAGCGGCGGTTAAATACCTGTGTTAAAGGATCGGTAAATGCATCCTGCTGTAGACGTTCAACAAGCGAAAAGTGCCCTTCAACCTTTTGCTTTAAATGCATATTCTCCTGTTGAGTACACTGAATGGTGAGCAGACGCTCCATTCTTTCCAGCTTTTGAGAACAGTTACAGTTGAGATTACCAACAGATATTTTATTAATTAACAACAAGTGCAGTTGATGCGCTTTCTGCTCACACTCCAACGCTTTATCAAAATCATCAATACCGGCATAAGCATCACTTAACGCTTCATGGATATTTAATTCTAATAAAAAACTGCTGTTTCCGGCACTGTTAACCAGCAGCATTCCTAATAACCGGATACCTTTCTGCGCATTATCAGAAGCAATAAAACACCAGCCTAACTCCAGCTGGATCAGATTTCTGACCCCATTTTCCAGACCTTTGGTCACCAGTTCTTTGGCTAAACGGATAGCGGCTAAAGCTTCGCGAATATTACCTTTTTTACGCTGAATTATTGCCTGGTACAAATGAGTAAGCGCTTTAAATTCAGCAGTTCCCGATACAACCTCATCATGTTTACAGGCATCTAAATATATCTGCGCTTTATCTAATTTGTGCACAGAAATACAGCTGGCTATAAGATGAAAGCTTAATCTTGCACGAACAACTGCTGAACTCATACTCTGCGTAAGGGATTTAGCTTTATAAAAATATTTAAGAGCACCGCAATGATCACCTATAATCTGCAGCTGCCGACCGATACCCAGCAGTGCTTGTACGAAATAATTAACGTCACCTAATTCTGCACTATAAGCCCCGACCTTTAACCAGCCTTCGGCGGCTTCCTGATACAAGCCTGCATCATGCCGGCGGTTACTTAATTCTGCCAATATCTGTAATTTATCAACCGAGTGAGTATTGACAGAAAAACTACAGCAGCCGTACTCTACAGCCGGTAAAATTTCTTCATCTTCACCTAAGTCAGTAAGAATCTCCGATAAAAGAAACTCTCCACGCAGTTTTTCCCTGTCCCTCTGATCTTTATCATCAATAAACTGGCGGCATAAAAACAGCGCACGATTGGCCTGCTGCTCCTGAACCTCCTGATGAACAGGTCGTAAATGTGATGCGCTTTTCATAAATTACAGCCCTCTTTGTTGTCTAAATAACTTAAAAAGTCTGCCGGATAAAAATGCTTTACAGTATGTGTATGGTTATTCTCTTCACCTCTCCACCAGGGGAAAGCAGCCAGCATAGCCGTTAATGAGTCGTACATTTTAGACTGCTGCCCGGATTCCAACTGAAACAAAATAGCCAGACAGCTGTTTTTAAAGCGGGTTATCACCTCATGAGAACGGCATAAGGCATGCGCAAAGGGGAAAAAAGTGATCAGATCTTTTTCATTATTGAGTTCAAAAACAAATACGTGGCTATTTTTATGAAGCGAAGCCCGCTCACAGGAGTACAGCCAGATTGAAGATTCTCGAAAAGCAGTAAAGCCGCTTTCCCTGACATCAAATGCCTCTGCTTCTAAACGTTCGATTAAATGCTGAGCTTTATTATTCAGCAGTTCGACTGTTAAGTTACATTTATCTTTACCTAAAGCAATACTCTGCACCTGTAAGAATTTAACTTCATATTTACGATATTTTTTATAATAGCGAAGTGCGCACTCTATCTGAACTAAGTGTTTTTCCAGCTCAAAACGCTGCCGGTAGAGTTTCGCCAGCAGCTCAAACTGGTTAAAACGTAAAGCGGTACTTTCAGCTGTATCTAACAGCTGGCGGGCTTTATCAAAGCGAAGCTGTTCAACTGCTACCTGCGCAGCACAGATTGGAGGTGAGGTTTCCAACCAGCTTTTTCTGCTGGAAACGGTAATACTTAAAGCTTCATGAGCAGCTAGTTCAGCTTCACTCAGCCGACCCAAATTTAATAATGCCTGGCATTTTAACTCCTGTATCTGCGCGCGCCAGGCAAGATCCTGACAATTTTGCAGAAAAGATTCGGCTTTATCTAATACTTCTAACATTAACGAATACTGATCGAGAGAGCATAGGGAGGACGCTAATAAAATTGCACTTTTTCCTGCCAGAAAGTTAAGTTCAAACTGCTCAGCCAAAGTCATCGCTAAAGACAGCGCAGAATAAGAAAGTTCGCTTTCCTGATTAATGCGCCAGATATTTGCAACACCAATTAATGACTCTATCTGCACCGGCAGCTGATTATGGACCAGCGACTTTTCCATCGCCATATTCCAAAAATGATGTGCCGAACGGAAACGGGCTAAGCCCCAATGCTGCAGAGCGTAGATATGATAAAGTTCAGCTAAGTATTGAGATTCAAATTCAGGAAGTAATAATTGTTCAGCACGTTCGCACAGGCGCAGGCCTTTTTTATACTGCATAAGATGCCAGGAAATGCGCGCCAGCTGTATGGTCGCCAGCAGCTGTGCACAGCCGTCTCCCTGCTCTTCAGCTTTAGAATATGCTTTCAGTACTTTTTTCTCTGCCTGTTGTGGTTTTTCCACAATTAAGTTTTCCAGATTCAGCAAAGCCAGTACGATATCGGACTGTAAATCAATAACCATTCTATCCTTAGCCAGGTTAATCATAATCTCACCAAATCTATCACAACAAGATAAACTGTTGCTAACCTTTTTCTGATTATTTGATCATTACTTGAAGTGAGGCGGCATTTATTCCCGGTATTAACAATTAATTTGAAAGGATAGAAAATCAGACGGTAATAAAAGCCGAGGGGTTGGCACAATATAAACGAGGAAAGTCCCCCTATGCTTAAGGGCATAGGGGGGGCAGTTCAAATGTTTATTGACTACAAGCGGCGCACATCAGAGACATCTTTTAACTGTTTTAGCTTAGTCAGTAATTTACCTATTTCATCACTGTTATAAACTTCTAAATTCATATCAATAATCGCAGACTGATTTTTAATATTAGTCATACTGTTAACCCCCAGCAAATTGACTTTTTCATTAGATAACAGAGTAGTAATATCTTTTAATAAGCCGCTGCGGTCACTTGCTTCAAGACGCAGCGTTAATGTATAACCGGAAGAATGTGCATCTCCCCAGGCAGCTTCAATAATACGTTCAGGATGAGCATCACGCAGATCCGCAAGCTGTTCGCACTCTTGACGGTGCACTGAAATCCCTCGCCCCTGGGTAATATAACCTTCAATAAGCTCCCCGGGAATCGGCTGACAGCAGCGCGCAATGCTATGCATTAAATTACCGACACCATCGATAATAATATTATTACCCGTCGATTTAGGGGTAAAACTCTTCTTACGTTTCTGTAATGCTTCAAGCGCGGCTAAATCCTGCTGCTCTAATGTCTGCTGGTGATAGTGATTATCTAAAAAATGCACCAGCTGATTGATACGCAGGTCCCCATTCCCGACTCCCGCAAAAATATCATCATCTGTGCCGACATTAAAACGTTCAATGGCTGGAGTTACATCGCTTAGTTTTAATTTTACCTTGCTCAGCTCAACCTCTAACAGTTCACGCCCGGCCTGTACATTTTTATCCCGGTCCTGCTTTCTGAACCAGGTGGCAACCTTGTGTCTTGCCCGCGGGGCATGAATATAACCAAGATTAGGATTAAGCCAGTCGCGGCTCGGGTTAGGTTCTTTCTGAGTTAGAATTTCAACCTGATCACCGGTCTGCAGCTGATAGGTAAAAGGCACAATATGATTGGCTATTTTTGCACCAATACAGCGGTGTCCAACCTGGCTGTGAATATAATAAGCAAAATCCAGCGGTGTTGCTCCTGCCGGCAGGTCGATAACTTCACCTTTAGGAGTAAAAACATAAACCCTGTCGTCAAAGACCTGGCTGCGGATTTCATCAACGACATTCTCACTGTCCGTGATATCTTCCTGCCAGGCGAGAAGTTTACGTAACCAGGCAATTTTCTCTTCATAACCGCCCGAGGCTTTACCGCCGGCACTGCCCTCTTTGTATTTCCAGTGGGCGGCCACACCGAGTTCAGCATCATCATGCATCTGCTGGGTACGAATCTGTACTTCTATCGCTTTACCTTCATCACCGAGCACTACAGTATGAATAGACTGGTAACCGTTCGCTTTAGGGTTAGCGATATAATCATCAAACTCGCTGGGAATATGACGCCACTGGGTATGAATCGCCCCTAACGCGGCATAACAGTCCTGCAGCTGCTCAACAACAACCCGTACTGCACGCACATCATAAAGATCTTCAAACTGAAGATCTTTTTTATCCATTTTTCGGTAAATACTATAAATATGCTTGGGGCGTCCGTAAGCCGTTCCGTGTACATGCATCTCTTTGAGTGAATTTTTTACGTTATCAACAAAATCCTGAATATAGTTTTCACGGTCAATACGTTTTTCATCAAGCTGCTTAGCTATTTTTTTATAAACTTCCGGCTGCAGGTATCTAAATGAAAGATCTTCCAGCTCCCACTTTAACTGGCCGATACCGAGACGGTTGGCCAGCGGCGCATAAATTGATGATATCTCACGAGCCACTAGTACCCGCTTCTCTTCATCGGCATGTTTAACCTGACGTAAATAACAGATCCGCTCAGCTAGTTTGATAACTACAGCACGCACATCTTCAACCATAGCTAATAACATATGACGTAGATTGTCGACCTGAGCAGCGCTACTTTTCAAAGGCCCCTGACTCTGCAGTGCACGAATACCTTCCATATCCGTGGCACCATTAACTAATTTAGCAATGCGCTTCGCCCACAGTTCATCAACCTGCTCCTGTGTTAATATCTTATGGTCCAGAAGTGGGAATATTAAGGCGGCATTCAGGGTATCCATATCCATATTCAGCGTAACCAGGATCTCAACCATCTCTGTACCCAGCTCTAACAGCGGAAGCTGCTCCGGCTGGACACACAAAGCAATTATTTTTTCATAATTGTTTAATAAAACTTTCTGATCCGAACCACTCAGGCCCAGTGTGGTCACCCATTTATTCGGATCTTTTTGTGCTGTTTGATAAAAATGCGTATCTCGAACTGAAACCATTAAACTAACTCCGAAATAAAGAAAACACGATATTCTGCATATAAGAAATCAATACTATTATTTTGCTCGGACAAATAAAGCCATCGACTCCATATGCCCGGTCTGTGGAAACATATCTAATAAACCTAACTTAAGCAGCTTATATCCTTGTTCAAGCAGCTGCTGACTGTCCCGGGCTAAAGTAACCGGATCACAGGAAACATAAACAATATGAGACGGTTCTTGCGAAACAATAAAAGTCATGCAGTCAAATGCCCCCGCGCGGGCTGGATCCAATAATACTTTATTAAACTTACGGGCTGCCCACTCCTGCCTTATTAAGTTATCAGCACTTAAGTCAGCCTGGTAGAAACTGGCATTGGTTATCTTATTTAAAGATGCATTCTCAGCAGCACGGTCAACCATCTTCTGTATGCCTTCAACCCCGACAACGGCAGCCGCTTTTTTAGCAATCGGCAGTGTAAAATTACCTAAGCCGCAGAAAAGATCTAAAACATGATCGTCTTTATTGAGTGCCAGCCAGTTAAGCGCCTGCGAGACCATTTTCTGGTTAACCTTGCTGTTTACCTGTAAAAAATCTGTCGGGCTGAATGTCAGTCTGCAGTCCCATTCGGCAAGCTGATAACTCAGCTCTTCTTGTCCAGCCAGACAAACACATGAATTAGTCGATGCCTGCGCGAAAAAGTTCACTTGATGAATCTCGGAAAACTGTTCAATTAACTGTACATCGCTTTTCGGCAGCGCTTTTAAATGACGTAGTAAAACCACAACGCCCTGCTCAGCAAACATTAATTCAATATGACCTAAATCGACCTTACTATGCAGAGAATTCAGCAGAACCTTTAAAGGTGAAATTAGGCGTTCTAATTCAGGCTGTAAAACAGGGCAGACTTTCTGAACAATCAGAGAATTACTCTGCGAGCGGCGAAAGCCCATCTCTACCTTTTTAGTTTTTTTATTATACTGCAGTCCAAAGCGGGCGGTACGGCGGTATGCCCATTCCTGATCCGCAACGGGTTCTTCAAGCTGCGCAGGAGCCTGTCCGGCAAAACGTTTAAATAAAGCCGTTAAACCTGCCGATTTTATATTTATCTGCTCGATATGGCCGACATGCTGCAGATGACAGCCGCCGCACTCTTGATAATGAGGGCAGGTTGGCTCTATACGCTTTTCACTGCTTTCAATAATTTTTTTAAGCGCACCTTTGCTGTAGCGTTTTTTACTTTCTATTATTTGAATATCCAGCAGCTCACCGCTAAGTGCACCGTCAACGAAAAGAGGTTTATCTTGAAAAAATGCCATGCCGCGGCCCTGATGGTCCAATTTTTCAATTTTGACATTTTTTATAATACGGTTTTTTGCACTATTTGTGCGTGATGCTTTAAAGAACTGAGCCATAAGTTATTCACAGGTGAAGTTAGCTATGCCATGATAGCGGTACCCTATTGGGCATATATATTTATCGATAATGCTATTGTCACATAAAACAAAATAAAAGCATTCATTACTTATAAGCAAAACGCATAGAAATTCAATTCAGTGATCCTGAAAATGCACCGCTGTTTGCTGATAAACTCAAGATTAGAAACATTACTTATGACTAAATACGGACTTCGTGCACAGGTTATTGCATTTACGATTTTACCCACCATTCTTATCGGTGGTTTATTAGCGAGTTACTTCTCCTTCCACCGCTATCAGCAGGCTAACGATTTTTTAATCAACCGGGCGATTAATATTACCGAGCCGCTGGCAATCGCCAGTGAATACGGTATGCAGGATGAAACACGCACCATATTAAGACGTCTAATCGGTGCAACCCATCGTAAAAACAGTCCTATGATCAACAGCATTGCTATTTTTGATGCACAGAACAAACTTTTCGTGACTAGTAACTACCACCGTAATTTTCAGCAGCTTCGCATTAAAAACGAGCAGAAGATCCCGGAAATCACCAAGGTTTATCACTACAAAGACACCATAGTAATTCATAGCCCGATCATCGACGAAACTAATTTTTTAGAATACCAGTTAACCTTTGATCAGCCCCGTAAAATAGTGGGTTATGTCGCCATGGAAATCAACACAGATCAGGTTGACTTGCTGCTGTACCGAGATACCGCACTATCCTTCGGTATTATGATATTAGGTTTCCTCGGCAGCTTATACCTGGCATTTAAACAGGCGCGAAGAATAACCGCGCCGATTTCTGAAATGGTTTCTGTTGTTGAAAAAATAAGTCTGGGACGGTTAAATTCCCGGGTAGAAGGCGACTATTCAGGCGAGATCGACCTGCTCCAGCACGGCATCAACGAGATGGCGCTGGCAATGTCCAAACATCACGAGGAGATGCAGGACAGTATCGACCAGGCAACCAGTGAGTTAAGAGAAACAATGGACCAGATGGAGGTGCAGAATATTGAGCTGGATATTACTCGAAAAGACGCTCAGCAGGCAGCCCAGGTCAAATCAGAATTTTTAGCCAATATGAGTCATGAATTACGTACACCGCTTAACGGCGTAATCGGCTTTGCCAGACAGCTGCTGAAAACACAACTCAGCAGCAATCAGGTTGATTATCTGCAGACCATTGAACGCTCAGCAGGTAATCTGCTTAATATCATTAATGATATTCTCGATTTTTCTAAACTTGAAGCGGGTAAATTAAACCTGGAAGTTCTACCCTTTGACCTGCGTGACTGTATTGATGAAACCATGCACCTGCTTGCACCAAGCGCACATGAAAAACAGCTTGAACTGAGCATGATGGTGGATCCGGAAGTGCCACACGAAGTGCTTGGCGACGCCATGCGTATCCAGCAGATATTAACGAACTTAATCGGTAATGCGATCAAATTTACTGAAAACGGCAACATCGAGGTACAGATACAGCGCATTGAAGATGAGCACGACAGCGATGAAAAAGTTACCCTGAAAATGATGATTTCAGATTCCGGAATTGGTATTTCAGAGAAGCAGCAGGCGCAGCTGTTCAAAGCCTTCGGGCAAGCAGATACCAGTATTACACGCCAGTACGGCGGTACCGGTTTAGGTCTAGTGATCACTCAAAAATTAGTCAGACAGATGCAGGGCAGCATTGATTTAGTATCAACTCCGGATCAGGGGTCAACTTTCTGGTTCACCATTAAACTGGAAAAAAACACACGCACCCCTTTAATCAGTTTACCTATCGAACGTTTACAGAAACAATCAGTGCTAGTTTATGAAAATAACCACTATGCTGCGCGCGCCTGCTCACAACTGCTCAATCAATGGCAGACTGAGTTATCACTAGCAGAAACCGAGCCTCAGTTAAAACGTTTATTAAACAAACGATATGACAGTATTATTATCGGCCACAGCCATAGTGAAAACCTGCAGCCGCTGTTCAACCATATTGAGCAGGCACATCAATTTACCGATAACATAGTCGTACTGCTTAATTCAAGCGATCCGAGTCTTTATGAAATACTAATGAAAAGCGGCATTAAACACTGCTTAAGTAAACCGATAAATCATAAAAACCTAGCTAAAGCACTTGTTTCAGATAAACAGCATATCAGCGAAATGCCTTCTCATAAAAATCTACCGCCACTGGTGAGAAAAGATATTAATGTCATGGCTGTCGATGATAACCCGGCAAACTTAAAGCTTATTTCAGCAATGCTGGGAGACAGAGCCAGCCGGGTAACAACCTGTATTAACGGTAAGCAGGCTGTAGAACACGCTAAATCACAGCATTTTGACCTGATTTTCATGGATATTCAGATGCCGGTGCTCGATGGCGTCAGCGCCTGCCTGCAGATTAAAGATGATAAAACCAATAGCGAGACACCGGTTATTGCGGTAACTGCTCATGTACTGCCGGGTGAAAAAGAACAGTTTTTACAGCAGGGTATGGATGACTGCCTGGCCAAACCAATCGATGAAAGCGCCCTGCAGCAGCTCATAAATAAATGGACCCCCGAAGCACAAGTAATAGAAAAAAACGCCCCGCAGACACCTGTACAGCAGCTCCCGAAAGCCAGTCATGTCAGCGGATCGTTTGACTGGACACTGGCTCTAAAACAATCCTCTGGAAAAGAAGATCTCGCCAGAGAGATGTTAGGCATGCTGGTTAATGAGTTTGATGAAATCAGAAAACAGGCTGATAAAGCCATTAACGGGAAGATAGACAACGTACATTTTGCGCAGATTATTCATAAGTTCCATGGAGGCTGTAGTTACAGCGGCGTACCTAAACTTAAGAAAATTGCCGGACTGATTGAAAAAGAACTAAAACAGGGAATTACTCCGGATTTGTTAGAGCCGGAGTTATTAGAATTATTAGATGAATTAGAAAATGTGCAAAAAGAGGCAAAAACCTATCTAACTTAATAATTGAGTTAACCCGGCACGCTGGGTTAACTCTCTGTTATTTAAGCTGTTCAGGTACTTGTTCTATATGCAGCTGTCTTGTTGGAAATGCAAATTCAGCCTGGTGTGATGCAACGATATCCGCTACCTGAAGCAGTACATCCTGCTTTATTTCATGAAATAAAACCCAGTTAGTTGTTTTGGTAAATGTGTAAATAAAAAAATCTAAGGAGGAATTGTTAAAATAATTAAAGTTAACAATTAAGGTCTGCTTCTGATCAATATCCGTATGGGATTCGAGCATGAGCCGGACATCTTTAATAATAGCGTCAATTAAATGCACATCACTATAACGCAGACCAAATGTCTCTTTAATACGACGGTTACTCATACGCGACGGGTTTTCAACCACAATCTGAGTAAACAAACTGTTCGGCACATATAAAGGGCGTTTATCAAAAGTACGGATACGCGTAACACGCCAGCCGATCGACTCAACGGTCCCTTCAATTGATTTGTCCGGACTGCGGATCCAGTCCCCGACTTTAAAAGGTTTATCCATATAAACCATTAACGCCCCAAAAAGATTAGAAAGCAGATCTTTAGCCGCCATCCCCACCACAAGTCCGCCCATGCCGCCGAATGCAAGCACCCCGGATACACTGACACCTAGTGTTTGAATAACCGATAATGAGATGATAACTGCCACTGACAGCTTAGCGAGTTTTGCAAGTGCGGTAACCGTGGTTGTGTCTTTATCTTCATACTCAGAAAATGTCAGTTCCGTTTTATGAATAAAACGCAGGAAAGACCAGCCGATTAACAGCAGAATAGAAATTTTCTGTACTAGTGGAAGGTAACTGGAGATTAGCAGCTGTTCACTTTCTGCAATAACACGCAGCGCCATTGAACCGCCCATCAATACAATCAGCCAGTTTACCGGACGCAGTAAAGCAAAGAATACAATGTCATCCCAAAAGTTACTGGTGCGGGTTATTAAGCGCTCTGTTTTTCTGGAAAAAGAACGCCAGAACAGCTGTATTAACAGAGTAATAACTAAAACGACAATAAAATTACCCATCCAGTTACCGATGTGCAGCGACATCAGCAGCTGCTGCAAATATAACTCTACTTTTTCTACCATGACTACTCCTTAGTACTAAACAGTTATCCCTGAACTTAGGATTATATATTTCGATAATATCAGAACATGACTTTTAAATTGAAATTAAATGATATTCACTCTTATATACCCATTACCAATCAAAATGCATTTATCAGTCGCAAGCTGGGACACCAAGACAAGGCGCAGCATGATGACCTTTCGAGCGATTAACTACGTTAATCCTCTGTCGGTAAGATTAAAATAAAGACTTTAATCTTTAAATGGCTAGCCCTTATCGAATGCTGCAACGCAGTATTGGTTTTCGAGCTGGCGACCCGCAGGGCAAGCCGTAAGATAATCATCTTCGTTATTGTGATGTCTCGATTTAACCCGTTAGATCTTCACCTTCACGCCTAGAATCTGTTTACCTTACGACTTGCTGATTTTTGCATCTTGAATGATAACGGGTATAACAAAAAGATAAGCAGCAGCGGAGCCCCGTCATTACAACTGCCATAAAGTATATTTACCATCAAGGTTAAAAACAGGTTAAAATGATTCAATATCAAAGCAGACAACCAGAGGTGACATTGCACAAAAACAATAGTGAAATAAAGCTTAAGATAGTTCATATCAATGATACCCATTCACATTTTGAACCCTCTCCTTTACAGATGCACATTCCGCTCAATAGACACAAGACAGAGTTAACAGCTGCCTGCGGTGGTTACTCACTGATCGATTCGTTTGCCCGTAAAGAAAGAAACAAAGCGCAGAAGCAGGAAGCCGGCTTTCTATTTGTTCATGCAGGGGATTCTTTTGAAGGCAGCGTGTACTTCACATGCTTTAAAGGAAGGGCTAATGCGGCAGTACTCAATACAATGCAGCTTGATGCAATGGCTGTCGGCAATCACGAACTTGATACGGGTGACAAGCTGCTGGCCCGATTTATTGATCAGGCCGACTTTCCGTTACTGTCAGCTAATATGAGCTTAAAAAAAGACGGCGGTTCAGCACTGGAGAAATGCTCCGGCAGGCTGCTGTGCTCGTCTAATGATCACAAAGGCCCCGCCTACATAATCAAGGTTATTAGCGGCTTATCGATTGCTGTTTTTGCTTTAAGTATTACGGACATGGATACTATTGCCAGCCCGGGACCCGCTGTTGATTTTAGCGATCATATCAGCTGTGCTCAGTCTATGGTCAGTGAAATTCAAGGCGCAGGCATTAACTGCATTATTGTTATCAGCCACCTTGGTTATGCTCAAGATAAGCGCTTAGCAGAAGCCGTCGACGGTATCAGTTTAATTATCGGCGGACACAGTCACACCCTGCAGGGTGATTTTTCCAATGTCGGTCTGGCTCAGGAAACAGCCTATGCACAAGCGGTCAATAACTGCTATATCGTGCAGGCAGGACACAATGCTATGGCAGCCGGATGTGCAGAGCTTACACTGACTGCCTCAGGAACAATAATCTCCATCAGCGGCGGTAATAAACTGCTCCTGGAGAAAAACAGCCTGACGATTAACTGCCCTGCACAACAATATAACTTAAAGGCAGCGGAGCACTATCTTGCACAGCAGGAAAATATCAGCTTTGAAAACCGCAGTGACCGGGTTGAAAAATTATTAGACACTCATTTTCGCCCTGAAATAGAGCATTTTAAAAATGATATTGTCGGTCATGTATTAACCAGCAAACGACACCTGAGAATTCCCGATGCGCAAGGCGGCAGTCAAGTTGCGCCTATCGTCGCGCAGTCTTTTCTGCATTACGCCAGAAAAAATAATAAGCATGTTGATTTTGCTATTATTAATGCAGGTGCTGTACGAACTCACCTACTACAGTCAGCGGTAAGCGCAGCAGATATTTCCGGTAAACTACTGCCCTTTGCAATTTCAGTACAGTCTTATCAGATCAGCGGAAAAGCTTTATTTGAAGCGATTAACAGCGCAGTGAAAAGCAGCGTAGATCCTGCAGGAAGTACGGGAAGCTACCCTTATTTTTCAAATCTGTCTATGAAACTGCACAGCACAGAGTTAAGCGATGGTGTCAGTAAAGTATACCAGCACAATGCACAGGGAGAGTTATCAGATCTGCACATGGATAAACTCTATTCCATCGTCACTACCGGTTATATGTCCAGTGGTAAAGGCGGCTATCAAGCATTGATGAAAAAACAAGGCGACGTACATGACTTCGGCATTAAACCTGCGGAAGCTTTTACACACTACCTAAGAGAACTAAAAATACTTTTGTAATAGACAGTTCAAAAAAATGCCGTTTAGAAATAATCTAAACGGCATTTTTATATACTTAGATGAAGAATTACAAGGTTATCTAATAACCTGCTATTCCTTAACGTAGATAACTTCCATCATCTCTTCGTCATCATCATCCCAGTCGTCATCATCGTAGTCAGCGTTAGCATCATCCATCGCAGTTTCATGGTAATCATCCCACTGGAATTCAACCTGTGCACGCTCTTCTTCCGGCGTAAACTCAGCTGGTAACTCTTCTAAGTAACTAACAACACTCTGGCAGACATCATTTGTACCCGTTTTAGAAATAGCGGCTGTTTTATAAACCGGGCCGTCCCATTCAAGCGCATCCTTAACACGCTGCATAACTTCTTCAGCTTCATCTTCTAATAGAAGGTCCGTTTTGTTGAACACTAACCAGCGTGGTTTGCTTGCCAGTTTCGGACTGTGTTTTTTTAACTCTTCAATGATAACCAGTGCATTTTCAGCAGGGCAGCTGCCGTCTGCTGGCAATAAGTCAATCATATGCAGTAAAACACGGCAGCGCTCTAAATGACGCAGGAAACGTGTTCCTAGACCAGCACCATCAGAAGCGCCTTCAATTAACCCCGGAATATCGGCAATAACAAAGCTTTTTCCATAACCCATACTTACAACACCCAGATTCGGGATTAATGTTGTAAACGGGTAATCAGCTACTTTTGGTTTTGCAGCTGAAACACTGCGGATAAAAGTAGACTTACCGGCATTAGGAAGACCTAACATACCCACATCAGCAAGTAATAATAACTCTAAAAGCAGATTACGAACTTCACCCGGCGTACCATCAGTTTTCTGGCGAGGAGCACGGTTAGTACTAGTTTTAAAGCGCGCGTTACCTAAACCGTGGAAGCCGCCTTTAGCAACCATTAGTTTTTGTCCGTTCGTGGTTAAATCACCAAGGATTTCTCCGGTATCATCATCGCGACAACGTGTTCCAATAGGCACGGTAATAATTTTATCTTTACCACGTGACCCGGTACAATCACGGGTCTGGCCGTTTTCTCCACGCTCGGCATTGTAAAAACGCACAAAACGGAAATCAACCAGCGTATTCAGATTTTCATCTGCCTGCAGGTAAACATCGCCGCCATCACCACCGTCACCGCCGTTCGGGCCGCCGCGAGGGATATATTTTTCTGTACGGAAGCCGATAACGCCATTGCCGCCGTCTCCAGCGTCAACCTTTATTTTTGCTTCATCAACAAACTTCATTACAATCTCCAAAAACAATATGCCTACCTTAAACAGGCAAACCTTTAATGCGAATAATTATACTCATTTCTATTCAACATAGATCACATATTTATGTAGAAATAGAAATAAATACTTTATTTATATAAAATTATAAATAAAAAAAAAGCCCCGCATCAGCGAGGCTTTTCGAATGCTAAATCGAAACTGATTATTCAGCTACGATACTTACAAATTTGCGGTTTTGAGGACCTTTCTGTTCGAACTTAACTACACCAGTCGCTTTAGCGAATAAAGTGTGGTCTTTACCAAGACCTACGTTAGTTCCAGCGTGGAATTTAGTACCACGTTGACGAACAAGAATGTTACCCGCTAATACTGATTCGCCACCAAAACGTTTAACACCTAGGCGTTTACTTTCTGAATCGCGACCGTTATTAGTACTACCACCAGCTTTTTTATGTGCCATTTTTAATAACTCCTAATTAAGCGTTAATTGCAGTAATTTTAACTTCAGTAAACCACTGACGATGACCCGCTTGAGTACGCGAATGCTTACGACGGCGGAACTTAACGATTTTTACTTTTTTACCACGACCGTGAGAAACTACTTCAGCAGTTACTTTACAGCCGTCTACGTATGGAACACCAACTTTAACGTCTTCAGCGTTAGCTACTAGAAGAACTTTATCAAATTCTACAGTTGCACCGGCTTCTACGTCTAGTTTTTCCAAACGAAGAGTTTGTTCAACAGCAACACGGTGTTGCTTGCCACCACTCTGGATAACAGCGTACATGTTTATTACTCCGTTCAGGCGTCTCGTGCTGTTTCATTAAGAAACCAAGCTTCGAGAGCACACTTATTAATCACAATGGAGGCGGAGTCTACGGCAAAGTACATCTTTTGGCAATCATATTTAGGAAAAATACAGTAAAAAAATTAACAACTGCCTCACGGTTCATCGAACAAAAAACAAACAATACAAATTTTCAACTAAAATCAACAACTTACAAAGCCAGTTTCAAGCTTTGCAAAGGATAATAGGAGCAAAAATTTAGTTATATAAATCGCACTTAACGGAGTTGTGATAATGACAATAAAGGGCAATAATATGCACTATTTTTTAAGTGTTAAAATTCGGAACATCAAGACCATGAATATTAAACAAATTCAGCAAATTTCTTTAACTGAAATGAATCAAGTCAATGAACTGATCATGGCACAATTAAGCTCTGATGTTGCATTAATCAACCAGCTTGGGTTTTATATCATTAACAGCGGCGGAAAACGCATCCGTCCTCTGATTACCGTTTTAGCGGCCAAAGCCCTGAATGTCCATGATCATAAAACCACAAAACTTGCAGGAATCATCGAATTTATTCATACCGCGACATTATTGCACGATGATGTTGTTGATGAATCCGACCTGCGCCGCGGCGAAAAAACTGCCAATGCTTTATTCGGCAATGCGGCCAGCGTACTGGTCGGAGACTTCCTGCATACACGTTCTTTTCAGATGATGACTGAACTACAGAATTTAAAAGTATTAACTATTTTATCATCAGCAACCAATATCATTGCTGAAGGCGAAGTACTGCAGTTAATGAACTGTAACGATCCGGATACAACAGAAGAAAGTTATATGGACGTTATTTATTATAAAACAGCAAAACTGTTTGAAGCGGCCAGCCAGCTGGTTGCAGTATTAAGCGAGCAGCCGGCAGAGATTGAAACAGCGCTGCTTAATTACGGAAAATACTTAGGTACAGCTTTCCAGCTGACCGACGATGTCATGGATTACAGCTCAGACGCGCAGGAGATGGGAAAAAATACCGGTGATGATCTCGCTGAAGGCAAACCAACACTGCCTCTTTTATATGCTATTAAGCACGGCAGTGAAAAACAGGTAAGCTTAATTAGAGAGGCCATAGAAAAAGCCAACGGCATGGAACACTTTGATGAGATAATGCAGGCACTGCATGAAACAAACGCACTGCAGTATACAAAACAGCGCGCCATGGAAGAAGCGGATAAAGCAATCGAAGCCTTAAGTATTCTGCCAGACAATGAATACAAACAGGCACTAATCAGCCTGGCGCACCTGGCAGCAGCCCGTACCGCATAACTATCTGCGACAGAAAAAATAAAAGCCCCTGGTAATTTAAAACTGCCCGGGGCTTTTTTTATTATTCAATCAGCAGCACACGGCATTCATAAGGTCTGAGTTTCAGCAGACGCATAGGTTTTTCTGTTAATACCTTCGGGTAATTGGCCAGTATATATTTTCCTGTGCTGACAGCTAAATTTAACGGCAGTTCGTATTCAACTCTTTCAGGGTAATAATTATTAACGCAGATAAGTATCTGATGCTCACTACGGCGCTGATAACAAAAGATCTGCGCATGATCTGGTGCTAAATCGAGATAATCCCCGCTAGTAATCACTTCAACTTCTTTACGCAGCTGTATCAGGCGCTGGTAGAAATAAAAAACTGAATTTTTATCAGCAAGCGCCTGCTGTGCATTTATCTGCTTATAATTATCTGCGACCCCTAGCCACGGTATACCTTTTGTGAAGCCGCTGTGAGCCTCTCTGTTCCACTGCATCGGCGCTCTGGAGTTGTCACGTGATTTCTGAGCAAGAATAGCCAGGGCCTCTTGTTTACTTTTCCCCTGGCGGTTAAGCATAATATCGTACATATTAGTACTTTCAAGATCCCGGTACTGCTCAATTGAGCTGTAGCCAGGATTGGTCATTGCAATCTCTTCTCCCTGATAGATATACGGTGTTCCCTGCATCATATGAATTGAAGCAGCCAGCATTTTTGCAGACTCAAGCCGGTACGTTTGAGCATTGCCTAAACGGCTGACAATACGAGGCTGATCATGATTACACCAGAAAAGTGCACTCCAGCCCCTTTCATACATACCCTGCTGCCAGTGGTTAAAAATACTTTTCAGCTGTAAAAAATCAAAAGGTGCCAACGTCCATTTTTCACCGTCAACATAATCGACTTTTAAATGATGGAAATTAAACACCATAGACAGCTCTTTGCCATCCTGTGCCGAATAGCGGCGGCACTGTTCAAGTGACGTCGAAGACATTTCTCCCACCGTCACAGAGCCGTATTTATTAAATACCGCATCACTTATTTCACGCAGAAATTCATGTACTCGCGGACCGTCGGTATAGAAACGACGTCCATCCCCGTGCCGATCGTCAGGGTACTCCTGCTGTTTCGAGATCAGGTTAATAACATCAAGGCGGAAACCGTCCACTCCTTTTTCGGCCCAGAAGCTGATTATACCTTTTACCTGATCACGCACTTTGGGGTTTTCCCAGTTTAAATCAGCCTGCTCTCGGGCGAAAAGATGCAGGTAATACTGCCCGCTTTTCTTGTCTAACGCCCATGCGCTGCCGCCGAACTTTGACTGCCAGTTAGTCGGCTCCCGGCCGTTGACCGGATCTTTCCAGATATAATAATCACGGTATTGACTGTTTTTATCGGCAAGCGCAGATTTAAACCATTTATGCTCGGTCGAGGTATGATTAACCACAATATCCAGGATAATACGCATCCCTTTATAATGAGCATTTTTCAAGAGCAGATCAAAATCATCCATAGAGCCGAAATCAGGGTTAATAGTGTAATAATCAGAAATATCATAACCATTATCAATCATTGGTGACTGGTAGACAGGAGTAAGCCAGAGCGCATCAACCCCCAGAGTTTTAAGATAATCAAGTTTAGAGATAATACCTTTAATATCACCAGTGCCTTTAGCGCCGCTGTCACAAAAGCTTTTAGGATAAATCTGATAAACAACCGCTGTATGCCACCACTGTTTCTGTTGTGTTTTCATATATTCACTCTCAGGTTTATTCTTAGTCTGCTCTCCCCTGATTACAACTTCACACTCACGGGATAACATCTGCATCAACAGTTAACGAATTACAGCTTCTAATTCATCTTCAATTAACTCAAGATCTTCAAGATCCCCTCTTTTTTGAGCGCGTTTATACAGCAGCAGTGTTAGTATTATCGGCACGACTACAGCGACCAGCATAGCCAGGGCATACACCCCCCAATACTGCGGCTGGATTGATAATATACCGGGTAACCCGCCGACACCGATACCATTAGCCATTACCCCGGCGAAACCGCAGATGCCGGCAGCCAGTGCAGAGCCGGCCATTGCGCATAACATAGGGAATTTATATTTTAAATTAATGCCGTACATAGCGGGTTCAGTAACACCTAAATAAGCAGATATAGCGGCAGGCACAGATATTTCACGCTCATTATGTTTTTTACTGATCCAGATAATACCCACTACAGAAGATGCCTGGGCAATATTAGACAATGCAATCAGCGGCCAGATTGGAGTACCTCCAAGATCCTGCATTAACTGCAGATCAACTGCATTAGTCGTATGGTGAATACCGGTAATAACTAAAGGAGCATAAAAGAAAGCAAAAACCATCGAGCCTAAAACAGCAAAATCCCCGGTCATCGCGGCCTTAGCAACATAACCTACGCCGTCACCGATTTCACGGCCTAAGGGGCCGATAATAGAGTGTGCTAATACAACGGCGGTAAGCAGCGATACAAAGGGTACAACCACTAAATACAAGTACGCTGGAATAATGCGCTTAAGATTGGTTTCAATCATTGCGAGTGCCATGCCTGCTAATATTGCCGGGATAACCTGCGCCTGATAACCTACTTTTTCCATAGCAAAGAAACCAAAGTCCCAGACCTCCGGGGTTCCCGAACCAATACCGTAAGCATTCATTAACTGCGGCGAAACCAGCGTAATACCCAGTACAATACCCAGAATCGGTGTTCCTCCCAGTTTTCTTACCGTCGCCCAGCAGACACCAACCGGTAGAAAGTGGAAAATAGCTTCACCAAGCAGCCATAGGAAAGAGTGAAGCGACGCCCAGAACTGGCTTATTTCAACCAGGGTTTTGCCGTCGAACATGCGGATATCACCGATCACATTACGAAAACCAAGGATTAAACCGCCGGTTATAATGGCCGGTAAAAGCGGTACAAAAATTTCCGCCATATGCGAGATAGAACGCTCAAGAAGATTCATATTCTGTCGTGCAGCCAGCTTTGTTGCTTCTTTATCGGCCCCTTTGCCGCCTGTTATCTCGGTTAATATTTTATGGACTTGATCAACTTCAGTGCCAATGACCACCTGGAACTGTCCGGCATTGGTAAAACAGCCTTTGACCATGGCAATCTTTTCAATCTTTTTCAGATCTGCTAGTTCCGGATCAATTAAGGCAAAACGTAAGCGTGTCAGGCAGTGACTGACACTGGCGATATTATCCTGCCCTCCAATCAGCTCAATTAAAGACACAACTTGTTTACGATCAATCTTACTCATATCACTATCCCTTGTTTGTCAGCCGCAGGAACGCTCTCGCTGAAAGATATACTTAATACACAGAACAACAAAGCTCCTATTAATTACAATAGATTAGAAGATAAATTAGAAAAGACATACTCAACGGAGGGGAGAAATTGAGATAAAAAAAGCCCTTATCACTTTGCAGTGATAAGGGCTTTTTTATTAAGCTTTAGACAGATGATTAGTTAAACGGGTTAACCTGAATCATTGTTTCGTTACGGTCAGGACCAGTAGAGATAATATCCATTGGTACACCGGTAACTTCTTCTAAACGTTTGATGTATGCTTTCGCATTTTCTGGTAATGCATCGTAAGAAGTTACGCCGTATGAACTTTCAGTCCAGCCCGGCATAGATTCGTAAACAGGAACAGCGACTTCGTAACCGTCTGCAGACATAGGCGGTACATCAACCACTTTACCGTCCGGCATTGTATAACCAGTACAGATTTTAATCTCTTCCATACCGTCTAATACGTCTAGTTTTGTTAAACAGAAACCAGTAATACTATTCAGCTGCACGGCACGTTTAATTGCAACAGCATCAAACCAGCCTGTACGGCGTAAACGACCCGTTGTAGCACCAAATTCATGACCTACAGTACCAAGATGTTTACCGGCAGGATCAAGTTTGTCGATACCGTCATATAATTCAGTCGGGAATGGACCGGAGCCAACACGTGTTGTGTAAGCTTTAACAATACCTAACACATAATCAAGGTGTGTTGGACCAAAACCACTGCCCGTAGCTACGCCGCCGGCAGTTGTATTTGAAGAAGTTACGTACGGGTATGTACCGTGGTCGATATCAAGTAACGTACCTTGAGCGCCTTCGAATAAGATATTATCACCACGTAAACGGGCTTTATCTAACTCATCAGTTACATCGATAACCATGCTGATTAATAAAGGAGCCATTTCAGTCATCTGTGCAAGCACATCTTCGTAACTAACCGCTTCTTCTTTGTAGTAATTAACCAGCTGGAAGTTATGGTATTCCATTACTTCTTTAAGTTTCACTGCAAATGATGCCATGTCGAATAGATCATCAACACGTAAACCGCGGCGGGCAACTTTATCTTCGTATGCCGGACCAATACCACGACCGGTAGTACCGATTGCTTTATTGCCGCGTGCTTTTTCGCGCGCTACATCTAGTGCAACATGGTATGGAAGAATAAGAGGACAGCCTTCACTGATTGAAAGACGTTCTTTTGCAGGAATGCCGCGTTCGATAAGCATGTTCATCTCTTTGAACAAAGCATCAGGTGCTAAAACAACACCGTTACCGATAACGCATTTTACGTTTTCACGCAGGATGCCTGATGGAATCAGATGAAGAACTGTTTTCTCTCCATCAATTACAAGTGTATGACCCGCATTGTGTCCACCTTGATAGCGAACTACCCATTGCGCTTTGTCTGTCAGTAGGTCTACAACCTTACCTTTACCTTCGTCACCCCATTGAGTGCCAAGAATTACTACGTTTTTTCCCATCAGAATCACATTTCTCTAGCGAATTGAGAAAGGATTTTAGCAAACATTAATCCTGTATTTCAATATCTTTAATAAACAAATCGCAGCTGTCTTTATTACAGGCACAAAAAAGGGCGGTAAACCGCCCCTTTAAAAACCAGGATAATAAATATTAACCTTTACTATTCATATATTTAAAGAAGTCAGAGTCAGGACTTAAGACCATCACATCATCTTTATCAGAAAAACTCTTCTGATAAGCTTTCATACTACGCAGGAAGGCAAAGAACTCTGGATCCTGAGTATATGAGTCTGCAAATATTTTCGAAGACTGTGCATCACCGGCACCACGAACCTCTGAAGACTCTTTATTTGCTGTCGCCAGCATAATCGAAATCTTACGGTCGATATTTGCGCGGATCACTTCTGATTTTTCCTGACCTTGAGAACGGTGCTCTTTAGCCACCGCTAATCGTTCAGCACGCATACGCTTGTAAATACTGCTGCTGACTTCATCAGGCAGGTTTATTTTCTTGATACGTACATCAACAACTTGAATCCCCAGCTCTGATGAACGGGCCATACGTTTAAGTGCCGTTTCCATTACTTCACCGCGTTTACCCGAAACAATATCTTTAATGGTATGCGAACCAATCTCACTACGCAGTCCATTATTGATTTTACGCTTAAGTAACGCTTCAGCCTGCATCTTATTACCACCGGTTGCCAGGTAATAAACAGCTAAGTCATCAATCTGCCATTTAACATAGGAGTCGATAATCAAATCTTTTTTCTCCGATGTTACAAAACGGTCAGCCTGATCATCAAGTGTCTGGATACGTGTATCCATAATGCGAACAGAATCAATAAACGGTACTTTAAAATGTAAACCTGGAGGGTAGGCAACCGGCAGACCTTCAGCATCACGTTTAACCTTGCTGAACTGCATTACGATACCGTGATGCCCTTCAGTAACAACAAATGCACTGCTCATAAAGATCAGAACCAGCGCGATAGGTATTATTAAGAATCTTTTCATTAGTAATCTCTCCCTGTACGACTGCTGTTACGAGAGAATCGGTCACTGCCGGATAAACGTTCATCTTTATCTGCTTTCTCATCAGCTCGAGAGCGTGTTTCAATCTCAGAAACAGCGTTACTCTGAGTCGTGTTCTGCTTGCTCATTAATTTATCCAGAGGCAGGAAGGTTAAATTACCGCCGGCCTTATTATCAATTAACACCTTAGAGCTGTTATTTAACACTGACTCCATGGTTTCAAGATAAAGACGCTGACGCGTAACTTCCGGGCTAGCTTTATATTCAGGTAATAATTTATTAAAGCGGGCAACTTCACCCTGCGCTTTTAGGATAATACCTTCTTTATAAGCCTGTGCCTGCTGTTCAATACGTTTCACCTGACCACGAGCAATCGGTTCTCTTTCCCGCTCATAAGCTTCAGCTTCCCGTACAAAACGCTCTTCATCTTCCTGTGCGGCTATCGCATCATCAAAGGCGTCTTTTACCTCTTCAGGCGGACGTGTCTGCTGTAAGTTGACATCGACAATTTCGATACCCAGATCATAAGGTTCGATAATTTTATCCAGCATTTCCCAACTTTGTTGACGTACCGTTTCACGACCTGTTGTTAATGCGTCATCCATGGTTGAATGACCGATAACAAAACGTAATGAACTGTCAAGCGCCTGTAGTAAGCTGTCATCAGCATTAGTTACACTGAACAGGTATTTTTCAGGAGCAATAATTCGATACTGTACTTCCATCGCCACATTAACAATGTTTTCATCTTCAGTCAGCATGAAACCAGTTGTCGGCATGGTACGGAATGCTTCGACGTTAATCGGGATTATCTGATCAATAAATTTAGGATTCCAGTGCAGTCCAGGTTCAACTTGCGAATTGTAAGCACCAAAACGTAAAACTACGCCGCGATCTGATTCTTTTATCGTATACCAGCCGCTGACAAACCAGACAATAGCAAGCACAGCAAATACTGTGATCACGGCAAATTTACCACCATTACTATTACTGCCGCCGCTGCCTGAAGATGGTTTCTTACCAAATAAACCACCAAATAAGTCTGCTAGTTTCTGGAAAACGACATCTAAATCCGGCGGTCCCTGATCGTTCTTTTTATCATTGTTTTTCCACGGGTCTTGATCTTTTTTATCATCTTTACCCGGTTCGTTCCAAGCCATATTTAGCTCCCGATTAAGTAATACAAACAAATTGTTAACTGCAATGTAGCAATGTTCACTGTAATAATAAAGCGAACATGACATATTATGTAGGCAGCATGTTAATTAATGTTAACGATATACTCTTCTATTGAGGCGCCCTGCTGTTTTATCAAGCGTGACCAGTCAATATTATTCAAACGAATATCCAGTATACAATCACCATTTTCAGCATAAGATTCATGCTCGATACAGTCCAGCTGGTAAAATAATGCACGTAATTTACCCTGTGCCGGCGGAATCGCCAGACGCAGGGAACGAATCTGCCCTTTTAAAAGTTCAGTTAATGCTTCAAACAACAGCTCAATACCAGCACCGCTTTGTGCTGACAACCAGACACGCACCGGTTTGCCCTGATCGTCGTAATCAACGTGGGGACGAACATCTTCAAGCGCATCAATCTTATTCATCACCATCAACTGCGGCACTTCTCCGGCGTCAATTTCTGCCAGCACATTTTCAACGGCATTGATATTATCGTGATAGCACTCATCAGCACAGTCAACAACATGGAGCAGCAGCGTCGCCTCACGCGTTTCCTGCAGTGTCGCTTTAAAGGCGGCCACTAAATCATGCGGCAGGTGGCGAATAAAACCAACAGTATCCGCTAAAATACAGTTACCCACATCCTCAACATCAATTTTACGCAGTGTCGGATCCAGCGTTGCAAATAACTGATCGGCGGCATAAACATCAGCATCAGTAATCTGATTAAACAGGGTAGATTTACCGGCATTGGTATAACCCACTAATGAAATAGTCGGCACTTCGTTACGCTGCCGTGAACGGCGCCCCTGCTCCCGTTGTTTTTCTACTTTTGCAAGACGGGATTTAATGGTGCTGATACGCGCCCGTAATAAGCGTCGGTCTGTTTCTAACTGTGTTTCACCCGGACCACGTAAACCTATCCCGCCTTTCTGGCGTTCTAAATGCGTCCAGCCGCGAATAAGACGCGTTGACAGATGACGCAGCTGCGCAAGCTCAACCTGTAATTTCCCTTCATAGGTACGTGCCCGCTGAGCAAATATATCCAGGATAAGCGCAGTTCGGTCTAACACTAAACATTCACACAACGCTTCTAAATTACGCTGCTGAGCCGGACTTAAAGCATGGTTAAATATAACCACATCAGCCTGCAGAGTCTGTACGGCATCTGCAATTTCCTGGGCTTTACCAGTACCGACAAAATAACGGGCATGTGGTGATTTTCGCGGACCTGTGACTGTGTCCAGTGCATTAACACCAGCAGAACTAACCAGTAACTTTAGTTCATCTAGGTCTTCTTTGTTATTGTCATCAGAAAAAGAAATGTGAACTAATACAGCCTGTTCACCGGCTTCGTAACGATCAAACAAATAAAGCTCCAATTAAGAAGAAAATGGGGGAAAATAACGAATTGTTAATCCTAACATAACCATGCTGAGGATTAGATAAAAAAATGGCCTGCACAAAGGCAAGCCAGAATAAATAATTAAAAACCTGAGAACAGGCTAATCATGTGTTTCAACATGCGGGATAGTTGGTACGGACCGCGCAGGAACAACCGTCGAAATAGCATGTTTGTAAACCATCTGGCTTACAGTATTCTTTAGCAGAATAACAAACTGATCAAACGATTCAATCTGTCCCTGCAGCTTAATGCCGTTTACTAAATAAATAGCCACTGGAATTCGTTCTTTACGCAGCGTATTTAAAAACGGATCTTGTAATGATTGTCCTTTAGCCATCATTGTTCCTTATTATTGTTATTAGTTATTTTAAAGCGAAACCAGTATAAACAATGGTTAAATAAAAACCGATTTCAATACTCAAAATTTTGATCCATAACACTTTCTAAACAAGTAACTGTATTTACAGCTTATAACAGACACTACCAAAACACGATAATCAGCTAAAAAACAGGTTAACAATAGCTTTTTAGTAAAATCGTGTCCGTATTAGAAATGCCGCTTTCCAGCCAAGTTACATCTTTCCAGCCTCAAAGCCCCAATCCTTTGATAAAAAGCTTTGCCGCAGGCAAATGTTTTGGCGTTTTTATAAAACCGATTTGATAAGATCAAAATTCTGTTCGCAGCCACTTTCCAGCCAAGTTACATCTTTCCAGCCTCGAAGCCAAGTCATTTGCCTTTTAGCCAGCTGCCGGGTTGCAACAACACCACGAAAAACCATCTCATCGTAATCCATGCTGCCGTCTAAATACTCCCACATCTGGCGGTAACCAACACAGCGCATTGAGGGAAGATCCAGGTGCAGATCGCCTCGATCGTGCAGTGCCTGCACTTCCTGTTCAAATCCGCCCTGCAGCATTAACTGAAAACGGCGTTCAATGCGCTCATGCAGAACGGTCTTTTCAGCCGGTGCGATAGCAAACTGTTTTACATCATAGGGAATAGGATCGCTTTTCACCTGCGTTAATTCCGTCATGCTTTTACCGGAAATACGGTAAACCTCAAGCGCACGTGATAAACGCTGCGGATCGTTAACATGAATACGCTTTGCAGAAACCGGATCGATCTCCTGCAGTAAATCGTGCATGGCCTGCCAGCCCTTCTCGGCGGCTTGTTTTTCAATTTGTGCGCGAATCTCAGGATCTGCGCTAGGCAGAGGAGACAAGCCGTCCAGCAATGCTTTGTAATAAAGCATGGTGCCGCCGACTAATAACGGTGTATTGCCGCGGTCTGTTATCTCTTTCATCAAACGCAGCGCATCATCACGAAAATCCCCGGCAGAATAAGATTCAAGCGGATCAATAATATCCACTAAGGAGTGCGGTGCAAGTGCCTGTTCCTGTTGTGTCGGTTTTGCGGTGCCGATATCCATGCCTTTATATATTAATGCAGAATCTACACTGATAATTTCACAACGGCACTCCTGTGCAAGTCGAATCGCTAAATCGGTTTTCCCTGAAGCGGTAGGGCCCATTAAAAAAATAGCAGTCGCTTGTTTACTCATCTGAAAAACCTTGTACTAAGAGTGATAAATCGGGTTCATGAAAGAGAATATCCTGATACAAACTCATATTCCCGGAAAAAAGAGACAGTAATAAATCTAACTGTGATAAAGCTGTTTTTTCTGTCCACTGGCAGCTTTCAAGCTGATACTTCTGCTGCGTTTTTACTAAAAAAGCACAAAAATCATTTACCTGAGACTCATTTAACGTCTTATCCAGAGAAGTTAAGTAAGTTAATAAATCAGGTAATATTTTAGCAACCGGCGCCTGGCGAAGTAATGCAGGTACTTTGCTGATAATCAACTTACTTCCCTGGACTTTAAAAGCAAAACCTAAACGTTTAAACAGCTCCTGAAAATCTTCACATATTTGTAATAAAGCAGCGTCAAGCTGCACACGCACCGGCAGTAATAAAGGCTGTGAAATGACTTCACCGTTTGTCCAGGCGTCAAATAACTGAAACTGTTTAACGACGGCTTCAGCCTGCTTTAAAGACAGTACCAGCAGCGGTGAAGTCGTCTGCAGTATCTGTTGAGAAGGGTTTATTTTAAGCAGCAAATATTCATTTTTAACTAAGCATAATGTTTGTGCAAACTGCGCACCTGCTGAAACACTCGTATGAGGAGCTCTAACCTGTTGTTCAGGTGCTAAGGGCAGTGCAGACGGACTGCTTAAATGTGCTTCAGCAACAAAGTCACAATAAGCATTTACCTGCGCCTCATCAAGCGGCGTTTTTGTATAACCCGGGCTATAACTCGGGGAATAAGAGGGAGCAGAGGCGCTTGTAGGCGGCGCAGTGTAAGTTTCCTGCAGCGTACCGGTTTCAGACTGTTGCGGCGGCTGATAAAAATGCTCCGCGGGTTTAGTCTGCACGCTGCCAGCTTCATCCGGGTTGAGCAGAGGCCCTTCATTTAAAGTGCTGCTCAGGGTACTGACAATAAAATCATGTACCCAGCGCGCCTCATGAAAACGTACTTCATGTTTTGAAGGATGCACATTGACATCAACCTGATCGGGATTACATTCAATATATATAACGTAACCGGGGAATTTCCCCGGCGGCAGAGTATAGGCATACACCTGCTTAATCGCATGATTAATAAGCTTGTCGCGGATCATACGGCCGTTGATATAACAATACTGAACATCACTCAAAACTCTGGCCGATAAGCTGTCTGAAATCCAGCCGGAGATTTTCAGTTCATTATCACTACCTTGAAAGTGCAGCGCGCCTTTAACAAAACTTTCGCTGCAGATAGATGCAAGGCGTTTTTCCTGTTGGATTTGTGTTTGTGCGGCCCGGTACTGACGAATTATTTTACCATTATGTTTTAAAATAAAAGAGATCTCAAAACGGCTTAACGCGATACGGCGGATCAGTTCATCGATATGCTGAAATTCTGTTTTCTCTGTTTTTAAAAAGCGACGGCGCGCCGGAGTATTGAAAAACAGGTCCAGGACTTCCACCGTGGTGCCCTGCGGATGAGCAGCCGGCTGAATATCCACTTTCATATCACGCCCTTCGGCCACTGCCTGCCATGCCTGTTCCTGATCAGTAGGTTTAGAAGTAAAAGTAAGTCTTGAAACCGAACTGACACTGGCTAACGCTTCACCACGAAAACCCAGGCTGACAATCGCTTCCAGATCATCTAAATGACTTATTTTACTGGTTGCATGACGGCTTAACGCTAAGGTTAACTGCTCTTTACAGACACCTTTACCGTTATCTTTAATACGGATACATTTTGCACCGCCCTTTTCAATCTCGATTTCAATACGTGTTGCACCTGCATCTAAGCTGTTTTCAACTAACTCTTTAACAACAGATGCAGGGCGTTCGACTACTTCTCCGGCCGCTATCTGGTTAGCGAGGCGGGCAGGTAAAATTTGAATTGGCATTAGATGAAGTTATCCAAAAAATGATTAAGTAACAGGAATAGTTAAAACTTGTCCAATCGCCAGCGAGTTTGAACTTAGTTTATTGCTTATTTTAATGGCACTCGTGGTTGTTCCGTAACGCTTAGCGATCACCGATAGTGATTCACCGCTGCGCACTTTATGTTTAGTAAGCGAAATACCTGAAGCAGGAATTTTAATTTTCTGGCCGATGGCAAGGGAGGTCGAACGCAGCTTATTATAATTTTTCAACACACGGCTGGTTGTTCCATAACGACTGGCAATGACCGACAGTGACTCGCCGCTTTTAACCAGATGTACCTTAGGCGGCTGCTTTTTGACAGCGGCATAACCTGATCCGGGGATTTTAATTTTCTGACCGATGCGCAGAGAAGTCGAGCGCAGATTATTATAGCTTTTTAACTCACTGGTGCTTTTCTCATAACGTTTGGCAATCACAGAAAGTGACTCACCGCTTCGAACTTTATGAACTTGCGGTTTGCTTTTAACCGTCTGCTTAGCCGTTTCACTACCGCCGGGAATACGGATTTTTTGACCGATACGCAGCGAAGTCGAGCGCAGCTTATTGTAGCTTTTCAGTTCACTGGTTGTGCTGTCGTATTTTGAGGCAATAAGCGATAAAGACTCACCGCTTCTTACCTTATGCACAATCGGTTTGCTGACAACAACCTTGGGAGCGGCTTGTGCCGTCTGCACTGCAGAGCCTGG
>NZ_KB907010.1 GCF_000381745.1 Psychromonas ossibalaenae ATCC BAA-1528 | reverse complement strand
GCGGGTGTAGCTCAGCTGGATAGAGTACCTGGCTACGAACCAGGCGGTCAGGGGTTCGAATCCCTTCACCCGCACCATTTTCCCCCTGTTTTTTATTTCTGTTTTCTATCTGCCTTTATTTATCTATACCATAAATATTTTTGTGCAGGTAAAATAAATCACAAGTGAATAAAAAATTACTATTTTAGAATAAATTGTCACATCCGTTTTTCTGCATCGATTCTGCTTAATTAGTCACTTTCAACCGCTTTGTTAGCCCGGTAAATTCCCCTGTTCTGTGTTTTTTTGTGCACTGCTTCACTGTTTGAAAAACTATCTGTTATTGCAGGTATTTTGAGCATTCAAACTGAGATCTTACCCTGCTTTTAATTTTATGCAAAAACCAGTACAATATTAGTCCCTTAGAAGCGTCATTTAATTAATTTTAACCCTGTATCTAAAGGAATTGTGAAGTGGTTAATGCATGTTTGTGGTGCCTTAACCTGGTATCAAGTAATGAAGAGGTTTATTAAATAAGCGTTTATCATGCGTTGAACTTATATTGTTAGTGAATATTTATTCAATTTGATGTGTTATGGGCAGGCAAAATTAGCTGAATGTAAAAAGGATAACAAAGTATGGATGTTACTGAGTCATTATTTAGAGCATTAACACTACTCGGGTTAGGAATGACCTTTGTATTTTTGTTTTTGGGTTTATTAATGATTGCTGTCAACCTGATGGCTAAATTTATACCTGCTGATGTACCCGCTGTTAAAAAAAGCGCGGTCCTGCGAAAGCAAACCTCAACTGTCTCGTCTGAGTCAGAAATCAATCCAAAATTAATCGCCGCTATTACCAGTGCTGTGCAGCAGTATCGTAAAACTGAAGCAGCATAATGGGGAAAGAACTAATGAAGGAGCAAGTGAATATGTCTAAGCCTCTCGCAATTACAGAAGTAGTATTACGCGACGCGCACCAATCATTATTTGCAACACGTATGCGTATCGACGATATGCTGCCGATTGCAGAGAAACTTGATAAGATCGGCTACTGGTCTTTAGAGACCTGGGGCGGTGCAACGTTTGATTCATGTATTCGTTACCTGGGTGAAGATCCGTGGGATCGTATCCGTGCTTTAAAAGCTGCTATGCCGAATACACCGCAGCAGATGTTATTACGCGGTCAAAACCTGCTGGGTTACCGCCATTATGCTGATGATGTTGTAGAAAAATTCGTTGAGCGTGCGCACACTAATGGTGTTGATGTATTCCGTATTTTTGATGCTATGAATGATGTACGGAACTTTGAAACTGCAATTAAATCTGCCGTTAAAGTCGGTGCTCATGCACAAGGTACTATTTCTTACACTACCAGCTCGGTTCACTCTATCGACGGCTGGGTTGATATGGCAAAACGCCTGGAAGATATGGGCTCGCACTCTATCTGTATCAAAGATATGGCGGGTCTATTAAAACCTTATGCGGCAGAAGAGCTGATCACAAAAATTAAAGCTGCTACCGATATCCCTCTGGCACTGCACTGCCATGCAACGACCGGTTTGAGTGTAGCAACACAGCAGAAAGCGATTGATGCGGGTATTGATATTGTTGATACTGCAATTTCTTCAATGAGCATGACTTACGGCCATTCACCAACAGAAACTTTAGTGTCGATTGTCGAAGGCACTGAACGTGATACAGGGCTTGAATTACCTCAATTAGCCGAAATTTCTTCATATTTCCGTGACGTTCGCAAAAAATATGTAAAATTTGAAGGTGAATTAAAAGGTGTGGATCCGCGTATTCTTATCGCACAGGTGCCGGGCGGCATGCTGACCAATATGGAAAGCCAGCTGAAACAGCAGGGTGCAGCAGATAAGATGGATGATGTATTAGAAGAAATACCGCGTGTACGTGCAGATCTTGGTTATATTCCACTGGTTACCCCCACTTCGCAGATTGTCGGTACGCAGGCGGTTATTAATGTATTAATGGGTGAGCGTTACAAAAACATCACTAAAGAAACTGCCGGTGTGTTAAAAGGTGAATACGGTGCTGCTCCTGCTCCTGTGAATGAACAGCTGCAGGCTAAAGTACTAGACGGCGGTAGTGCAATTACCTGCCGTCCTGCTGATAATATCGCACCGGAAATGGATAAGATTGCTGCTGAGCTTAAAAAAGTTGCAGCTGAGAAAGGCATTAAACTCGCTGAGCAGGAGATTGATGATGCGCTGATTTATGCTTTATTCCCGGAAATAGGCCTTAAATTCCTAGAAAACCGTGATAATCCGGATGCTTTTGAACCTGTACCAAGTGCAGATGATCTTAAGCCGGCGACTGCTGCGCCTGCCCCTAAAAAAGGTAATGTAGAAAGCTATTCTGTGGCTGTTGACGGTCAGCTGTTTAATGTTCAGGTTGGCCCTGAAGGCAGTATATCCGGCATAACACCGGCTTCTGCTGCGCCTGTCGCTGCAGTTTCCGCAACCGTGGCGGCCACCTCTGATGCTGAAGGTGAAGATCTTCCGGCACCGCTGGCGGGTAACATTTTTAAAGTACTGGTCAATGAAGGTGAGCAGGTTAGCGAAGGTGATGTACTGCTGGTGATGGAAGCGATGAAGATGGAAACTGAAATCCGCGCGACTAAATCTGGTGCTGTACTGGCTGTTCGGGTTAAAGAAGGCGATTCAGTCGCTGTGGGTGAAGCCCTGTTTGTAATCGGGTAAGGAAACAGAGAAGTGAATGGATTAACAAAACTTTGGATGGATACAGGCATCGCTAATTTTGGACTGCCTGATCTGGTGATGATTGCCGTTGGTTGTTTATTATTATACCTGGCAATTGCACGTAAATTCGAACCTCTATTATTATTACCGATTGGTTTTGGCGCTATTTTAGCGAATATTCCTAATGCTGGTTTTAATGATGAAGGCGGTATGCTTTATTACATTTACCATGTTGGTATTGAAACGGGGGTTTTTCCGTTAATTATCTTTATGGGAGTGGGGGCTTTAACTGACTTTGGTGCGTTAATCGCGAATCCTAAAGTACTGTTTTTAGGCGCGGCTGCTCAATTTGGTATTTTTGCAACGCTGTTCGGGGCTATTTTGCTTAACCTGGTTCCTGGTTTTGAATTCAGTCTGCAGGATGCGTCTGCAATTGCAATCATTGGCGGGGCAGACGGGCCGACAGCTATCTTCTTAGCGTCAAAACTTGCGCCTGATTTACTGGGGGCTATTGCGGTTGCCGCCTACTCATATATGGCGCTGGTACCAATTATTCAGCCGCCGATTATGCGTGCGTTAACCACAAAAGAAGAACGGGGTATAAAGATGGAACAGTTGCGCCCGGTAAGTAAAAAGGAAAAGATTATTTTCCCGCTTGCTGTACTGCTGCTGACGATTCTGTTTTTACCGGCAGCGACACCGCTGGTTGGTATGTTCTGCCTCGGTAATCTGATGCGCGAGTGTGGTGTTGTTGAGCGCTTAAGTTCAACCGCGCAAAACGAGCTTATTAATATCGTGACTATCTTCTTAGGGTTAGGCGTCGGTTCTAAATTATCGGCAGATAAGTTTTTAAACATTGAAACCTTAGGAATTCTGGTGTTAGGAGCAATTGCCTTCTCAATCGGTACTGCATCCGGTGTTATTATGGCTAAGATTATGGGACGTTTTTCGAAGAGCCCTATTAACCCTCTAATTGGTGCTGCTGGTGTTTCTGCTGTACCTATGGCCGCACGCGTGGCTAATAAAGTGGGGCTGGAAGCTAATCCGCATAACTTCCTGTTGATGCATGCGATGGGACCAAACGTTGCCGGTGTACTCGGCAGCGCGGTTGCCGCCGGTGTCCTGCTGGCATTAGTTGGTTAAAACCGGGTGTTTTATTTTATAGGCCGCTTATTTAAGCGGCCTTTTTTTTAGCATAACTTATCTGTCTGGTTTTTCTCGTGAAAATCAACTTCAAGAGCTGAGGAATTAGTTATCTTAGTCACTTGTTATAAAATAGTTAAAGCTTGTAAACAGTGTCTTTTTTAAGGTACTCTGCTAGCTCTTTTCGTAACTTCAAAGGGTCTGCTCTTGTCTCTCGATTTTAAACAACGTATGACTGTTATAGGTCAAAAACCACAATCACTGGTCGGCTTTGGTCGTGGTATAGAACGTGAAGCTCTACGTGTTAATCCGGATGGTAAACTTTCACAAAAAGGCCACCCTTACGCTTTCGGCAGTGCTTTGTGTCATAGCTCTATTACAACCGATTTCGCGGAAAGCTTATTAGAATTTATTACACCGGTTGCTAGAGATGTCACTCAGCTGTTTGATTACCTTAATGATATCCACCATTATGCGGCTAAAAATTTAGAAAATAACGAATCATTGTGGCCGATGAGCATGCCTTGTTATGTACAGAATGAAGAGCAGGTTGAATTAGCACAGTACGGTAGTTCAAATGTAGGCCGGATGAAAACAGCTTATCGTCAGGGATTGAAAAACCGTTACGGCAATATGATGCAGATTATCTCCGGAGTGCATTATAACTTTTCACTGCCGCAGGCATTCTGGCCGGTCTGGGCTGATATACATAATTCTGACTTGGCGGGTAAAGATGCGCAGTCCAGCGGTTATTTAGGACTTGTGCGTAACTATTTCCGTTACGGCTGGGTTATTCCTTTTCTTTTCGGTGCTTCTCCTGCTTTATGCAGTTCATTTATTCAGGGCAGAGAAAACGATTTTGAATTTAAAAAATCGGGTAAAGGCACCATTTATCTGCCCTATGCGACCTCGCTGCGTTTAAGTGATCTGGGGTATACCAGCAGCGCACAGTCTACACTTAATGTCGGTTATAACAGTATTGATAACTACCTTGTTTCTGTTCGTCATGCTTTAGCTCAAAAAGCCCCTGAATTCAGCGGATTAGGGATAAAAGAAAATGGCGCCTACAAGCAGTTGAATGGCAATATACTGCAGATTGAAAATGAACTGTATGCATCAATCCGTCCGAAACGGGTACAGAAAGGAAACGAAACACCGTCACAGGCATTGAATGCCCGGGGTATTGAGTATATTGAAATTCGTTCTTTAGATGTTAATCCTTTTTCTAAAGTCGGGATCACCGAAGAGCAGGTTAACTTTCTAGATCTGTTTCTGACCTGGTGTGCCATTATACCTTCTGCGGAAATATCCGAAACACAGTCAAAATTGTTTGCGGACAACCTCAATAAAATCGTCACCAAAGGGCGTGAACCTGGTTTGACACTTGATATTGACGGCACCGAGCAGAGTGTTGCGGACTGGGGTAACTGGCTTACTGAACAGCTTAAAGAACTTGCCGTTGTATTAGACGGGGATAGAAACTGTACGCGTTATCAGACCGCTATAACACACATTGCACCGCGTTTTGCCAGCCCTGAACTGACCAGCTCGGCGCGTATTCTGGAAATGATTACCGGCAATGACTCTGATAACGGCCCGCTGGCATTGAGCCTGGCAAAAAACTATAAAGATGAGTTAACTGCACAGGGGTACCGTGTCTGGTCAGACAGCTTTTTTGAACAGGAAAAATCAGATTCGTTACAAAAACAGCAGAAAATTGAAAGTGAAGATACACTGAGTTTTGATCAATATCTGCAGCAGTATTTTATTAACTTAGAAAAAGAATAAAAAAAAGCCTCTTTAAAAAGAGGCTTTTGAAGGAATATAATATGTTTAACTATGCGACGTTGATGGTTAGGCAACGGTTTTTCTAACGCTGTTGATTAGGCAACGCGGTTGCTATCACACTGGTGGTTAGACAGCGTGTCTGGTTTTATAAATATTATTACTAATGTTTACAAACAATTAGTCAGTGTGACCAGGAATAAGTTCAATGAATATCAAAAAAAATTTAATATTTATTTTTAGCGCTCTATTATTAACGGCTTGCGCTACTCCTCCGCCAAAAAATCCAGATAATATCTGTGAAATATTTTATGAGCATCGTGACTGGTATGATGCTTCTAAAGATATGAAAGAGCAGTGGGGCACGCCGATTCATGTACCGCTGGCAATGATGTATCAGGAAAGCAGTTTTAAACATAACGCAGCGCCGCCGATGCAGTACTTCTGGTTTATTCCGATCGGTCGGGCAAGTGACGCCTACGGTTATGCACAGGCAAAAACCATGACCTGGGCTGATTATAAGCGGGAAACCGGCAACAGCTGGGCGGATCGAGATGACTTTGCCGATGCCATTGATTTTATGGGCTGGTTTACCAATAAAACGCAGAAAATTAATGGTGTCTCCAAATGGGATGCCTATGCGCAGTATCTTAATTATCATGAAGGCTGGGGGGGATATAAAAAGAAGAGTTATAATAAGAAACCCTGGCTGATTAAAGTTTCTCGAAAAGTAGATAGTCGTTCCAAACAATACGCAGCCCAGTTACGAGGCTGTCAGGAAAATTTAGATTCAAGCTGGTTATGGCGATTGTTTTTTGCCTAAACCACAACCCGTTATAGAAAGGAAAGAAAATGCCGTTATTAGATAGTTTTACTGTTGACCATACCATTATGAATGCGCCTGCAGTGCGTATTGCAAAAACCATGCAGACACCGGGTAAAGATACCATTACTGTGTTTGATTTACGTTTTACTGCACCGAATAAAGATATTCTTTCTGAGAAAGGAATTCATACACTGGAGCACCTTTATGCAGGTTTTATGCGCGACCATTTAAACGGTGACCATGTAGAAATTATCGATATTTCTCCGATGGGCTGCCGCACAGGTTTTTACATGAGCCTGATCGGTACGCCGACTGAAGCACAGGTGAGTGCTGCCTGGTTAGCGTCTATGAACGATGTGCTGGCAGTTAAGGAGCAGAATGATATTCCGGAACTAAACGAATACCAGTGCGGTACTTATGCAATGCACTCTTTAGCTGAAGCGAAAGAGATTGCTAAGGCCATTATTGATGCAGGTATCGGCATTAATAAAAATGAAGATATTGCATTAAGTGAAAAGCAGTTAAGCCAGCTTTAAGCTGCTTGTAGTACATATAAAATAAAAAGGCGCTCTCCTGTTCGGAGGGCGCCTTTTTTATTGGTTTCGCTTAAATCAGCTTTCTTCAGTGAACAGATGTGGTATGACTTTCACCAGCTTAACCATGTTATTTTCAACTTCTAGAATCTCCATGGGATAGCCGCAGATCCGCGCGCTGATTTTTCCCGTCGGGATCTCTTCAAGGTGCTCCAGGATCAGCCCGTTTAATGTACGTGGTCCGTCAGTCGGCAGCGTCCAGCCCATCTCTTTATTAATATCGCGAATGCCTAAACTGCCCTCAATAATATAAGAGTCATCCTGCTGTTTATGAATTTCCTGCGAGCTGTGAGGCTCACGGGTAGTGGTAAAGTCTCCGACAATTTCTTCTAGAATATCTGCAAGCGTTACCAGGCCCTGGATATCACCGTATTCATCAACCACCAAACCGATACGTTCTTTATTATTCTGGAACTTAACCAGCTGAGTATTAAGCGGCGTACCTTCCGGGATGAAATATAATTCTCTGACGCTGCGCAGCAGTGTTGTTTTGGTAAAATCTTCTTTTAATAGGATCAGTAAAGAATCGCGCGCATGTACAAAACCAATAGCGTCATCAATGGTATCGCGATAAAGCAGGGTCATAGTATGAGTACGGTGTTTCAGCTGCTTGAGAATAGTGTCCCAGTCCTGATTGATATCAAT
This sequence comes from Psychromonas ossibalaenae ATCC BAA-1528, assembly GCF_000381745.1. Taxonomy (GTDB): domain Bacteria; phylum Pseudomonadota; class Gammaproteobacteria; order Enterobacterales; family Psychromonadaceae; genus Psychromonas; species Psychromonas ossibalaenae. Next base: position 33,121 of record NZ_KB907010.1, on the reverse strand, counting down.
AGCAGCAATCTCATTACGCGGGATCATTATCTCGTCAACGGTGACCTTTTCCAGCTCAAGGATGCTCAGAAGCATCTGCTGGTGATGCGCGGGGATCATGCTGCCGGCTTCATGCACTACAGAGCGCAGTTCATCGCTAGAAAGTGCATTATCATTCTGCGGTGTGACGCTGATACCGAAAATACGTAATAAACCGTTGGATATTCCGTTAATAAACCAGACTAGCGGGCTAAGTAATTTCTGCAGCGGACGTAAAATAAGTGAACTTGGAAAAGCAATTTTTTCCGGGTACAGCACAGCTAATGTTTTTGGGGTAACTTCTGCAAAAATTAGAATGACCAGAGTTAAAACACCTGTGGCAATGGCTATACCGGCATCACCAAATAGCCGCTGGCCTAGAATAGTTGCTAGTGCAGAGGCTAATATATTAACCAGATTATTGCCGATTAAGATTAAACCAATCAGTTTATCCGGTTGATTAAGCAGCTTCTCAACCCGAATTGCAACTTTATTATTATCCTTGGCAAGATGGCGTAAGCGGTAGCGGTTTAGCGACATCATACTTGTTTCTGAACTTGAAAAATAAGCAGAGATAACGATTAAGATAATAAGTGTTATCAGTAATGCACTGGTCGGTATGTCGTTCAAAATATTCTCTTTCGGCTGTTAGTGTTAACTACGGATAGTAGCGAAGAAAAGTAGATAAAACAAAGATGATTACTGAGATTCTTATAATGAGACTAGCTCCGAAAATTTTTGCCGCTTTGTTTTCTTCTGTCGCCGCATAAGAATAAAGGCATTTTCAACAATTATGTTGTACTGCCTTCCTAGTGATGTATTTTTAATTAATGCCTAATGCATAGAGGTGATAAAGTGAGGCTTTTTATCTTGGTGCTTTGTTATCAAATACTTAATTCTCCTTCTGTTGTTTCCTTTTTCTGTGCTTGCTGATTCAGGCAATGCCACTAATAACTCTTTCAATAAAGCTAAAAAGATGCTGGAAAAGCAGGTTTATATGTCCGCATTAGAGCGCAAGACCATTTACTGTGAAGCGCAGTTTGATACTAAAAAGAAGGTTACTGCGCCGGCTGGTTTTCAGACAGATAAATATAAAAAGCGGGCGAAAAAGATAGAATGGGAGCACGTAGTGCCTGCGGAAAACTTCGGGCGTACCTTTGATGAATGGCGTCAGGGCAATGCTCTGTGTGTGAACAGCAAGGGGAATTCATTTAAAGGGCGCAGATGTGCAGAGAAAGTGAATGGTGAATACCAGCTTATGCAGGCTGATATGTATAATTTGTTTCCTGCGATCGGTGCAGTAAATGCCAGCCGCAGTAATTATAACTTTGTTATGCTCACAGAGCAGAAAAGCAGTTTCGGATCCTGTGCGATGAAGATAGCTGCTAAAAAAGCCGAGCCGCCGCAGTCTGCGCGAGGGCAGATAGCCAGAACTTATCTGTATATGGCAAGCGTCTACCCGCGGTATAAGATGAGTAAGCAGCAGTATAGACTAATGAGTGTATGGCACCGCCAGTATCCGGTCAGTGACTGGGAGTGTCTGCGTGCTGAGCGCATTGCCCTGCTGCAGGGGAATCTGAATCAGGTTTTAATTAAAAGCTGCAGTGAAGCGGGTTACAGTATTTAATATTCTTAATTATTATCAGGTCAAAATAATTTCACGGACAAAACGACTGCCGAAATAAGCAAGTGTCAGTACTGATGAGCCGACAATAGTGATATAGACAACAAAACGTCCACGCCAGCCTTTAGCAAAGTGACCCCACAGGATGACCGCGTAAATAACCCAGGCTATCAGGGTGAAAACTGCTTTATGTGCTTTCCCCAGAGCAAACATATCTTCCAGGAAAATAAAGCCGGTCAGCAGGGTGCAGGTTAATAAAACAAAACCAATAAATATAAACTGAAAGAGACTTTTTTCCAGGGTCATTAACGGCGGCATGTTGATCTGGGTCAGTGGTGATTTGTGGTTTTTGAGTCGATAATCAATAAATGCCAGCTGTATTGCCAGCAGGCTGGCAATACTCAGTATCGAATAAGCTAATAAGGCAAAGATGATATGCGATCCCACCTGCGGATGTGTCTCAAGGTGAGTAATGAAATGGCTGGGAAGATAAACAACGGCAATGAAATTAATCACAGTAAAAGCATAAACCACCGGCAGCAGTACACCGGTATTTAAGCGTTTGCTGGCAAAGCTGGAAAGGGCAGAGATAAAAAAAGTGACTAGGGAGAGTACATTTAAAATAGGTAGATTCTGCCCGTCTACCAGAATAATATGCTGGTACAGCCAGACTGCGTGGCTTGATAAAGCAATGGTAATTGGTATTAACTGCCAGATCGGCTGAGATTTTTTAGGCGAGAAGAGTTGAGTAACTGCAATCACACCTGCAATAATGTAAAAAAAACTACTAATTAACGCAAAATAATCCATATCAGCCCACTAATTACTTTTTAATAGACCTAATTATACGCGCTGCTTTGTTCTTAAAACAGTTTTTATCTGCTTTATTAAGCTGATCAGAAGTTAATACTATTTTGAGTATCGATAAATGCGTATAATCGAGTTAATTTATTAGTAACGAGATCTGAACATGTTTGAGAATTTAACCGATCGATTGTCGAAAACCCTAAAAAACATTAGTGGCAAAGGGCGTTTAACCGAAGACAATATTAAAGATACCTTACGCGAAGTGCGCATGGCTTTATTAGAAGCTGATGTAGCCTTGCCTGTAGTTCGTGACTTTATAAAATCCATAAAAAAACGTGCTGTCGGCCAGGAAGTATCTAAAAGCTTAAGCCCGGGCCAGGCGTTTATTAAAATTGTTCAAAATGAACTTGAACTGGCAATGGGTGAGGTTAATGAATCATTAAACCTTGCTGTACAGCCGCCGGCCGTCCTATTAATGGCAGGTTTACAAGGTGCGGGTAAGACCACCTCTGTTGCAAAATTAGCGCGTTTATTAAAAACTAAAGAAAAGAAAAGTGTTTTAGTAGTGAGTGCCGACGTTTACCGTCCGGCCGCGATTAAGCAGCTTGAAACGCTTGCCGGTGAAGTAGATGTTGAATTCTTCCCGAGTGATATAACACAAAATCCTATTGATATTGCTAATGCCGCGATTGATCATGCTAGAAAGCAGTTTATTGATGTAGTAATGGTCGATACTGCAGGCCGTTTACACGTAGACGGCGAAATGATGGATGAGATTAAGGACCTGCATAAGGCGATTAACCCGGTAGAGACGCTGTTTGTGGTTGATGCTATGACAGGTCAGGATGCTGCTAATACTGCAAAAGCATTTAATGAAGCCCTGCCTTTAACCGGTATCATCCTAACCAAAGCGGATGGTGATGCCCGTGGTGGTGCTGCACTTTCTATTCGTCATATTACCGGAAAACCGGTTAAATTTATCGGTATGGGTGAGAAGGTTGATGCCTTAGAACCTTTCTATCCGGATCGTATCGCATCTCGTATCTTAGGTATGGGTGATGTTCTTTCATTAATCGAAGAACTTGAAACAAAAGTTGACAAAAAGAAAGCTGAAAAATTAGCTAAAAAAGTTCAGAAAGGTAAAGGTTTTGATCTGGAAGACTTCCGTGATCAGCTGGTACAGATGAAAAGTATGGGCGGCATGGCCGGTATGATGGATAAACTTCCGGGCATGGGGCAGGTGCCGGATGCTGTGAAGAGCCAGGTTAATGATAAAAGTACCGCTCAGATGGAAGCGATTATTAACTCTATGAATAAAAAAGAGCGCGCTAAGCCTGAAATTATTAAAGGTTCACGTAAGCGTCGTATTGCGGCCGGCTCTGGTACGCAGATTCAGGATGTTAATAAACTGCTTAAACAGTTTACCCAGATGCAGAAAATGATGAAGAAAATGTCGGGTAAAGGTGGCATGCGTAAAATGATGAGCGGCATGCAGGGCATGTTACCGCCTGGAATGGGTGGTGGTGCCGGTGGCATGGGTGGCATGGGAATGCCTCCAGGTCTGGGCGGATTTAAAAAGAAATAATCCTTTTCTAGAACACTTATAGCTATTAAAGCCCGGGTTAGAGCATCTCTAACCCGGGCTTTTTGCTGTATAAACTGCACTAAATTTGAGCAAAGTGTGATTTTGATTGTTCTTTTTTTGAATAAGGGTATAATTTTGCGGCTTTCTACAAAAGCAAGTGGTCAGAATTTTCTGACTTTCGACGTTTAATAATAAATAGAGGACGATATGGTAACTATTCGTTTAGCTCGTGGTGGCGCTAAAAAACGCCCATTCTACCAAGTGGTAGTAACTGATAGTCGTAACGCACGTGACGGCCGTTTCCTTGAAAAAGTAGGTTTCTTTAACCCTACTGCACAAGGTAAAGCAGAAAAATTACGTTTAGATACAGATCGCATCAACCATTGGGTTGGTCTTGGCGCACAGCTAAGTGATCGTGTTGCTAAATTAGTAAAAGATAACGCTGTAGCTGCTTAATTGCAGTCAGGTGAGGAGAATTAGGTGAGCGAAAAAGCAGAGCCGATTGTAATGGGTAAATTTGGTGCGGTTCACGGCATCAAAGGCTGGTTAAAAGTCCACTCCTACACCGATGATTCTGAAAGTATTTTTGAATATAAGCCGTTGTTAATGAAATCAAAAGGGCTGCTTCAAGAGGTTAATATAACCGAATGGAAACGCCACAGTAATGGTTTTGTTGCAAAAATAGCAGGATTTGATGTCAGAGAAGAAGCACAGGCCTTAGTTGGTTTGGAGCTGTTCGTTGATCCAGATAAACTTCCAGAACTGGAAGAAGACTTCTATTGGCGTGATTTGATCGGGTGTCAGGTTAACACTGACAAAGGTTATGATCTCGGTGTTGTCACCGATATGATGGAAACAGGCTCTAAAGATGTGCTTGTTGTAAAAGCCAACTCGAATGATGCTTTTGGACAAAAAGAACGGTTAATTCCGTTTATTGAAGAGCAAGTAATTTCTAATGTAGATATTACGGGCAAATTAATTACAGTTAATTGGGAACCTGATTTCTGATTACCCTAGGAGAAAAGTGATGTGGATAGGGGTTGTAAGCCTCTTCCCGGATATGTTTCGGGCCATTAGCGAGAATGGGGTAACAGGTCGAGCGATTAAAAATAATCTGCTTTCTATTCAATGCTGGAATCCGCGTGATTTCACTTTGGATAAACATAGAACGGTTGATGATCGTCCCTATGGCGGTGGTCCTGGTATGCTGATGATGGTACAGCCTTTACGGGATGCTATTGTTGCAGCAAAACAGGCCGCTAAAGAAGCAGGACATGAGGCAAAGGTGATTTATCTTTCTCCTCAAGGACAACGTTTAGACCATTGCGGCGCGCAGTCATTATCAGGCTCTGAAGCTTTGATTCTGGTTGCAGGGCGTTACGAAGGTATAGACGAACGGGTAATAGAAAGCCTGGTTGACGAAGAATGGTCAGTCGGTGATTATGTTTTAAGCGGCGGCGAACTGCCGGCCATGATCCTAATTGATGCTGTGGTACGTTTTGTGCCGGGTGTTTTAGGTCATGTGTTATCAGCCGAGCAGGACTCCTTTGCGGATGGTCTGCTGGACTGCCCGCACTATACGCGTCCTGAGGTGTTAGACGGAAAACAAGTGCCAAGTGTCTTATTGAGCGGTGATCATGAAAAAATTCGTCTTTGGCGGTTAAAACAGTCACTGCAGCGCACGATACAAAGAAGACCCGATTTATTAAACAACCTAGCTCTGACTGACGAGCAAGTAAAAATACTTGCTGCTCTGGAAAGTGACTCCGACTGACCAGCGATGTTATTGGTTAACTAGGCTATAAAGGTATTAAAATGAGCAATATTATACAAGCAATTGAAAATGAACAGCTACGTACGGATATCCCTAAATTTTCACAGGGTGACACTGTAGTCGTACGTGTTCGCGTAAAAGAAGGTGAAAAAGAGCGTCTTCAGGCATTTGAAGGTGTTGTAATCGCTAAGCGTAACCGTGGTTTACACTCTGCATTCACAGTTCGTAAAATCTCGAACGGTGAAGGTGTTGAGCGTGTTTTCCAAACTCACAGCCCACTTGTAGGAAGCGTTGAAGTTAAACGTCGCGGTCTGGTTCGCCAAGCTAAACTATACTACTTACGTGAACTTACTGGTAAAGCTGCTCGTATTAAAGAGAAGCTTGGTAAGTAATAAACAGCCTCTTAATTCAATTATTTTATTTAAGATAATTGAATGCTGGTAAGTTGTTAAATTGCTGGGCAGTTTATGACCGTTTCACGGTTGTCTACTGCTTATAAAAAGCCCGCAGACTGCGGGCTTTTTTTATGGGTAAAAAAATAATGCGTAAAGTGATTATTCGTTATCTGTTAATCAGTATCGGCTGCTTGAGTATTCTTCTCGGGTTGATCGGCATTGTTGTGCCTCTTCTGCCGACGACTCCTTTCCTTATTCTGGCACTAGCTTGTTTTGCCCGCAGCTCTCCCTGTTTTCATCAGCGCTTGTTAAATGCTCCCTATCTAGGCGGGATATTAAGAGACTGGGAAAAAGAAAAAAAGATAGATAAAAAACGTAAGCGAAGCGTTTATTTAATTATCCTGGTTACATTTTTTATCTCTATGCTAGTTGTGTACCCGTCTTTTTTACTGCAGCTGTTACTGCTGTTAATTATGTCTATTCTGCTGCTGTTTATCCGCTCAATCGATGAAAAATAATCCTGCCTGCTCACCAGGTTGGTGAATGTTTATGGGCGATAACAGAAGTACGCTCGCTTTCAATATTTGGATTAAATATCGGCAGAGTGATTATAAAACGTGTGAATTCACCGGGTTGTGACTCAATCTCAATCGTTCCATGATGGCGTTTTATTATTTGCGAACTGATGGTCAGGCCTATGCCTAAACCAAAATTTCCCTCTCTTTTGGTGGTGTAATTAAGTTCGAAAATTTTTGTTAAAATATGCTTGGGAATACCTGGACCGTCGTCTTCTATAATCACCTGTACGCTAGGGGCTTCGTTGTAGGGCTGGTATAAGGTTGATATTTTAAGTTTTCCTTTGCCTTCGGTCGCATCAATTGCGTTGGATATTATATTGGTCCACACCTGCTCTAACGCAATCGGGTGACATTCAACCTCAGGAAGCTGCTGGTACTCTTTAACAACCTGATAATGTTTGAGTTTATTTTCAAAAATAATCAGGGTTTCTTCTAATCCATCGTGAATATTAATCGTTGAAGATTTTTCGCTGTCCTGCCCTGCATAATGTTTTAAGCTTTTTACTAAACCGGCGATGCGCACCGCGCAGGCATTACTGTTTCTTAGAATGGTGCCGGCCTGGTGAAACTTGTCTAATAAGTTAATTGTTTCTTTTAGGCTGAGATAGTTATCCACGGGAATAGTCTTGCCGTCAAGATTCATATTGACCATTTTTTTGGCGAGCTGTTTATCTTTAATGGTACCCTGCAGTGCTTTCGTGCGTTTGCGAATTTCAGATGTTGACAGGGGGGTAACCGTTAAACCCGCCTGCAGTGTCTTTTGTGCCAGCATTGAGAAATCACTTTCACTGTTACTGCTAAGCAGGGTAGAAATAAGGGTAGTTAAGGTATCAGAGCCTCGTAGAATAGCGGCAACCGGATTATTAAGTTCATGTGCAACTCCGGCAACGAGCTGGCCTAATACCACCATTTTTTCGCTTTCTATCAGTTGATTATAAGCAATATCTAAAGAGTGCAGGGTTTCCTGCAGTGCAAGCTCAGTTGAAATACTATGCTGTAGACGGCGGTTGAAATTACGCAGCAGCAGGTTGGTAAAAGGAGCTAGTAATGCCGAATTAGACTGCATAATCTGCGAAAAAATAGCATTATCAACTTTTAATACTTCCGTGTCCGTTAAGGTGATACCGGTGCTGAATGCGCATTCCTCGGTCAGAAATGACATGCCTCCCACCATAGTACCTTCCTGCATAATGGTAATATCCTGCGTTTCGCCCTGGGCATTACGTTTCTTAAGCAGTACTTCACCTTTAGTAATAAACCATAGAAAACGGTTTTTTTCACCTTCGCGAGTCAGTATATGATTTGCCCGATAGGAACGGCGTACTTTATGCTCATCACTTTCTTCAAGGATTTTATGCAGTGATTTAATCACTAAATTTGACAGTTCGGAATCTGAATACAGTGAGTAATCAAGAAACCTGTCCTGAAAATTAGAGGGGGCGGACTGTTCCGGCTGATTTAATAAGCAGGTTTTATCAACAATGCTGCTTTGTGTCTGCTCATGCTGGAGATTATTAATTTTATAACTGCTCATTTCGCGCTGAATAATATGGGTTAACTCTTTAGCCTGGTAAGGAAGCTGGAAAAACTGGTCAATACGCCCGTGATTAATGCAGTCACTTAACTCTGCTACGCTAGGATCGGCCGCATAAACAATTTTTCGTATTAAATTGCACTGGGGCTGGCTGCACAGGCTGACTGCGTTACCGTCTTCGAGTTTATATGCACAGAGTATCAAAGCTATTTTCTGTCTGTTTTGTGTGATTAGCTGTTCGGCCTGCTGAATATTTGACGCTTCTATTAATGTCAGGCGTGCACTTAACGGCAGAAGATCTTGTTTGATCTGCGCAAGACGCTGCTGGTTACTATCAACACATAACATAGTTAACATAAGTAGGGCTCCTGAAATTTGAAAGGCGATGAATAAGCCTAAAACAGTATAGGCGGGAGGTATTTATTTGTAAGCCTCTGTTTTTTCTTCTTATGATCTATACCCGGTCTTTCTGGAAATATAAGGTTCATACACGAAAAGACAGTTATACCAAAGCAGTGTTTTATGCCCGCCCTTTGATTGTTAGCGCCTGAAGGTGCCTGCGCCCGCAAAAAGTAAAATCGTAAATGATTGAAAATGAGATTTTGTTATGACTATGGTAATCTTACGGCCAGCTTCATTTAAAACTTATATTAAGAGAGACGACATGAAAATAACATTACCAGAATATACAAATGCCCAAGTTTTAGTTGTTGGCGATGTGATGTTAGATCGATACTGGCATGGTCCTACCGGCAGGATTTCTCCTGAAGCGCCTGTTCCAGTTGTTAAAGTAGAGCAGATTGAAGAGCGTCCGGGCGGCGCCGCCAATGTGGCATTAAATGTTGCCGCTCTTGGCGGTAAAGTTAACTTAATTGGGTTAGTTGGCAATGATGAGCCGGCGGCCGCTTTACGTAAAAGTCTACAGTCAGTACATGTTAATACTGATTTTGTTACTGTTGATAACTTTCCTACAATTACAAAACTACGTGTATTAAGCCGCCATCAGCAGTTATTACGTTTAGACTTTGAAGAGGGTTTCCATGATGTTGACAGCGCGCCTATTTTAGAGAAAATGCACACGCGCCTGGTTAATAATAATGATGTGGTTATTTTATCTGACTACAACAAAGGCTCATTAGCTGACGTACAGAATATGATTCAGCTTGCGAAAAAAGCCAATGCAAAAGTATTAGTGGATCCGAAAGGATCTGATTTTGAAAAATATCGCGGTGCAACGCTGCTGACACCGAATTTATCGGAATTTGAAGCGGTAGTGGGGACCTGCACAAGTGATCAGGAAATTGTTGAGCGCGGCCTGGCAATCATTAAAGAATTTGATCTTGAAGCGTTACTGGTTACCCGCAGTGAACACGGTATGACTCTGCTGCGTGAAGGTGTCGCGCCGTTCCACCTGCCGACGCAGGCACAGGAAGTTTATGATGTAACTGGTGCCGGTGATACGGTTATCTCCGTGCTGGCATCTTCACTGGCTGCCGGCAGTTCATTTGAACATGCATGTACATTAGCCAATGCCGCTGCTGGTGTCGTTGTCGGCAAAATCGGTACTTCAACAGTTAATACCATTGAACTGGCTAATGCGGTATACAGCCAGCAGGAAATTGGATTCGGTGTGCTTTCTGAAGAGCAGTTAAAACTGGCTGTTAAGCTTGCCCAGCACCGCGGAGAAAAGGTGGTGATGACCAACGGCTGCTTTGATATTTTACATGCTGGTCATGTTTCTTATTTAAACACAGCTCGAGAGCAGGGAGATCGTTTAATTCTTGCGGTAAACAGTGATCAGTCGGTACGCGGTCTGAAAGGTGAAGGGCGCCCGGTTAACCCGGTGGATCGCCGTATGGCAGTACTTGCGGGTTTAGGTGCTGTTGACTGGGTAATCGAATTTACGGAAGAAACACCACAGCGTTTAATTTCTGAAATACTGCCGGACCTTTTAGTTAAAGGCGGTGATTACAAACCTGAAGAAATTGCCGGCGGCAGTGAGGTAATTGCTAACGGTGGTGAAGTTCGAGTACTGCAGTTTGAAGAGGGCTGCTCAACCACTGAAATAATTAAGACTATCCGTAACGAAGCTTAATCATTTTTTAAAGGTAAAAAGAGAGGTTAAAAACCTCTCTTTTTTATCACGGCTATTTGATTTCAGTGATCATTTTTTCCTTGGGGAAGCGTACTTTCTGCGCTTTATCAAGGGTGTTAAAGTCATTTGTATCACGCGAGCCGATCACGGCACTGACCACCGAGGTTAAACCTTTTTCTTTTAAACCCAGCAGTTTATCCATTTTTTGTGTATCAAAACCTTCAATAGGACAGCTGTCCAGGTCGATCAGTGCGCAGGTAGTAAGAAACTGCCCGAAGACAAGGTATACCTGACGTTTTAACCATTCCTGTTTATCTCTTTCCGACATGCTGCCGACGTAATTATCAAGCATCGCCAGACGTCCTTCATTTATTTCAGCATCACGAGTAGAAGCTGTGAGCTGTTCAATTTCTAGTAGATCCTGCCTGGCAAATGTGGTTTTGGCACAAAAGACTAACAGATAGGAACTGTCTTTATATTTAGCCTGGTTACTTTCCCAGGTTGTTTCAGCCAGGCGTGCTTTTTCAGCCGGGCTGCTGATCAAATATAAATGCCATGCCTGTGAATTGATAGAGGTTGGGGCCAGCGGCAGGGTCTCTAATAAAAGGTTCAGCTTTTCCTGATCAACATCTTCACCGGCTTTAAATATTTTAGTGCTGTAGCGTTTTTGTATCGCTTTTTTTAGCTTTTCTAACACAGTTTTTCCCCTGTATCGCTTGTAAATAAAAAGGGAAGCACCCGGCTTCCCTTTTTTGCAATAATCATTAATGACTAGTTAGTGCTTTGTGGTTTTTCTTCAATCAGGCTTGCAGAAACATCGGTAATATCCTGCTCTGATAATGTACCCGCTGAGAATTTAAGCTGGAGCATATTAATAGTGTAATCGTAACGGGCGTTTGCCAGCTGATTTTCTGATGCGTACAAATTACGTGTCGCATCTAAAACATCAACAATAGTACGTGTACCCACTTCAAAACCAGCTTCTGTTGCTTCAAGTGCACTGCTTGAAGATTTTACAGTCTGCTCATAGGCGCGAATAGAACTGATTGATGCACGAACATTATTATAACCGCTGTTAATCTGTGCTTCAGTTGCCCGGAAAGCCTGTATTAAATCTTCACTGGCCATCACATAGCTGTACTGTGCCTGTTTCACTTGAGAAGTAATTCTGCCGCCCGTATAGAGGGGGACGTTTAAGCTTAGGCCGACGCTGCCGGAAGTGCTGTCAATATCCATCGTGTTGGATTCATCATAATCCTGATTTTTGTAACCGACACCCGCAGTTAAATCTAAAGTTGGCTTATGGCCGGTTTCTGCTAAATCGATCTGCATTTTTGCAACCTCTTTAGCAATGCGCATGCCGTGCAGATTAAGGTTATGCTCTAGCGCTTTATTGCGCCAAAGTTTAACGTCACCTTCAATACCTTGCGCTTCAAAGGTATCTTCATTTAAATATGCAACATTGGCGATATCTTCACCGGTTAATTCACGTAATGAATAATATGAATTTGCCAGTGCGTTTTCAGCATTGATTTGATCGGCTGTTGTTCTATCGTACTCAGCCTGTGCTTCATGAACATCAGTAATCGCAATTAAGCCTACTTCAAAGCGCTGCTTGGTCTGCTCAAGCTGGCGGGCAATCGCACGTTTATTTGCTTTAACTGACTGCACCGCTTCATCTGCACGTAACACATTAAAGTAAGCGGTAGCGGTTCTAAATATCAGATCTTGTGCCGCGTAACCATAGGCGGTTGCAAACTGCGTGGCTTGTTTTTCGGCAATATCGAACTGCTGCCAGTATGTCCCGCTATACAGAGACTGGGACAAAGACAGATCGGCACCATAGCTGCTGTTATCAGCTGCGCTTTCATTTGCAATAGTACGGCCTGCATTTAATCCGAAACCAATCTGCGGTAATAAAGCTGCATTAGCTTCTGTTACTTTTTCTGCGTACACATCATATTGTGCTTTGCTTTTAAGAATGGTGGGATCTTTGAGTTTAGCAACTTGATAAACCTGTAATAAATTATCTGCATTAACCGAGTAACTGAAAGTCGATAATGCGATTAAAGTTGAAATAGAAATTCTTTTTAACGTCATGGCAAAGCGTCCTGTGAGCAAAGCTAATAGTTGATAAAATTAGGCAAAAGAGAGTGTTCACTTAGTGTATTATAAAATATTAATATTATGTAATTATTTTAAGGGGGATTGGAAAAAAATGAACGAACATTCACTTTTAAGCTCGTCAGAGCAGATTCATTATGATCACAGCGATGTTGAAGTAGTAAAAAAAGAACCTTTATATAAAGGTTTTTTTGAATGTAATAAGTATACGTTAAAACACAAACTGTTCGCCGGCGGCTGGAGTCCGGAAATTCAGCGTGAGTTTTTTGAACGTGGACATGCAGCCGCTGTTTTACCTTATGATGCTCGAACCGATACGGTTGTACTGGTTGAACAGTTCCGTTTCGGCGCAATGGAGTGCCAACAGTCCCCCTGGCTGCTTGAATTAGTTGCCGGTATCATTGAAGAGGGCGAAGAAGCTGCTGAGGTGGTCAAACGGGAAGCGCTTGAAGAGGCGGGATTAACGGTTAAATCATGCTGCTTTATTCTTAATTTTCTGGTCAGCCCGGGCGGCACAACTGAGAAGATAGATCTGTTTATTGCCGATGTAGACAGCAGTGATGTCGGCGGCATTCATGGACTGGCTGAAGAAGGGGAAGATATCCGCGTGCACGTTGTTCCAAGAGAAACAGCTTATCAGTGGGTAATCGACGGCAAAATCAATAATGCGGCTGCTGTTATCGCGCTGCAGTGGCTGGAGCTCAATAAAGATACCTGGCTTGTGTCACATACTGACAACGGCTAGCCTGCATAATTGTCTGCCGGTCAGTCATTATTGGGTTATTGAAAGGCATGTTTATAAACGTAAATGTGCCTTTACCGACATTTTTAGCTATTTGTTGGTAATCGAGGCCCGCCTAATGGTAAAATTGTGCACTTAACGGCTTATATAAAAGCCGCTTAATTTATACTCAATAACAATATATTAACAAACGTTTAAAGCCGCAAAGAATGCTATGAAGACAAAAGTCGCACAATTAAAAGCAAATAAGCAGGGCTGTTTAGAGCTTCTGCAGATAACCGATACTCATCTTTTTGCTGATCGAGACAAGGATCTGCTCGGCATTAAAACGGTGCAGAGTTATGAAGCTGTCGTTGAGCATGCCCGTCAGTACTCGACTGACTGTCAGGCGGTTTTATCTACGGGCGATCTTTCTCAGGATCACTCCGCGCAGTCATATCTGGATTTTACCACTGAGATAAAAACCTTAGATATGCCCTGTTACTGGCTGCCGGGCAACCATGATATACAGACTATAATGCTGCCGAGTTTATTAGAGCAGGGGTTGGCACGGACAACACAAATCAGCAGTGAATACTGGCAGATAATTTTACTAGATTCGCAGGTTGAAGGTGTTCCCCATGGATTTTTAAGTGACACACAATTATGTTTCCTAGAAGAAGCGTTAGCTGAACATCCTTATAAACATACTTTAATTTGTATCCATCATCATATTTTACCCGTCGGCTCTGCCTGGTTAGATCAGCATATATTAAAAAATAATGAGCAGTTTTTAGATCTAATTAAGCCCTTTAAAAATATACGCGCAGTTTTATCCGGGCACGTTCATCAGGCAAGTGATGTCAATCAGGACGGTGTGCGTTTTTTAACAACGCCGTCAACCTGTGTGCAGTTCAAACCCAATTCCGATGACTTTGCATTAGACTCGCGCGCTCCCGGCTACCGTTATTTAGGACTTCACAAAAACGGTGAGATTGAAACTAAAGTTGAGCGGATAGAGCAGGGAGCATTTACTGTTGATGAGGATGCAAAAGGTTATTAATGGCACAGATCTTATTGTCATTACACGGCTTTCATAGCTCTCCGGGATCCTTGAAAGCGAAGCAGATGTCTTCCTACTTAAGTGAGTTCTTTCCTGATATTCAGTTTATCTGTCCGCAGCTGCCGTCATTGCCGGAACAGATGTGGGCAATGGTTGAATCTCTGTTTGCACAGCACAAGCATGATCAGATTGCGGTAATGGGAAGCTCTCTGGGCGGTTATTTAGCCGCAAAAGCTGCACAGCAGTATTGTGTGAATGTTGTACTGATAAATCCGGCTGTTTACCCTTATCATTTATTAGAAGCATATGCCGGCAGGCAGGTACACCCGTATACGGGGGATGAGTATCAGATTGATCAGCATTTTATGACTCAGTTAAAATCCCTGGAAGTGCCGTTGTTAAGCAGACCTGAAAAATGCTGGGTTTTATTACAAAAAGAAGACGAAGTTTTAGATTACCGTCAAGCCTTCGACAAATACAAACAGTGTAAAATAAGCTGTGAAGAGGGAGGCAATCACAGCTTTGCCGGTTTTGAACGTTATCTGCCGGATATTATTAAGTTTCTATTTTAATTTCCCATACTAGATACGCCAGGCAGTTATCTCCTTTAACTCTTCAAACAATTATTAGCTTTAAATATTCATCATCTGACGCACTGCGTAAGATTTTATACAATCATTGATTTTCCAAGATAGGTACAAGCATGAGCGAGCAATACAATTCAGATTCCATTGAGGTACTAAACGGACTGGATCCTGTCCGTCACCGCCCTGGAATGTACACCGAAACCTCACGCCCCAATCATCTTGGTCAGGAAGTTATTGATAACAGTGTCGATGAAGCACTAGCCGGGCATGCCGGTTCGATTCAAGTCATATTACATGAAGACCAGTCATTAGAAGTTATTGATGACGGTCGAGGGATGCCGATAGATATCCACCCTGAAGAAGGCATTTCCGGAGTGGAGCTGATTTTCTGTAAACTGCATGCAGGCGGTAAGTTCTCAGGTAAAAACTATGAAATATCCGGCGGCCTGCACGGAGTTGGGATCTCGGTAGTTAACGCTTTATCAACACGTATTGATGTGCATATTCGCCGTGACGCTAAAGTTTTTCATATTGCTTTTGAACATGGTGAAAAAGTTGAAGAGCTGCATCAAGTTGATACCTGTGGTAAACGTAATACCGGAACCAGCGTACATTTTCGCCCGGATCCAAAATATTTTGACAGTGCTAAATTTTCCGTATCACGTTTACTACACCTGCTTAAGGCCAAAGCGGTGTTGTGTCCGGGTTTAAGCATTAAGTTTAAGGATAAAGTTAATAAAAATAACTATGAATGGTGCTATCAGGACGGTTTAAATGATTACTTAATTGAAGCTGTTTCAGAAAATGAGCTGCTGCCGGCGGCTCCTTTTGTCGGAAAGTTTACGGCCAATAGAGAAACTGCAGACTGGGCAGTCGTGTGGCTGCCTGAAGGCGGCGACTCTATCTCCGAGAGTTATGTAAACTTAATTCCAACAGCGCAGGGCGGCACGCACGTTAACGGTTTTAGACAAGGTTTATTAGATGCGATGCGGGAGTTCTGTGATATCCGCAATCTGCTGCCGCGCGGTATCAAATTAAGTCCGGAAGATATCTGGGATAAATGTGCTTATATTCTTTCCGTTAAAATCAAAGAGCCGCAGTTTGCCGGCCAGACTAAAGAGCGCTTATCTTCACGCCAGTGTGCGGCTTTTGTTTCCGGCGTTGTTAAAGATGCCTTTAGTTTATGGCTGAATGCAAATGTTAATGAAGCAGAGCTTCTTGCTGAATTCTGTATTAATAATGCTCAGACCCGTACCCGCAAAAGTAAGAAAGTTGCCCGCAAAAAAATAACTCAGGGCCCGGCACTGCCGGGTAAATTAACCGACTGTTCAACACAGGAGCCGGAACGCGGTGAGCTTTTCCTGGTGGAAGGGGACTCGGCGGGAGGCTCTGCAAAACAAGCGCGAGACAGAGAATTTCAGGCGATTCTGCCGCTTCGAGGTAAAATAAAAAACACCTGGGAGGATGACTCTGACGTTATTTTAAATTCAGAAGAGATCCATAATATTTCTGTGGCAATTGGTATCGACCCTGCGAGCGCTGATTTGTCTGCTTTGCGTTACGGTAAAATCTGTATCCTTGCTGATGCCGATTCGGATGGTCTGCATATTGCGACCTTAGTGTGTGCCCTTTTTGTACGTCACTTCAGACATGTGGTTGATGCCGGTCATTTTTATGTCGCTATGCCGCCTTTATACCGGATTGATATCGGTAAAGAAGTTTTTTACGCTCTAGATGAGGATGAAAAAGAGGGGGTTCTAGACCGTATCGAAGCCGAGAAAAAGCGTGGTAAGGTCAATGTACAGCGCTTTAAAGGGCTGGGTGAAATGAACCCGGATCAGCTCCGTGAAACAACCATGGATCCGAATACCCGTCGTCTGGTGCAGTTAACTACCACGGATGCGGATAAAATGTTAGAGATGATGGATATGTTATTAGCTAAGAAGCGTGCCGGTGATCGTAAGGTCTGGCTGGAAGACCGCGGTGATATGGCATCGGTTGATTAAAAGTAACTAATACAAGAAAGCCCGGATTTGAAGTGACCCCCAATAGTTGGACAAGCAATTATTGAGGGTCTTTTTTTATGTCCAGATATAGTCGTGAGTTAAAGCTCACCATTGCAAAATGCATTTTGAATGATAACGGGTATATAGCTTAACTTTCTTCCTGGTGTTCAAAGTAATAATTTACCCGGGCTCTTGGATTCAGATATTCCTGAATATTTTCCGGCAGCCTGCTTGGAATAATAACTTTTTCAATGGTTATATCTTTTTCGCTTAATGAGATAATCGGCGCATCATTTTTAGGAATTGACGGATCATAGATCATTACATTCGGCTGTAGTATATTTGTTTTACTTACGCTCATTACAAGCGCCAGCTTTTCATTGGAAAGCTGTACAATACATCCCGGCGGGTATACGCCTAGCTCTTTGATTAACAACCCTAATACTTTTTTATTAAGCTGTTTTCCTTTGTTCTTATAAAGGTAAGATAAAGCATGGTAGGGAGTACGGCTCGGGTGTTTATTGGTTGGATTACAGATATTGTCATATTCATTAGCGATGGTGACAATTTGTGTTAACAGACTGATCTGATCGCCGCTTAGTTTCAGCGGATAGCCGCTGCCGTCTAGATATTCGTGATGCTGACTGACGATTTCACTTACTGACTGCGGGAACCCTTGAATATTATTGATTTTGTCTAACGCAAAACGCACGTGCATTTTATAATAATTGTTCTCAGCTGGGGTTATCTGTGGTCTGTTGTGCAGTATCTGATTAGGTATTTTACTTTTCCCTAGATCGTGAAATAAAGCGCCGAGCCCCAGATATATTAACTCCTGCTCTGATAATGCCAACGCTTTACCAAGGATCATAGACAAAATAGCAACATGAAAGACATGACTATGATATTTGTCTCCCTCTTGCCCCTCCTCCATTAAATGCATCATAGTACTGTTGCTTTTGTTGAGCTTACCGGTTATGCCGCTGATTAACTCCTTGGCGTCCTCTAAAGCCATCGGAGCCTGGTGCTCCAGTTTTAAATTAATTGAGCGCACCACGGAAAGCGACTGTTTGAAATCATTTTCACATCTGCGTAAATTTCTTAAATAGGATTTCTGCTCTTCAACTTTACGTTCTTTCTCTAACCACAATTCATTTAAATAGGTATTCTCTCCGTCATCGATCTGTTGTTCATCTTTTATGTCTTTTCTAGGAGGAAGCGGAGAGGTGTCACTTTTTTCGGGAATATAAATAACAAAGCTGAAGTCTAGCGACTGCAGCGCTTTGATCTGCTCCTGCTCTTGAATTTTGAAGCTGCTGAAAAGAAACGGATGACCTCCCCAGGAGCAGGGAAGCTGAATATACAAGCCGATAGTCAGTCTGTCGGTTGATAGTTTTATCTTGCTCATTTAGTCTCCAACCATGCCCGAGTAATCCTCTTTAAGCTTAAACTTAATTCATCGCATTGCGAGGTTTTGTAAAAAATAATAACAGGATATTCGAACCTGGTTCTTAGTATTCGGCTGTTATAAATGGTGGGCTACTTTAACCCAAAGCGGAACGAAAAAAGTTGTTCTGTGGTAATTTTTTCGTCACCTTTATGTGCCGGCATAAACCGCTCTTTAGCGATAAATTCAAGCACGGCATTATCTAAAATAGGGTAACCGCTGGAGGTCATTACTTTAGGGTTTTTAGGCCTGCCGCTCATGGTTACGGTTAATTTTACTACTACTCTTCCCTGCTGATTACGCAGAATAGCACGATTCGGGTAGGTCGGTTTATTGCCGGAAACCACGATAGCCTCCTGCAGTACTCCCAGTTTCTCTGTTGAAGGAGCCGCCGCATTATTCGCAGGAGAGGCTTTGAATACACGTTTAGGTTTGTCCTGCTGCTTGATAACTTCGCTGCTGAGCGGCGGCTGCTTGGCTGTTTTTAGCGGTTTGTTTATTTTTTTCACTGGTGCTTTTCGAGTGACTGGCGCAGCTGGTAAATCTAGGTAGAAATCCTTTTCAAACTGCTCGCTTTTTAATAAGGCGTCACTTTCTGCACTGGTTTCATGGATACTTTTGCGCAGTTCCTGGTTGGCTATTTTTATCTGCGATTCACTTTGTGTTTGTACGACCGCTGCTGCTATTGTTTTTTTCTCTGCCTGGGGAGCCGATCTTTTTGCTGGTTCCTGTTGTTTAACAACAGCCTGAGCCTTAACTTTTTCTATAGGCACGGCTTCAGGCCGCGGCGGCGCGACTTCTAGAAACTGAACCTGCATTGACTGTTTTTCAGAATTTAACTGGATCGGAGTAACAATAGTCACCTGGGAGTTATAATAAAAAAACAGCCCGTAAAGCAGGATGCTGAGTATAAAAAAAGGAAAGTAATGACCAATATATTTCATGATATTCTAATTGTCTTTTTCTGCTGCAAAAGTGACATGTTCAAATCCGGTTGAACGCAGTTTGTTTAAAATGGATAAAGCGATACCTAAGTCGGCCTTCTGATCGCCGCGAATTAATATCGGTAATGTTTTTTTATGCTGCAGGGCGCTAACCTGTGTAAGAAAGTCCTGTGTCGATGAAGGCTGTTCATTTACAAAAATCTGGTTTTCTGCATTAATACTGATGGTCAGCATCTCTTTTGTCTGTAACTCACTGACCGCCACCTGAGGTAGAACAATTTTGATGCTGCTCTGTACGGTCATTGTTAACATAACAAAAATAAACAATATCAACAGCAGAAAAATCACATCAATAAGAGGAAGCAGTTCAACACGCGCCGGCTGCAGAAAGCGCCGCTTATGTAGTTTCATCGAGCCTCCTTGCCTGCTCTCTGCTGATCTTTAAGATGAGTAGTCTCCTGCAGCTCCTGCAGTTCTACCTCATTAACGCCAAAGAATTCATCCTTGTCATTAACGGCATCGCTGTACATTTCAGCTAATGATTCCTGAGAGGTTTTATGCAGCTCTTTCATCTCATCATCATGAATACTGACTTTCACCTCGTCTGAGCCTTCTTTAAACTCATAGTGGTAGGGCATCTCACTATGCTCAGCTACGGTATCTGTTTTACTCTTAGATGCCGGCTTCCCGTATAAGCAGTCTTCCTGAGCCTGCATTATTTCACTCATCTGGTTAGTTACCAGACTTTTTTGATGGCAGATATGATAAAACTCGCTGCCGACGCTTTCAAGATGCAGGGTTAGTTTTTGAATCTGCGAACGGAACAGGTTATAAGGCAGCAGCGCCAACAGTGCTACAAAGAGACCGGCAGCTGTTGAAATCAATGCCTGGGCGATTCCGCCGACAACTGCGCTAAGGTTCTCAGCCCCCTGCAGGCTTAAACTATTAAATGAGTCGATAATGCCTAATACCGTGCCTAAAATACCCAGCATAGGGGCAAGGGTGATCACAGTGTCCAGCAGTGACTGCCCGCGGGACATGGCACTTATCTGTATTTCTGCGTAGGATTCCATTTTTTCGTTAGGCGAAAAAGGCAGTGCATTGATTCCGTGTTCAAGCATTTTTAGAGCCGGGGTATCAAGTTTCTGGCAGTGCAGTAAAGCATCGGTTCTTTCATGTTTGTTTAATGATGCAAAGCAGTCATGCAGCGGAAAATGCTCCTCTTTAAAGTGGTAGTTCAGCCAGATAAAACACCTTTCCAAAGTCACGATAGTAGCTAAAAAAGAGGTGATCAGTAATAACCACATCACTACGCCGCCCTGTTGAAACCATTCCGGCATATTCTGCTGGATCTGCTGAAAAATAGACGAGCCTGCAACGGTATTTAGAGTGCTGTCCAGTGCCATGTTTGTTTGATTCCTATAATTATTTTTTCATATTGAGCTTAGGACAGTCTGGAAAATGTTGTTAACTGTCGAGGCTGTTGATATCAATTAGACTCTCTCTTAAACTGCCATTTCTGCTCTATTCCGAAGATAAATGCCCGGCTTATTAAAGTACCTAAATCAGCTTGTGAAAATGCTGTCAGCTGGCGATGGAACTGCTCAAAAAGAGTCATATTAACGCTTAATGAGGCACTGAGCAAAGCACATTGGTTAATCCGCTGCTGTTGTGCCGTGCTGCTCGCAATTGTATTACTGAGTAAGTTGTCTTCAATGGATGCCAGTGCGTAAGCGCTGGATACAATTAGAGGGTCGCTTAATAATACTTCGATATTATTTTCGATATGTACATAAAGTAAGGGGGCACAGGACTCTTTTATATCATATAACAGCTTTTCCCGGCTGATAGAAAAACGCGCCAGGGCGTAACAAAAGTGCTGCGTTTTTACTTGATCGAAACCATTCTGTCTACATAACGCACTGTGCAGCGCTTCGATACAGGATAATGCAATCAGTTCACCAAGTTTACTATGTCCCCCTGACCATTGCCTTTCCGTTAATTTATTTTTCCGGGGGTCTTCAAGTGTGCTGGCTATAATATACTGATCGGTCCCTGTGCCGGTTGCCAGGCGGGCAGAGTAATTACTTTTTACTGCCAGCTGGCGCAATGCTTCGGTTTTTGCTTCGCATAAAGTTACCGCTGCCCGTGCCGTGGCGCCTTTGGATAATGCCTGATTGATCAGCACAATTAAATTAATGGTGCCGGCCTGCTGATGCGGCTCTGTACAGCTTTCAATGCCGTTATCACTTTCATGCCAGGTCGTTTTATCGCCGGCACAAAGTGCATTTGACTCAACACCGGCTGTCGCAAGCACAGTAACACGGAGATCTTTATAGCTGTGCTGTGCAATCGCGTGATTATTCATATTTACAGCGGTATTAAGCAGTACTGTTGTTTCACCTGGAATGCCAAGACTGCGGCACTGAAGGTGGTGATACTGCGATGCTGATAAACTGTTTAAATAGTTTGAGTGAACTGACTGCGGCACGGGATCACAGCTTTGATGGTTGACTAAATGGGTTAAGTCATCGCAAAGCCCGCCGTTAACGGGACAACTTGATAAAACTCTGTGCCTGTTTAATAAGTATATTCCGATAAAACGGCCCTGCTGCTTAATAGTAAACAACTCTGTCTGCAGGAGCGGGAATCCGTTCTCTAGTAGGTGTAGATCGGTAGCTGAGCTGGGCATCTTTAACCTGCCTGTTTAGGATGGAACGGTTTGATATTAGCCAGACTGATTGTATTGTTGGTTTTAATAATATCTGTCTGAATAGAAAAATATCGTGCCAGGTTCTCATGGTTAAGTACCTGCTCGGGTGTGCCGTCTGCGACAATGCTTGTACCCTGATGATCTGTGTTTTTACCAATTAGAATCAGGCGGTCGCAGTAGGCAGCCGCCAGGTTAAGGTCATGAAGTGCGGTAATTGCCAGTTTACCGTTTTGGCTAAGTGACTTTATCAGCTCAAGTGTCTCAATCTGATGGCAGATATCTAAACTTGCGATCGGCTCGTCCAGTAAAATAGTCGGGGCCTGCTGAGCAAGTGCCCGGGCGATAATAACCCGCTGCTTTTCACCGCCTGAAAGTGTATTCACAAAACGGTCCTTAAGATGCAGAATATCTGTTTCCGCCATAGCGCTGTTGATATGTTCTGTATCTTCCTCGGTTTCTAGTTCAAAGGGGCCGAGATAAGGATTTCTGCCCATGGCTACTAATGCCTGCGTGGTAAAAGCATAAGGTAATTCAATAGACTGCGGTACAAAGGCTAACTGTTTGGCTATTTCACGGCGTTTTTGTGAATGAATTTCGCTGCCGTTAAGACTGATCTTACCTGACTGCTGTTTAATTAAACCTAAAAGCAGCTGCAGCAGGGTGCTTTTACCTGCACCGTTGGCACCGATCAGGCCGACAAACTGACCAGCTTCAAATTTTAGATGAATATCCGTCAATAACGGTTTTCTATCGTAAGAAAAACACAGATTAGAGCAGCTTAAAGGTGACATATTTATAACCCGGTTAACTTAAAATAAAGCGTTGTTTGATTAAAAGAAAAAGAAAGAACGGTGCGCCTAATGCAGCTGTAACTACGCCGAGCGGGATTGCCTGTTCGGCAAAGAAGCTGTTTAAAAACAGATCCGCTCCCAGCAGGGTAACTGCGCCGCCGAGTAAACAAGCAGGCAGCAGATAACGGTGTGAAGGGCCTAGGATTAAACGCAGAATATGCGGTACGACTAAACCGATAAAACCTATGCCTCCGACAACGGAAACTGATGCGCCGACCATTGCGGTGCTAATAATCAGTAGGTTACGGCGAGTCCTGCGTACATCAACCCCGACAGATAATGCATGCTGCTCTCCGAGCAGCAGCAGATCCAGCTGCTTGCTGTAAAACAGCAGCAGTATAAAACCGCTGACTACTATCGGTAAAATAATCAGTACATGATCCCAGGTGCGCCCGTCGAGTCCGCCCATTGTCCAGTAGATGATCATCCGTGCCACATCCCAGTTGCTCAGTGACAGCGCTAATAATAATGATGTTGCCGCTACATTAAGTGCGCTCATAGCGACGCCGGAGAGCAGCAGCGTTGCTATATTTGTCTGTCCGCGGGTTGATGCAACGCGGTAAACTATGCTCAGAGAGATACCCGCGCCGATAAAAGCGAACAGCGGAATCGCCCATGCGGAAATTAAAGAGGCACCAAGGTAAATGGCTGTTACCGCACCTAACGAAGCACCCGACGAGACGCCCAGCACAGAAGGTGAAGCAAGCGGATTACGGAACATACCCTGCATGACTAAACCACATAATGCCAGACTTGCTCCGGCAAACAGGGCGATAATCATGCGCGGCAGGCGCACATCTAAAATAATGCTGCTTTGCCAGTTAGGGATATCACTGCTTGCGGGCGTGAATAAGCTTTGTTTCAGGATGGTCATAACAGCCGTTAATGAGATATCGGCGGGCCCCTGTAAAATGCCCAGGACCGATAAGCTGATAAACAGAGCCGTTAGAAAAAGTAGAGCTGACTGTATTGAACGTATATTACTGAGCATTGATGTTCTCTTGCGGGTAAGTACTGATATCAGGATGAAGCAGTTTTGCTATTGCCTCCACCCCTTTAATACGATGCTGTGAGATACTTCTTAACCAGGTGCCGGGTACTGCATAAACACGCTGTTTTTTTACTGCCGGTACATCTGACCAGGCTTTTTTACTGCTTAATACAGTTGCAGGAGATTCCTGCCCGTTATCCTGATTAAAAACCCACTGGTTCATTACAATCACATCCGGCTGCAGTGATATAGCCAGTTCTTCACTTATTTTATTTTCTCCATCGGCTAATACTCCGGCGGCGACATTGATACCGCCGGACAGTTGAATCGCTTCATCCATCAATGAATTTGCGCCTACACTGTAGCCGTTAAGATCGTAATAGAGCACCCGTAATTTAGGTTTGTCTTTAACTTGTGCTTTTATATGCTGGATGCGTTTTTCGACAGCACGGATAATTTTCTCTGCCTGCACTTTGTTGTCGGTAACACTGGCAACAAGTCGAATATTATTATAAATATCAGCAAAGGAGTTAAATTCACTTAGACGTACGACGGAGATGCCGCTGCGCAGAAGATAGCGCACGGTTTCCGGGTTGCTGTACGAAGCGACAAAAACCAGGTCAGGCTGCAGAGCCAGCATAGATTCGATTTCACCCTGAGTACGACTGATGCTTTTATCATAAAAACCGACAATATTAGACAGGCTGGGATAATCAATATAGCTGCTTACCGCAACTAAGCGCTGCTGGTTAATTAAATCAGAGAGAATATGGTCGGTAGACAGGGTGGCAGAAATAATACGCGCAGGGGGCTTTTCTAAGACAAAGCGTATACCTGTGGTATCCAGCAGTATTTTTGGAAATTCTTCTCCCTGTACTTGAGTGGTAAAATTGCCGTGCCCCTCTTCAAAGAGTACAAAGAGTTCTTTTTTGAATTGGATAAAAACAATAAATAGCAGTAAGAAAAAGACAAATAAAATCAGTTTGAAATTGTTCATTTTGCCCTTAGATAAACGAATAAATAAATCTTATAACTAGTCCAAAGCGTACACAGCCTGGCATGGTGCGTTAAGAAATAATGCTTTTATTACTGTTGATAAAAGTGACTCGCCATCAAGGCAAAAGCCACTTAACGTAACATACTAAAGTAAATAAATAGAAGCTGCTATTTACCCCTGGTTTTCTATAAATTAGCACCAAGCGTTAACTGATATGTTCTGCCGTCTGCATTGTAACCATCGTGAAACTGTTTGCCATTATCAGTAATGTTATTAATGCTGAAACCAACATTGATATGTTTGATAACTTGATAACTAATTGCAAAATCAAGAAGGTGAACAGCATCTAACTCCCCCGATGAGGCCGTACGTTCACCTATGTATGAATAGATAAATTTAGGTGTAATGCTATTGGTAACATTATATTGAAAGCTTGATGAACCAGACCATTCAGGCACATTATCTAACTGCTCGTTAGTGCTTTTATCAATGCTCTCACTGTAAGCGCCCGCAATATCAAAAATGAAGTTTGATGCGTTATACTGCATGTAAACTTCAGCGCCTTTTATTTCAACTTCGCCGATGTTAAACGGAGACCAAGTCCAAGAGCCTGGTGCAATAGGCGCCCATTCAATTTTATTATCAAGTGAGCCGGTGTAAATATTGAATTTTAGCGGGATATGCGCGCTCTGTGTATCAATATTGTGCGTCAATGATAGTTCTAACATCTCTCCCTCTTCCGCTTCTAAGTTAGCGTTGCCAGTGTCTGGCCAGTAAAGATCATTGTATGAAGGGGCTGTAAATGAGGTTTTGTAACTCAGGCTTGCAGTATTGAATAATGAAAATCCTGCTGAATAAGTCAGTGCATCACCAAAGTCAGAGTAATTGTCATTGCGCAGGCCGCCGGAAACATTGAGGTAATCTGTTACATCGCTGCTGAAAGCAATGTATAAAGCTTTTTGGTCACGGTCTTCACCATTTTCGTTAGAGTCATATTCTGAATGGATAAATTCACCGCCGAGATTAACTGTAACTTTACTCCACTCACTGTTTAAGTGCAGCTGCGTCAATGTTTCATCGGTTGAGTAGAGATCAACATCTGTTGAGTTATGGTGCCCCGCCTCTAAATCAACCTGTGCTGATGAAAGAGTAAACTCAGAAGAGAAATGCTTATTAAACACTTGGATATATTTACCGGTTAACTGTAGTGTATCCTGTGTTGTTTCGGCTTTACCGGCACTTGGGAATGACTCGTAAATCTCTAAGTCAGAGGTACCGTTATTAATCGCTAAAGATAAACGGCTGCTCTCTGTTACATAGGCTGCATAGCTGCTCATCGAATAGGTTTGGTAGCCAAAATCATCTTCAGAAGCTTCAATAAAGTCATAACCATCTGACTTATCGACTTCAAACGAAGTCATTACATGGAATTTACCAAAGTTATCGGCATAAACCCCACCAAGTCGGTTGGTATTATGTGAGCCTGTGCTGATATTAAGCTGGGCGTCCGATGTTGCGCCGGTTTTAGTGATGATGTTAATAACACCTGTTAGCGAGCTAGAACCGTACAATGATGCCTGTGCTCCGCGAATCACTTCAATTAATTCAATCGACTCCACCGGAATATCAGGGATACTTTGGCTGCCCAATGTAGATGTTGGAAAAGCAACACCATTTAAAAGGTACAGTGTGTATTTATCGGAAAGACCGCGGTGATAATTACTGCTGTTATGCTTTGATGTGCCAGAGTTGGTATTTACAAATCCAGGAGAGTTCTCAGAAATAAGCTGGTCTAGTGATTTGTTAATATCAGTACTGCCTGGCACGATTTTAATCACGCTGTCACCACTGTAGTTTTGCGTAGTGGCATTAGGCGCGCTATGGCCTTTTCTGATCAGTACATTCATACGCTCATCTGATTGAAGCGAATCGTTGGCAAGCGTTTGGGCGCTATATAAACTCAGTAGTGCAAGTGTGATTGGAGTGATACGTAAGTGCGGCATGCTTCTTCCTTGTTATTTTATATTAAATATAAGAAAGTCTGCTGTTCGAGGTTCTACGGGAAGGCGGTGGCCTTTCATATCTGCTGAGCAACAAAGACTTTCTCTGGCTCGCCACCATTACGAATACCGAAAACAGCTGCATTTTTTAGGGCTGTGTTTCGGATGCTGATTTACGTTCCAGTTAAGCCGACCCGCTTAGTGGACAGTGACGTTTTTATGCTGGTATCTGACTATAGTTTTTACATGGTAAAAACTTACACAGTTGCGGGGGCAGTGCATGCTGTTTTCCACCTTTAAGCAGGTGAAACATGCTTCCCATTTAATCCTCACTTTTGTGATATGAGGAACATAAAGAAGACGATTATAGGTAAATAGTAATCACTGTCAATAAGCCAAAATGCATTAAAACACATTAATGTACTGACTGGTACATGGTGGCCTGTGTAAACAAGGTGTTGTTAATTCTGCCTCATAAAACATTGAGTTAAAATTAATTTATGTTTTATTGAGTCAGGGCAAAGGAATTGAATATTAGTATAATTCACTCCAGTTTATCTCGCTGGCATCAACCCGTTCGTCGGCAATGTAATGCAGGTAATCGGCGCTGTGCACAAGCGTATTCGCCTGTGGATTTAACTGCATTTTGTCACCATTCTTAAAATGGCTTAAACCTATTACAATCATGCCGTTATTGCTTTTCAGCTGATTGAACAACAGTCCGAAAGACAGGGGTTTTATAAGCTCCGGTGTTTTTATGCTGTATAAGGTTGCGCCGCTCAGGGTGGAAAGCAGCTGCTCTGCCACCTGGCTTGAGCCCGGATCCTGCATGCTTCTTACCATCATCTGCGAGCTGGTATCAACACTGCATTCAATCTGCGGGCAGTGAATTTTTAATAACTCTGCTTTACTCTTATCAAAAAAATGGGCGGATATATTGGCGTCTGGGCTGGCGTAGGTGGCGATACTTAAAGCGATAGACAAGGTTTCATCATCGGACCTGCCGTCGACAATGATGCGTTTCGCTTTACTGAGAGCGATGCGCTGCAGTTCTTCGGTATCTGAAAAAGTACGTAATCGGACAAAAGATATTTCACTACTGTCAGGAAACGGATTTTTCATATCATCGGTTACACAGAGTAATATCTGGCGTTTCTTACGCTTTTTGTCTCCGAGTATTAACTTTATGATCTGCTCTGTAGAGTGCTTATTCCAGCATAATAATAGGATGTGGTCATCATAGTGATAGAAGTCGTTAGTACCGATCATGTTGGATCTCGCTATATTGATAAACAGTTGGGTTATTTTACCGATGAAAGTGGCAAAAATGATCAGTCCCGATGGTATCTGGAAAGCGGAGACGATGATTTTTCCTAGGTGAGTTGCCGGGCTGAAATCACCAAATCCGACAGTTGAGATAACCACCATGTTGTAATAAAGAAACTGTAACGGATTTCGGGTTAACTCTGTTTCACCGGCCAAAACAAACAGCAGGTAGGTAATGCCTGCCTGCGCAAGCACCAGAATAAACATCATCGGCCAGGTCAGCTGCCGGGTTAAGCGGCGAAGATGTTTTTTTATTCGTATTGGTAAGAACATCATATACCGTCCCTAGTGCTGACCCTGTTGAGATAAAAAGAAACGATAGGACTGATTTTGAGTCTCGTCTTTATAACTGTAGCCGAGTGCATCTAAATGTTCACTGAAGGTATCGGTATTGTGTTCATCTAACTCAAAACCAGCTAATACCTGGCCGTAAGCCGCCCCATGGTTACGGTAATGAAAAAGTGTAATATTGGCATGTGTACCGAGCATATTTAAAAACTTAAGCAGTGCATTCGGGTGCTCAGGAAATTCAAAACTGTACAGGCGTTCATTTAAGTTGTTGACTGGTGCGCCTCCGACCATATAGCGCACATGTAGTTTTGCCATTTCATCATCACTTAAGTCCGCGACAGAATAACCGGTTTTAGCCAGTTTTTCAGTAAGTGCCGTTAATTCCTCAAAACCGAGCGGGGTGCGTATACCAACAAAGATATTTGCTGCTTTAGGTGAGTTAAAGCGGTAGTTAAATTCAGTGATTGCACGGCCGTCAAGCTGGTTGCAGAAGTCCAGAAACGCACCTTGCCTTTCTGGAATAGTAACAGCAAGAATACTCTCTTTCTGCTCGCCTAATTCACAGCGTTCGGAGACATAACGCAGACCATGAAAGTTAACATTTGCACCACTTAAAATCGCGCTCAGACGTTCATTCTTCAGCTCATGCTGGTGGCAGTATTTTTTCAATCCTGCTAATGACAGTGCACCAGAGGGTTCTGATATAGCGCGTGTATCATCAAAGATATCTTTGACAGCTGCGCAGATTTCATCACTGTTGACGGTAATAACTTCATCGATATATTTCTGACATAAACGAAAGGTTTCTGTGCCGATTGTTTTTACGGCAACACCATCTGCAAATAAACCCACTTTGTTTAAGGTGACCGGCTGTCCCTGCTGCAGTGCTTCTTTTAAACAGGCTGCATCTTCGGGTTCAACGGCAATGATTTTTATATCGGGCAGCAGCTGTTTTATATAAACGGCAATGCCGGCTGCTAAACCGCCGCCGCCGACAGGGATAAATATTTTATCCAGATGGGCGTCCTGCTGCAGTAACTCTTTAGCAATGGTACCCTGGCCGGCAATAACGTCCGGATCATCAAAAGGGGGAATTAAGGTGTAACCGTGCTGCGCAGCCAGCTCTTTACAGTGTGCGCTGGCTTCATCGAAAGCCTCTCCAAACAAAACCACACCTGCACCTAATGCTCGTACCGAATTTACCTTAATGTCAGGTGTTGTACGGGGCATAACAATAGTTGCTTTCAGTCCCATCCTTTTAGCGGAGAGAGCAACGCCCTGGGCATGGTTGCCGGCCGAAGCCGCAATGACGCCTTTTTGTTTCTGCTCTTCCGTTAAGTTAGCCAGCTTATTGTAAGCACCGCGTAATTTAAACGAATGAACCGGCTGCAGGTCTTCACGTTTTAATAAAACATGATTATTTAAACGGGCTGACAGCTTAGTTAAAGGCTGCAGCTTAGTTTCAACTGCAGCTTCATAAACAGGTGCAAGTAATATTTTTTTTAAGTATTGTGCTGCTGATAATTGGGACATTCGCTGTAAAATTTCCTGTTAAGATTCTTTGCTTGTTTGTGCTTCTATTTCTGCTTTTGCAAAAAGTTCACCTAAACGAGTAACTGATCCTGCCTGCAGATCTTCAGAGAATGTGATGCTGTCTTTAGGAAATAAAGCCACAATCGTACTGCCTAGTTTGAAACGACCCATTTCTGCGCCTTTTTCAAGGATGATATCTTTATCTTTATAATCCCAGTATTGAATCTCTTTTTTATCTGCTTTTAGCGTGCCTGCCCAGACTGTTTCGATACTGGCGACAATTGTTGCGCCGACTAATACCATTGCCATCGGTCCAAGAGCGGTAGAAAAGATGGCAACGGCACGTTCATTACGTGCAAATAAATTCGGCACATTTTCTGCGGTGAGCGGGTTAACTGAAAACAGATCGCCGGGAATAAAGATCATCTGTTCTAGTTTACCGGTTACAGGCATATGAATACGGTGATAATCTTTCGGTGCCAGATAAATGGTTGAGAATAATCCGTCATCAAAAGGGACTGCCACATCATCGCGTCCGCCTAACAGCTCCCGCAAACTAAAGTCATGTCCTTTAGCCTGGAAAATTCGACCTGCTTTAATGTCACCTAACTGGCTTACGCAGCCGTCAACAGGAAGTGCCAGGTTGTTTTCTCCTTCAATAATCGTGCGCGCACCGTTTTTTAATTCACGGGTAAAGAAGTCATTGAAGGTATCAAAATAAACCGGGTCAGAATGTTTCGCTTCATCCATGTTTATTTCAAACTTAGCAATAAACTGTTTAATTAAAAAAGTAGTTAGTTTACCTGCTTTGGCAGCTGCTAATTTACCCGTTAAACGAGAAATAAGATGTTTGGGTAAAAGGTACTGGCCAGTAATTTTAAGCTGGTCGATCATAGTTTTTTACTCTCTTCAATATTGGTAATAAGGGAATTTATTTATAATAATTAATAAAGTCATTAAATATCAATAAGTATTTGGATTACGGTTACGTGCATTTTTTGCATCGTCCATGGTCTCTAATATACGCAGAAAACTATGGTAACGGGCCGGGTGAATTTCACCAGCCTCAACGCCTGCGACTAATGCACAGCCCGGATCGTTTTTATGTTTGCAGTCCCGGAAGCGGCAGCCGCCTAAATGTTTTCTAAACTCAATAAAGCCGGATGCAATACGCTCAGCTTCTAAGTGCCATAATGAGAATTCGCGAATTCCCGGGCTGTCAATTAAATCACCACCGTCGGCGAAATGATACAAACGTGCAGTGGTGGTGGTATGTTTACCTAAGCCAGAGCCTTCTGAAATTTCACCGGTTACTGCTTCAACTTCAGGCAGCAGAGTGTTTAACAATGACGTTTTACCGACACCGGACTGGCCGACAAAAATATTAATTTTGTCTTTCATCGCGCCTTTTAAGTCATCAAGACCGTCACCGTGCATTGAGCTGTATAGAACTTTGTAGCCGATATCCCGGTAACTCTGTAGTTCCTGATCAACAAACTTTGCTGATTGATCGTCTAAAAGATCACTTTTATTTAAAACGATAATAGGTGTAATGCCAATATCTTCGCAGGCAACTAAATAACGATCGATAATATTGCGGGAAAATTCCGGCGCAATTGAGCTGACGATAATAATATGATCAATATTGGCGGCGATTGGCTTTATACCGTCATAATAATCTGGACGTGTTAATACGGTTTTACGTGGATGAACAGCTTCTACAACGCCGCTGATCCCGTGATAAGATTCCTTGCCGGCACGCCATACCACTCGGTCTCCAGTGACTAGTGATTTTACTGCTCGGCGTAAATTGCAGCGTTCAATATTACCCTTTTCGTCTTCAATATCAGCATGCTGTCCAAAGCGGCTGATTACTATGCCTTGAAGCTGCGGGCCAAGTTCAGATTCGTCCCATTGTTTGTTCTCATTTTTTGTCAGACGCTTATTCTGGTTGCTTTGAACACGGCGAACTTGATTTTTACTGAGTCGTTTCTTCTTAGCCACAGGTTTCCTTAGCTATCACTAATTGTATTAATGACGTATCATACTATATTTTTAAGTAACGTACTCAAAGCACTTGTAAATAGAAATTGACAGTTTAGTTGGAATGCCGGGAAGAGCGTGCGATAAATAGAGAGATAACCTCCTCTTAACCTAACTCAGCTGTATGGAATTTCTTCTGACTATTATAGAAGCAAGTTAAGAAACAGCCGGATCCGGGAGTTGCGCCTGTATCTGGCTTCATCTTAACTTGTTGATTTATATGCTTGCAAAGTGTTGGGTGCATGGAAAGAGCCCTCTCTAGCAGAGAAAAGGATCACAATAAGCATGAATGAAAATAACCTTGTCTGGATTGATTTAGAGATGACTGGATTAAATCCAGATACAGATCAGATAATCGAGATCGCGACCATAGTCACTGATAGTGATTTAAATATAATTGCTGAAGGCCCTGAGTTTGTTATCCATCAAAGCAAAGAAGTTATGGATGCGATGGATGAGTGGTGTACCGAGCATCATGCGAGTTCTGGTCTAACGGCGCGGGTTATCGCAAGTAAAGTAAGCTGTGCCCAGGCAGAGCTGGCGACTCTGGAATTTTTAAAAAAATGGGTTCCTGCTGGAGCGTCACCATTATGTGGTAACAGTATTGGTCAGGATCGCCGTTTTATGGTTCGTCAGATGCCTGAATTAGAAGATTTTTTCCATTATCGTAATATTGATGTCAGTACGGTAAAAGAGTTAGGACGCCGCTGGGCGCCGGAAATGACTAATGCACACAAAAAAGCGGGTACGCATTTAGCACTGCACGATATTCGAGAATCAATCTCGGAACTGCAGCATTATCAGAAACACTTCTTTAAGTTCTAGGGTTGTTTAATAAATAAACTGGTTTGGTTAAAAACTCAGCAGGCAGGCTTTGTGAACTGAAAAATCAGTAAAAAAAGCTTGCATTCATCTGCCTCCACTCTATAATGCGCACCTCATACGAAGCAGGTGTCACTTAGATCCCAAACGGCTTTTTATGAGAAATAAGATGTGATGCGGTACTAGCTCAGTGGTAGAGCACAACCTTGCCAAGGTTGGGGTCAAGAGTTCGAATCTCTTGTACCGCTCCAA
>NZ_KB907009.1 GCF_000381745.1 Psychromonas ossibalaenae ATCC BAA-1528 | reverse complement strand
TCAAGGCGTTCAATATGCGAGCCATCAATATAGACGGATACTGAGGTTGCATAAGTTTGTAGGTAGTATGAGCAAAAAAGGATGTTGCTGGGATAATGCAGTAGCAGAAAGCTTTTTCGGCAGCTTGAAACAGGAGAGAGTCCACTGGCGCAATTATCGAAAGCGCTATGCAGCTCAGCAAGATGTACTGAATTACATCACAATGTGGTACAACAGCCAACGGATGCATTCATACCTGAATTATCAAAGTCCCAATGAATTTGAGCGTATGGCTAAACCATTAAAAGAAGTAGCTTAAAGAACTTAACTAGGGTGACTGAATTAAGTTGACCAGGTCAGATCTTTCTTTACGCCAACGTTTTATCACATTGATAAAGCTCGGTTCTTTCCAGCTCTCATTCCAAACAGAATGAACATCAACACTTGCAGATTTTGGCTCAGGTATTGGCTTAGGTAATTGAACTAAACTGGGCATAATAGAAGCATCGCCTACGATAAGAGCTTCACCTTGACCTAGGCTAGGAAGCATTTCAGCAGCTGCACTAGTGTTTTCAGGTAAAAGCCCTTTAATGTAATTTTGGTCAGCTTTATTTGTTAAACGTAACGCAATGAAATTACTGCATTGTGAAAATATTGTTGGTGAAACTTCAGATGGTCTCTGACTGACAACCATAAGACTCAATCCATATTTCCTGCCTTCTTTGGCAATTCTTTCAATAGACTTTCTTGACGCTCTGTACATTGCAGAATCAGAAGCGGGGACGTAATTATGTGCTTCTTCGCAAACTAACAAAATTGGAATATGATTATCTTCTCCTTCGGCATGTCTAAGCTTTGAATTATGAAAAGAGAAATCAAAAATTATTCGAGATAATAAACTAATAGTTACACTTAACACCTCAAATGGAACTCCACTCAGATCAAAAATTGTTATATTCGACTTATTAGAGTACCCGATAAATTGCTTTAACAGATCACTAAAATCATTTGTATTGAATATTTCGCCGTCAGTTTTTATTGGCTTTAAAAGGAATCTTAGCCTGTCGTCTGAAAGCCTAGTTTCTAATCGAGATATAAAGCGGTTAAATTCACCGTAAAATGGGCCGTTGGTAGCTTTTGTGTCTTTTGCTGCTGAATTAGCTACGAAAGTAAGTCTAGAATTAAAATATTCTTCATCTTGATTATCTACTAGCGAACCACAAATAAGCTTTGGCTTCCCTTCCCCTTCTTTTCTTCCAATAACTTCTCTATCAAAATTGTCAATATAATTTACAACTTCACTAATTGAAAAGTAACATGGGGTATCATAGGTCGCATCAACAAGCAGGGGGTTATGCAATTTTTTATTTGCAATAACAGCCCGCTTAAAAATAGCCATTTGATTATGAGAATTACTTTCGTTACTCTCAATAAACATGCTCTCTAACTCTTCAGAGTTCATAAGCCAATATGGTAATTGAAGATCATCTACCGTTAAATTATTTAAAGTAAACGCTCTTTGTTCACCAATATTAAATGCAGTTGCATATTCTGAATGTAAATCAAAAATAACGACGTGTGAATTGTTTTTCGATCCATGCAATGAATAGCCGCTAGAATCAATACCTACAACTTTTTGCAGTATTCCCGATACGGCGCACGACTTTCCAGAACCAGTAGAACCAACAACACCAATATGTTTACTGAAAAACTTATTCCCGTGTAAGTTGAAATTAACAGCCGAATTATTAGAAAGAGTACCTATATTAAAGTCGAACCCTCCATCACTAGAGAATAGAATATCAAGGGTTTCTGAATCCATAATGTAAACGGGTTCTGTTGGAACAGGTAAAACAGGAGTTCCCTTTTTAAAGTCATAACCGCTACCATTTGCTATCAGTGCGCCGATGGGGGTTGCATCAATGGTAAAAATCCATTTATCATCATCATTTTTACCCGCAATGTTTTTGACAATAGCGATTGCAAAGTTATGATTACCATCCTCTATTTTTAGATATTTACCTACTTGCAAACTCGATTTATTCGCCTCGAAAATATCTATAGAATTGATTTGAATTGTTATTTGAGACGGAGAACTAATCATTACACTGCCAATGCTACTCATATTCGTTCCTTATGGTTAATACAAATTCAAGTTCACTAAAATTAGGAACCCCTATCTCGGATGTTTCAATGTCAGTACAATCAATTTGATTAGGTTTATTTTGGCAAACAAAAAATAAGTCATCGCATTTTCTATGATTTACCGCATCAGGTTGATCCATATATGACAGAATCCGAATTTGAAATTCTCTTTCATTTACTAAACTTCGGCTATTTCGACTAATTGGTTCACGGAAAAACTCCTGAACTTCAAACTTAGTGCCGACATAGCCAGTACATGCCTTGATATTCTTCCTAAATAAGCGAGATTGAATGTCTAGTAGTACGTCTAACTCGCAGTCAAACACAAATGTAGGCGTTTTAAGATGCAATGCTTTTGTGTGGTATTTAGCAAGGTAATTACTGATAAACACCACAATACCTTCATTGAAATCAGTTAGTTGATCTTTAGAAAGGTAGA
The DNA here is from genome assembly GCF_000381745.1 of Psychromonas ossibalaenae ATCC BAA-1528. Classification (GTDB taxonomy): domain Bacteria; phylum Pseudomonadota; class Gammaproteobacteria; order Enterobacterales; family Psychromonadaceae; genus Psychromonas; species Psychromonas ossibalaenae. The sequence goes on along the minus strand of NZ_KB907009.1, from coordinate 38,448 downwards.
AGTATCTTTCTCGTGAATTTAAAGATAAATACTGAGATAACTGCTTTCTTTTAGATGTTAATAGCTGCTTCTTAGTGTTTAATGCAAGTGTCCATTTGGAGATGGCAGTACTATTCGAAGTAGATAGTAAGTTTTCGAAATCTTGCCTAGTGATCTCTCGCGACTCAGGAGTATCTCCACATGAAACCCTAGCAATATGGTTTATGGAGTTTGGATACAGTATATTCTCAACATCAGAATTTTGAATCTCAATTTCTGCCAACAAACCCTTTATACTAATAGATAAATCATCAATAGACTCACCAAACTCAAGAGTTAACTTTGTTAAAAAATCATCCTTATCAAAATCTTCCGAAATTCGGTTAATTGTAGGTTGAAGCTTCAGATTAGTAGACCCTAGAGCAGAGTTAAGTTCAGTTTTAGTGATATTTCGCGTTGTATTAGCTTGATTTTTAACGTGAATAAACAAACGATAAATTATATTTGCTTCAGGGTTTGAGGAATAATTGGCAGCCATTTGAAGTAATGGTTTATAAATAAGGCTAGTAGAGAAGACTTCAACTGATTCATGATATTTACACTGAATAGCTGTCGTACTGCCGTCAGTATGTGAAACATCAACATCCTCAACAATTCCTTCTACTGTGACTGTGTCTTCATATGACGATTCAAGGATCGCTTTTATTGTTTTTTGGAACTGATATAGAAAACCCTTTATTGTACTTTCTGCTGTTCTGCTCATAGTCCCTACTTAGTCGAATGTTAGATCAAGCCATCACTGAAACTTAACATCTTATTAGGCGGAAAAGTTCCGTGTTTCCACAAGAAACACGCCCATCAAATATTTATAATAAAAATAAACGTTACATGTTTTAACACTGCTTTTCAAATGGTTGTGTTTTGTAATAGGTTTTATCTATTGTAGAAAGGCAGAATTATTCCGTATTTGCGGTGGAAACATGGAATACAACGAGAACAGTGTCTTCAGTCAGTGATTTGTAGATCGTACTACGCTCGCTTCTTCCCGGTATCGAGCGTAAAGGGTTATCCATACATTCTGTATTACAGATAAAGCTATGCTTTGTAAATGACAACTTATACCTTATTTAATATAAGCAGTAAGGATAGATGCTGAATCTTGCGTATCAGAAGAAGTACAGTTTTACGGGGATATTATTGAAGCGGAAATCTATTTTTTTGGAGCTGTTAAGAAACAATAAAAAAGCTCCTAATCTGTAAGCAGATTAGGAGCTTGAATGTTTTCAACTTCCGTTAATTAACGGGACTGGAATTATTTAATGTCTAATAATTCAACTTCAAATACTAGTACAGAATGAGGAGCAATTGCAGCACCTGCACCGCGTTCACCGTATGCAAGTTCAGAAGGAACAGTCAGCTTGTATTTTGAACCAACAGTCATAAGCTGTAGTGCTTCAGTCCAGCCGGCGATAACACCGCCAACTGGGAACTCAGCAGGCTGGCCACGTTCAACAGAGCTGTCGAACACTTTACCGTCTACTAAACAACCGTGGTAATGAACGCTTACTGTAGATTCTGCAGTTGGTTTTTCACCTTCACCAGCAGCAATCACTTCATACTGAAGACCAGATTCAGTAACTACAACACCTTCTTTTTTAGCATTTTCAGCTAGGTAAGCAGCACCGGCAGCACCTAATATTTTAGCCTTCTCAGCAGCTGCAGCCTGCATGCGCTCAGAAATAACCTGAAAAGCAGCTTGTAAGTCAGCTTGAGCAACTTTACTTTCTGCGCCGGCACATGCGTCAGCGATACCAGCAGAAACAGCTGCTACAGATAGTCCGTCAAAAGGGTTAGCGGCAAGCTGCTCACCCATCTGTAGGCCAATACCGTAACTTGCTTGTTGTTCTTTAGTGATCAGTTGTAATTCAGACATATTTGTTCTCTTATTAAATGAGGGGATGACTCAAATAAAGCATCCCTTGTTAGCGATTTATATTAATATGGGGAGGCTAATTTATTTTTAAAGGCCTAAAACAAATTATTTTAAATTTATTTTCACTGTGTATTGGTTTTTATTGTCTGCGCTATTCCGGCAGTTACCAGCGTAACTTGATCCGCTAAGGCCGCCACCTGCTGATTTAATTCTCCCAGCTTATCCGCATAACAGCGCATCAGCTTACTTTCCCCAATCAGACCGCAGCCGACCTCTCCAGTGACAATAACAACCTTTGCCTGTAACTGACTAAGTTCATGAAGAAACTTATTCTTAACTAATTCATAATCTGCAGTGCAGGCTTTTAACGATTTATCTTGAGAAAGATACCAGCCGACCCAGGTTGATAAACACTCAATTAAAATCAGCTGCTGCGGCTTATTATACTGTTCAAGGTAAATCTGCAGATCCTGCTCCTTATAATCAAGCTCACAGGTACTGATTTTACTGTCCCGGTGCAGCTGATGCCGGGCAATACGGCTTTTGGTTTCTTCACCGATCGCCACACTGGTTGCAATATAAACAGCCTGCTGCTGCATATCCTGATCCAGCCACAACTTTAACCTGTTTTCTGCAAAATCACTTTTGCCGCTGCGCACACCGCCAATAACTAATTCCAGCATTTGACCTCCGATAAAAAAGCCACCGTAAGGGTGGCTTTAAAATGAATAAGTTTTTTATAGAATTATTTACTTAAATCATCAAAAAACGTTTTCAGGCTGTTAATAAAACCATCTGACTTAGGTTTATTTTTCTTTGAACTTAATGAGCATAAAGCTTCAAACTCTTTTAACAGTTCACGCTGTTTACTTGACAGCTTCACTGGCGTTTCGACAATAACTTTACACATTAAATCACCGGTACTGTGACTGCGTACTGATTTAACACCTTTATTACGCATACGATACATACGGCCGGTTTGTGTTTCAGCTGAAATTTTCAGTTTTACCCGCCCGTCAAGGGTTGGTACTTCAATTTCACCGCCTAGCGCCGCTTCTGTGAAACTAATCGGCACTTCACAGTATAGGTTATTACCGTCACGTACAAAGACTTCATGTTCACGGACATTCATCTGTACATACAGATCACCCGCTGGTGCGCCGTGTTCCCCAGCTTCACCTTCACCGCTTAAACGAATACGGTCACCCGTATCAACACCGGCCGGGATTTTAACTGATAATGTTTTACTGCGCTCATAACGACCGTCACCATGACACTTATGACACGGATCAGTAATTATTTTTCCTTTACCGCGACAAGTTGGACAAGTCTGGTTAACTGCAAAGAAACCTTGGCGCATCTGCACCTGGCCCTGTCCATGACAAGTACCACATGATTTAGCCTGAGTACCTTTTTTAGCGCCTGAACCGTTACACTGCTCACAATGGACCAGTGTTGGAATCTCAATCTCTTTGGAAATACCTTTTACCGCTTCTTCCAGCGTTAATTCCATATTATAGCGAAGGTCTGACCCCTGCTGCGGACGTTGTGCACCACCACCGCCGCGACGGCCGCCGCCAAAAATATCACCAAAGATATCACCGAACTGATCACCAAAATCACCATGACCGAATCCGCCGCCGCCATGACTCTGATTTACACCTTCATGACCATATTGATCATAAGCGGCTTTTTTCTGCGGATCGTTTAGAATTTCGTAAGCTTCTTTTACTTCCTTGAATTTTTCTTCAAGGGCATCATCACCTTTAGTACGATCCGGATGATATTTCATAGCTAAGCGTTTATATGCTTTTTTTACTTCTTTCTCTGTTGCGCTTCGGCTGACACCAAGCACTTCATAACAATCACGTTTCGACATTTTTACTTCTCAAAATTGCTGTTTATCTAAAACAAAGTCGCGGATTATGAAAAACTCCATAATCCGCGTAATGTTATTCATTGAAACTTCAACAGTTCATGAATTATTTTTTATCGTCTTTTACTTCTTCAAACTCAGCATCAACAATATCGTCATCTTTTTTTGCATCTTCCTGAGGCTGCTGTGCATCAGCACCGCCAGCTTGTTCAGCTTGTGCTTTCTGCTGTGCAATTTCCATCAGTTTTTGTGATGCTTCAGCAAGTGCTGTAGTTTTTGCTTCGATTACTTCTTTGTCTTCGCCTTTAGTTGCTTCTTCAAGTTCTTTAAGCGCAGCTTCGATTTTTTCTTTCTCATCAGAAGCTAATGCGTCACCAGCTTCTTCAATCTGTTTGCGTGTACCGTGAATCATTGCATCAGCCTGGTTACGCGCCTGTACAACTTCTTCGAACTTCTTATCTGCTTCAGCATTTGCTTCTGCATCATTCACCATTTGTTCAATCTCTTCATCAGAAAGACCTGAACTAGATTTGATAGTGATTTTCTGTTCCTGGTTAGTATCTTTATCTTTTGCAGATACATGTAAGATACCGTCCGCATCCATATCAAAAGTTACTTCAATCTGCGGTGTACCACGAGTAGCAGCACGGATACCTTCAAGATTGAACTGACCTAAAGATTTATTATCAGCAGCACGTTTACGCTCACCTTGTAAGATGTGAATCGTTACAGCGCTCTGGTTATCTTCAGCAGTAGAGAAAGTTTGTGACTGTTTAGTCGGGATAGTTGTGTTTTTATCAATAACTTTTGTTAAAACACCACCCATTGTTTCGATACCTAGAGATAACGGCGTAACATCTAGAAGAAGTACGTCAGTTTTATCACCAGAAAGTACCGCACCTTGAATCGCAGCACCCATTGCAACAGCTTCATCAGGGTTAACATCTTTACGCGCTTCTTTGCCAAAGAACTCAGCAACCATAGACTGAACTAAAGGCATACGAGTCTGGCCGCCTACTAAGATAACATCATTAATTTCACCAACTGAAAGGTCAGCATCTTTTAATGCAATACGCAGCGGATCAAGTGTTGCTTTAACCATGTCTTCAACAAGAGACTCAAGTTTTGCACGAGTCACTTTGATATTTAAATGTTTAGGACCTGTTGCATCAGCTGTGATGTAAGGCAGGTTGATATCAGTCTGCTGTGCACTTGACAGTTCAATTTTTGCTTTTTCAGCAGCTTCTTTAACACGCTGCATTGCAAGCGGATCATTAGTTAAATCAAAACCCTGTTCAGATTTGAACTCAGCAACTAAGAAGTTGATTAAACGGTTATCGAAATCTTCACCACCTAAGTGAGTATCACCATTTGTTGCTAGTACTTCGAAGGTTTTTTCGCCGTCTACTTCATCAATTTCGATGATAGAGATATCGAATGTACCACCACCTAAGTCGTATACTGCAACAACACTGTCGCCTTTTGCATTGTTAACACCGTAAGCAAATGCAGCGGCAGTCGGCTCATTGATGATACGTTTAACATCAAGACCAGCAATACGGCCGGCATCTTTAGTTGCCTGACGCTGTGCATCATTAAAGTAAGCAGGAACAGTGATTACCGCACCAGAAACAGCTTCACCTAAGTACTCTTCTGCAGTTTTTTTCATTTTTTTCAAAACTTCAGCAGAGATTTGCGGCGGCGCCATTTTGTTGCCTTGCGCTTCAACCCATGCATCACCGTTATCAGCTTTAACAATGTTGTAAGGCATGATTTTGATATCACGCTGTACTTCTTCATCTTCGTGACGACGACCGATTAAACGTTTGATAGCAAAAAGTGTATTCTGTGGGTTAGTTACAGACTGACGCTTAGCAGGCTGACCTACTAACGTTTCACCGTCTGTGTAAGCAATGATTGAAGGAGTAGTACGCTCGCCTTCTGCATTTTCAATGATTTTAGCTACATCACCATCAAGTACAGAAACACATGAATTTGTTGTACCTAAATCAATACCAATTATTTTACCCATCTTACTCTTCTCCAATCTTAATTATGTTTTTGTTTTGTAAGCATACAGATGTTCATTTTTTAAATTACACTGTCGCTTTGATGTTTTTATATATGAGGGGTCATTTTTCAGTTTCAAGGTTTATTAATAAAAAAATTTAATTTTTTTTCAATATTATCTCTGCCCACAAAAAAAGGTACCGCAGTACCTTTTAATACACTGATCAATTAACAGTTATTCAGCAGCTTTAGAAACGACGACCATAGCAGGACGAACAATTTGTCCGCCGCTTAGCTCATAACCTTTCTGCATAACAGCAACAATCTTGTTAGGCTCAACACCTTCAACTACCTGCATGCTCATTGCCTGATGCTTTTCTGGGTTTAAATCATCACCAGTCTGCGGATCAATTTGAACCACACCAAGTTGACCAATTGCTTTAACCAGTTCTGCTAAGGTCATTTCAACACCTTCAAGCATTGGTTTTAGCGTTTCATTTTCTTTATCTGCATGCTGAATGGCCATTTCTAGATGGTCCACAACCGGCACTAATCCACTTGAAAAACTTTTAAGTACTGATTTTCTGCGGTTTTCAGCATCGATACCGGCTTTACGAATTTCATTTTGTGCAAAAGCCTGCGCTCTGATAGTCAGATCTTTCTGCTCTTTCAGCTGTTCTTCTGTTTCTGTCAGTTTTTTAGTTAAGCGCTCAAGCACATTTAGCTCTTCCGCAGTTTCCACCTTTTCTTCTGCAGCAGCTTCAACCTGCTCGGCAGCAGTTTCAACTTGTTCAGCGGCTTCAACCTGCTCTGCAGCCGTTTCAACTTGCTCTTCAGGGCTTACTTTTTGTTTTGTACTCATTATTCAATCCTAACTGTTACGATTATTAAGTTATATATGCCCTATTATGGGGATCACAATAATAGTTTCAAGCCTGTTATAACAATATGCTTAAATTCTTTGCTGATTAACTTTGCCAGCTTACTTCTGCTGCATTTATCAATAGTCAACTAAGCACATTAGTACATCATAGTACCGCCTTCTATTATTAAGGGTGAGTAAACGGTATACTCACAGTACTTAACTTATTCCTATATAGGTGCCCTATGCCAGGCCAAGATACTGATCTGACTGAATTTAAAACTATCGGTTTAATCGGAAAACCTCAACACCCAGAAGCTAGGCAGACTCTGCTGGCTTTATACCGTTTCTTAGAAAAGAAAGGGTTAAAGCTGATTGTTGATTATCGTATTGCCGCTGACCTGCCTATCGCAGAGGTAAAAAGTGCCGATCTTGTCGGTATCGGCCAGCTGTGTGATTTAGCCGTTGTAATCGGCGGGGATGGTTACATGCTCGGAGCGGCACGAGTACTCGCCCGCTTTGATATTGCGGTTATCGGCGTAAACAGGGGGAATTTAGGGTTTTTAACCGACCTGGATCCCGATGATTTTGAGCACCCGCTGGATGAAGTTTTACAAGGCAACTATCAGGTAGAAAATCGGTTTTTACTGGAAGCACAGGTTCATAGCCACGGACATATGAAGAGCAGTAATACAGCAGTAAATGAAGCGGTATTACATCCGGATAAAATCGCCCATATGATTGAATTTGAAGTTTATGTGAATGATGACTTTATGCTTAACCAGCGTGCAGACGGTTTAATTATCTCTACACCAACAGGGTCAACAGCTTATTCTCTTTCCGGCGGCGGGCCGATTTTAACCCCGAACCTTGATGCGATTAGTCTGCTGCCTATGTTTCCACATACCTTAAACAGCCGTCCGATAGTTATTGATGCGAGCAGCTGTGTACGTTTAAAAGTAGCGGAAAGTAATACCACTGAGATGCAGATCAGCTGCGACAGCCATGTAAATTTATCCGTTTTACCCGGCGATGAAATTATAATCAGAAAAACCAAACATCAGTTGAAACTGGTACATCCTGAAAATTATAACTATTTCCATGTGCTGCAGAATAAACTCGGCTGGGGTAACAAACTTTTTTAACTTCTTTTAAAAAATTTCCTTTAATTTAGCACACCTCACTTTACTGTTTAAAAAAACAGTAATACACTGTACCTACAAACAGTAGTTTTAAACAGCAGCTATCTGCAGTATTTGAGGTGTGACCACTATGCTTAATCAATTAACCGTGCAACATTTTGCCATTGTTCAATTTCTAGAACTTGAATTTCATAACGGTATGACCACCATCACTGGAGAAACAGGTGCAGGTAAATCAATTGCTATCGATGCACTTGGCTTGTGCCTAGGCTCTCGAGCAGATGCAAACATGGTCAGAACAGGCACAGAAAAAGCAGAAGTCAGTGCCAGATTTACGCTTAATGATACGCCGCATGCTCAAAACTGGCTAAAAAACAATGACCTTGAAGACAGTTTAAGCGCTAATACAGAGTGTTTATTACGCCGTATTATTACCCGTGAAGGACGCTCACGCGCCTACATTAACGGAACCCCTGTACCGCTTTCACAATTAAAAAGTCTCGGGCAGTTATTAGTTAATATCCATGGTCAGCACGCTCACCAGAGCCTGCTCAAAAATGATATTCAGCTTGCAGTTATCGATGAATACGCAAGTCACCATGCTCTGCTGCAGAAAGTAAAAGATACTTATCAGGGCTGGCACTTCTTAAATAAACAATTAAAACAGCAGCAGTTTAACCAGCAGGAAAAACAAGCCCGTAAACAGCTGCTGGAATACCAGATTGTAGAGCTTGACGAATTTGCACTAAGTGAAGACGAATTTCAGGTTATTGAACAGGAGCATAAACGTTTAGCAAACAGCGGCAGTCTGCTGGAAGCCTGCCAGGTCAGCTTAAATCAGTTAACGGAAGGCGAGGAAACAGATTCGCTGAGTTTATTGCGTAAAAGTGTTTCTCTGCTGGAATCACAAATGGAAAACGATGCAAATTTACAGAGCATTGTGACCAGTCTGCAGGAAGCAGTTATTCAAATCGAAGAAGCAAGTTACGAACTGCGCCATTTCAGTGATAATTTAGAGCTTGATCCTGAATACTTTCAGCAGTTAGAAACACGCATGAGTGAAGCGCTGGCGCTTGCTCGTAAGCATCAGGTACAGCCAGAATCACTTTATCATCATCATCAGAAACTGGCCAAAGAGTATAAACAATTAAACAATAGTGAAGCTCAAATTGAACAGCTTAGCCAGGATCTGCAGCAGGCCGAACAGGATTACTTTAAGCATGCACAAAAACTCAGCCAAAGCCGCTTACGTTACAGTAAAGAGATCAGTAAAAAAGTAACTGCAAGTATTCAGAAGCTGAATATGCAGGAAGGACAGTTCCATGTTGCATTAAGTCAAGGCAGTTCTCTAAGTCCGCTTGGTATTGACAGTATTGAGTTTCAGGTTGCGACCAATGCAGGCCAGTCATTACAGGACTTAGGTAAAGTAGCATCCGGTGGTGAGTTATCGCGAATCGGTCTGGCGATTCAAGTAATAATCAGCCAGCGGGTATCTACACCCACACTGATTTTTGATGAAGTCGATGTCGGTATCAGTGGTGCAACGGCTTCTGTTGTCGGCAAACTGCTGCGAAGCCTTGGAGAAAATACACAGATATTCTGTGTAACCCATTTACCTCAAGTTGCCGGAAACGGTCATCAGCAGATGTTTGTGAATAAACACAGTGATGGTAAGACAACAAATACCACGATGCTAAAGCTCAATAGTGAAGACCGTTTAAATGAACTGGCGCGTTTATTAGGCGGAGACAGCATTACTGAACGCACTTTGGCGAATGCCCAGGAACTGCTTGTACAGTAAGATGAAAATGTGGTTTCACTTAGCATATCGACTAAAAACAGCTGACAATTCAGGTTAGTAAGTTGCAACATTCAGCTTTAGAGATAGTATTTTTATATTGTCGGAATTAATAAATATAATCTAAGGTTATTCGTCGAATGTTAATCAATATTAGTAAAAAAGACAGTAATATCAGGGTGCTGCTCGGTACCCTGCTGGTAGCTCTTGGTTCCCATTCTTTATGGTACTTGTTAATTCCTGCCGGGTTGATGTTAATCCATACAGGATTAACATCAAAATGCCCCATTACTCATCTTCTTCATCAAGAAACTCAAGAGGCAAAAGAACATCTCTTTGTTAATTTTTTACCGAGATATAACCCTCAGCCAGTGTTTATTTTTAAATCAGACAGCCAGCTCGCATTTTCTAACAAACCTGCTAAAAAACTTTTTCCTGAAGTAGAAAAATTTCAAGACTTAGTTAGAACAGATATTCAACCGATCATAAATCAAGAACTGATTCAACGCAGTAAACTGACATTGAATAACGGCTGCGTTTATTCATTAGTAATCAGGGGCTCAATTCAACTTGATGGTATCGTGGTATATGGAGCTGATATCACTGAAATTGTGGCGCTCAATCAGGAGATTATTGAAACGCAGAAAGAGATTGTGTACGCCATGGGTGAGATCGGCGAAACACGCTCAAAAGAAACAGGCGATCACGTCCGTCGTGTTGCGGAGTATTCTGAACTATTAGCGCTTCTTAACGGTATTAATAAAGATGAAGCAGAACTGATCAAACTTGCTTCTCCGATGCACGACATTGGTAAAGTCGGCATTCCGGATGCCGTGCTTAAGAAACCGGGGAAGCTTGATAAAGACGAATTTAAAATAATGAAAACACATGCGGAAATCGGGTTTAACTTACTTAATCACTCCAGCCGTCCAGTATTAAAAACAGCAGCCGTTATTGCCTATCAGCATCATGAAAAATGGGACGGAAGTGGTTACCCACAACAACTCACAGGTGAAAATATTCATATCTACGGACGCATAACAGCAGTAGCCGACGTGTTTGATGCATTAGGCAGTGCACGAGTTTACAAGGAGGCCTGGCCGTTAGATAAAATACTAGAATTATTTAAACAGCAGCGCGGTGTGCATTTCGATCCGAAACTGGTTGATCTTTTATTAGAAAACCTGCCTCTATTCCTCACTATAAGGGAAAAGTATCCGAATTAACCCATTGACTATTGATTTAAAATTGTTCAATAGATCACAAAACAAGTACTTATGTCGATCTTTTTTAAAAGCAGACTATATTGTAATGATCGTCAACGGCTTCGGAGTTATTTTGAAACAGATTAATTCTATAAAGTTCATTAACTCTTTAGCTGAAATTACACGTTACCGAGACCCTAAGGTTATTGAACATAACTTATTAAAAACATTGATGGAATTTGATAAAAAAAGCAGCTTTCACCTTTACCAGGTTATTTCATTACAGCCGGCTATCAGGCTAGGGCTGTCAGCATTCGCATCTCAGGATAATATCATCACCACCGAGGTTACCAGAAAACAGCGCTTTTCCGAACATTTCCAGCAGGCAATTTTTGATGTTGTTGATAAAGGGGAAATTGTTTCCTTAAACCAGGAACACAGTCATCTACAAGACCAGATCATCTACCCGGCTTTTAATGCTCATAACGAAATTTTTGCTGTATTAATCCAGACCAGTAAACACCGAGAAGAGGATGAAAGATGCCTGGTTCACGGTTTATTACAAATCTACTGCAATTACCTAGAACTTATTGCTGTCACTAACCGGGATAAGTTAACAGGTCTTTTGAATCGTGAAACTCTGGAGTCTGAAATCACGCGTTTATTAATTAAAAACAGCCCCCCCTGCACGAGCAGTGTTCCTCCCCACCAGCACGACAAACTGGACACCCGACATTATAATGGTAAACAGAAAGACTGGCTGTGCGTGCTGGATATTGACCATTTTAAAGATATTAACGACAACTACGGCCATATCTACGGTGACGAAATATTAATACTCGTCTCCCGTCTTTTGGAGCAAAGTGTCCGGGATATCGACAAAGTATTTCGTTTTGGCGGAGAGGAGTTTGTTTTAATAGTAAAAGCTTCCGATCAGCAGGATGCACAGACGGCCTTTGAACGTATAAGAAAAGTAATAGAGTCTCACCGCTATGCTAAAATTGAAAAACTGACGGTCAGCATCGGTGCAAAACAGATCACTGAAGAAAATGATCCGCGCGAGGTTATTATTAAAGCAGATACTGCATTATATTACGCAAAACATCACGGCAGAAATCAAGTGCATATTTATGAGGACTTATTATCAGCTGGAGAAATATGCGAACAGGCAGAAGAATTTGAAGAAGGAGGCTTAAACTTTTTCTGAGCTTCTTGTGTAACTCCGTGACAGTCGTTATCCCCTTCCCAAAAATTTTACTGTATTTTTTTTTGTTACTCGTTACTATTCTATTTTATCTCACTTGGTGTACAGCCCATGAAAATACGTTTTCTCTTTTTCTGCTTTATATTCATATTATCCGGATGCGCACAAATACCAGTTGACGATGCCCCGAAGAATGACTCATGGTCTCAACACCAGCGGCAGTTACAAAATTTAAATAACTGGCAGTTAAGCGGCAAACTGGCTTTTATCACACCGGAAGAGCGTATCAGTCTGAACCTGTTCTGGCAGCAGTCCGACCAGGAGTTTCAAATCACTTTAACTAACTTTGTCGGATTAAGCGTTTTAGATGTTAAAAAAGATCGAAGCGAGACAAAAATTATCTTTGATGGTAAAACCTATTACGGAGACGATACAGAAACCCTAATTAAGCAGCTGTCAGGATTTGTTATACCGATTGATGTGCTGCAGCAGTGGATTAAAGGCAACCCGACTGATGCTGTGTATCAATTGAATGAAAATAATCAATTACTAAGCTTAAATGGACAGGACAAACACAATATCAACTGGTCAATTGATTATGCCGACTATAAAACTACACAGCATATTAATCTGCCGCATAAATTACAGCTTAAACGCCCGAATTTACGGTTAAAGTTTGCTATCAATAAATGGATTATTACTGATAAAGCATAATCAGAAAAAAACACCGTGCGCAGTCGCAGAAATCCCCTGCTGCAGATATTATCTGCAGCATTTACTTCAGTCGTTAAACGTTCACTGCACCAAATGTTTTTCCGACACCTCACCCGACAAAAATCTACTCATTTACAGAGTTCTTCATCTCATTCAGGGTATCGGCCAAATTCAGCAGGCATGTTAGTTAAATTAACTTCACATCAATAATGAATGTATATCCGGATTGCTTGTCTAAAATAATAATTTATTGAGAACGAAAGCAAGCGTCTATTTTGTGAACATCTGCGCATTATCTTCCCGCGACTAGTGTACTATTTCAAGGACACACATTTTGTTTTTCAAATAGTTATGGTTTTAAGGTTTCAAGCTGAGATACGCGCCTAAACTTCCTGAACTGCCGAAAATTCATGGCGTTTTGTATGTTGTTGGCCAGAGTCATCGACCGATTAGCTTGCCTAATACATACAAGGAGAAATAGCTCATGTCTTTATTGTCCAAATCTGATAAACAACAGCAGGATTTTCCACAATACCCAGGTTTAGCCACTGTCATTCACGGTAACGGCGCGGTTGCACATGTTATGGATCATGTATGTGGCGGCGTGATCGGATATCCCATTACGCCATCGACTGAAATTTCTGAATTATATGAAGAGTTCCGTGCCCAGGGCGGATGCAATGTTTGGGGTGAACACCCCTTTTTCTTTGAGCCTGAAGGTGAGCACTCCGCACAAAGCGGCGCATTAGGCGCAGCTTTAACCGGCGGAAAATACATTTCCAATGCTTCCTCCAGCCAAGGTATCCTGTATGCGTTAGAGTCTCATTATGTAACGGTCGGTAAAAAAGCTGCTGGATTTGTACTGCATGTTGCAGCACGCTCAGTCTCCCGTCACTCACTTAATGTCATGGCCGGTCATGATGATGTCTACGCTCTGCTCTCTGCTGGTTACACCACCTTGTTTTCCAGCAACTCTCAGGAGGCAGCCGATTTAGCCGCCATTTCTTATCGAGTCAGCGCTCTCTCCCTTATTCCAGTTGCTAATACAATGGATGGTTTTGCAACCAGTCACATTCAGAGTCAAGTTAAACTGCCTGAGCCGGAAATGCTAAAGCAGTACCTTGGAGACCCTCGCGATCGTATTACCGCACCAACTGAAGCACAGCGAATGCTTTATGGTGCAAAAGGACGGGTATGGCAGCTCAAGCAGTTTATAAACAAATACCAGGATCAGTTCTGGCCGGATAAATGCCAGAGTTTAAAAGATTATATTGAACTGTTTAGCGAACAGTTAGAAGAAGATAATAACGGTATTCGTCTGAGCGAAAGCAATGAATTCGTTCCGGCCGAACTGCACAAAAAATGGCGCCGTACATGGCTGAACGCTTATCAGAAAGATACGCGTCAACGGGTACCCGCGTTAGTTGATACGCACAACCCCGGCTTAACCGGCGGAGTTCAGAATCAACCTGATTATCAAGCTGGTATCATCGATCACAGTACACATTTTATGAGTGATGTACCGCAGTTTATCGAGCAGGCAATGAATGAGTACGCACAATTAACAGGCCGACATTATGAGCCGGTTATGGAATTTATGTGCACTGATGCACAGTACGTACTGCTTGGTTTGGGTTCTGTTACCGATGATGCAGAAGCGGTTGCTAGTTATCTGCGCAGCCAGGGTCATAAAGTGGGCGTGATTTCAATTAAGCAGCTCCATCCCTTTCCGGAAGCGCAGTTAGTTGAAAAACTAGCAGGTAAAAAATCGGTTACCATTCTTGAGCGCTGCGATGAAACGCGCCTGACTGAACGTGTCTCGCGTGCTTTATTTAAAGCAGCTGAAAATGCGGTCACTCTTCGTCACACAGGCATTATGGCGCTCACCCATCCACCGCAGATCAGTACCGGTATCTTTGGATTAGGCGGTCATGATCTGCAGCCTTGTCATCTGATCGCCGCATTTGAAAATATGAAAGCAGAAGATAGTAAACCCTTCTTCTACTTAGGCAGTCAGTTCTTTGAATACACAGCATCGGGAGAATTAAACGATACCCAGCGGCGTCTACATCAAGCCTATCCGAATACTGAACTGATGGCATTGGAAACCGGTGAAAACCCGAACCTGCTTCCGGAAAGTGCAATGCGCATCCGTTTCCACTCTGTAGGAGGTTACGGCACCATTGCAACGGGTAAACTGCTTACCGACATTCTAGCAGGTGCACTGGATTTACATTCAAAATCAATGCCTAAATACGGTTCAGAAAAAAGCGGCGCACCAACTAATTTCTTCATTACCCTGTCACCAGAGCCGATCAAAATAACCAACGCCGAACTTCTGCAGATTGAAGTGGTATTGTCACCGGATCATAAGGTGTTCATGCATACCAACCCGCTTGCAGGGCTTAGCAAAAACGGCACTTTTATTCTCCAGACCCACCATACGCCTGAGCAGGTATGGCAGGAGATACCGCAAAGTGCCCGCCAGTACATACGTGAGCAAAACATTAATTTTTATGTCGTCGATGCCTTTGCCGTTGCCCGCAAACACGCGCCGACGCCCGACTTAGAAATTAGAATGATGGGCATTGCCTTTATCGGCGCCCTATGCGGCCATGCCAAGCAGGTAACAGACGGTGCTGATGCACAACAGATGTTAGAACGTATTGAGCGACAAATTAATAAAAAATTTGCCGCCAAAGGAGAAAAAGTTGTGGCCGGAAATATGGCGGTTATCCGCGACGGCGTGAAAGCAACACAAGCGGTCTGCTATACCGACTTCAGTGATAATGATACAAGCGAAGAAGCCGCACACAAGCGGCACTGTAACCCCAACAACGCCAGCTGCGGTTTATTCGATCAGGTTTACTTTGACAATATTGCCGGTAAAAAATACGCTGACGGCAGTATCAGCGAAGCCCCTGTCATCCCCGGCTCCGGCATGTTTCTGCCGCCCGCAAGTGCGGTAACTAAAGATAAAGGTTTATTCCGCCTAAATGTTCCAATATTCAACATAGACAAATGTACCGGTTGTATGGAATGCACCATTGCCTGCCCTGACGGCGCAATTCCTAATGCAGTGCATGAACTGCACGATATTTTAAATTTTGCCGTCAGCAGGCTGAAACTGCCGCCGGCACAGCTTGAACTTATCAAGGCTCAAGTTCCCTCTCTTTGTGATGCGGTTCGTTTTCAATACCACAGCGCAGCCAAAGGTCAAACAACGGCTCTACATGCACTAGCGGCACGCGCCGTCAATGAAATGACATTCACCAACCAGGCACTGCAGCAGCATCTGTTCAGTATTTGCAGCATGCTTGAAGATATGCCCTTCAGCCGCACCAAACCTTTTTTTGATGCCATGGAAAATACACTACCGGGATCTGGCGGGCTGTTTAGCGTTACTGTTGACCCAAGCAAATGCAGCGGCTGCATGGAATGCGTCGAGGTTTGCGGTCCTAACGCACTTCAAAAAGTTCGTCAGACTAGTGAACTTAATACGCAGATGCATCAGACCTTTAATACATTAGCAGAAATGCCGAAAACCCCGAATCGATTCATCGAACAGGCGACCCGCTCCAGTGGTGAAGCAAAACGCTTATTACTGGATCGTGATAATTACTACGCAATGACTTCTGGTCATGGTGCTTGTCGAGGCTGCGGTGAAGTGACCGCGCTGCGTTTAATCACATCGATAAACCGCGCGCTGCAGCAGCAGCGTTATCAAACACATATCGAACAGTTAGAAAATCTAATTGAGCAGTTACAGGTCAAGCTGCCTATAATACTGACTGATAAAAAGGATGCAGATCGAGCTGAACGTATCCAGCAGACCATCTCGATATTAGACAAACGTCTATTCCACTACGAACATGGCCCGACGGGTAACGGTCCTTCTGATGCCCTTATTGCCAATGCGACAGGCTGCAGCAGCGTTTACGCATCAACGTTCCCGTCAAATCCGTATAATGATCCCTGGGTAAACAGCTTATTCCAGGATACTCCGGCTGTCGCGAAAGGGTTATTTGAAGGTGAAGCTGCTAATCAGCTGGCACAAATCAAAGCCGTGCGCAGTGCAAAACTGGATATTGATGATCTCTATGACCCGCAAGTCCATGACAAGCAGCTGCGCTACCTTGAATGGACACAGCTTTCCGAGCAGGAACTGGCGCTGCTGCCGACGGTATTCAGCATCGGCGGTGATGGCGCTACTTACGATATTGGTTTCGGTGCACTGTCCCGTTTACTGACAACATCGACACCAATAAAAATCGTGGTACTTAATACCGGCAGCTATTCTAATACAGGCGGCCAGGCATCGACCTCAAGCTTCACGGCGCAAGACTCGGATCTCAGCCGTATCGGTGCCACTCACAGCGGTAAAGAAGAGGCGCGTAAGGAGTTAGGCATTATTGCGACCTTCCACCCGAAAGTGATGGTTGTACAAACCTCAACAGCGCTGCAGGGTCACTTTATGTCAAACTTGACGGAGTACTTGAACTATCAAGATGCCCCCGCTCTGTTTGACGTCTATACACCCTGCATGGGTGAGCATGGTATTGCCGATGATGCCAGTACACGTCATTCTCGATGGGCCGTTGAGAGCCGCATGAATCCGGTTTTTGTTCATGATCCGCGTAAAGGTGAAACATTAGCACAGCGCTTCTCATTAGAAGGAAACCCTGACCTCCTGCAGGACTGGGCAGCACAAACGATTACTTATACCGATGCTGATGGTATGACCCAGTTAAAACAAGTACCCTTTACTCCGGCTGATTTTGCTCTGCATGAAGGACGCTTTAAGAAACATTTCCAAGCTGTCGACAGCTGCGCATCGCTCGTAGAGACGGCCGACTACATCGCGTTAACTCCGTCAGAGCGCATCGATAAAGTGCCGTTTATCTGGTCAACTGACAAACAGCGCCATTTAATCCAGCTGCGTGTTTCGGATTCGATTATTGCCCTGACAGAAGAACGCTTACGTAACTGGCGAATGCTGCAGTACATCAGCGGTCAGCACCTGGTGAAAATTGAGCGGGATTACCAGCAGCAGCTCAAGCAGTGGCAGCTGCACTATCAACAAGCCGTCGAAGCCAAAGAGCAGACGATCGACAGCATCGCCAACGGCTTAGCGGAACTTGCGATGACCGCCGGCGTTTTTTCTCCTGATCAGTCTATTCCAGTGACTCAGGTTGAAGCTGCACAATCAGCAGACAGTACAGAGAATAAACCCTTAGTCGTTATTAGCGATGAGCAGCAGGGTGAATGCACTGACTGCAAAACTTGCTACCAGCAGTTAAGTGAGTTATTTGAGAAAATTACCATTGTCGATAACGGCACCACAAAAGTCGTCAGCCGCGTCATTCCCGGCGCACTGGAAAATACCGTAATCAATGATGAACTTATCAATCGGGCGGCTCGTATCGCTGATGAATGTGACGCTGAAATTATTCAGCTCAATACGCCAGCCACGGCGGAGGTGTAATTATGACAGCCACATTATCTCAGTCACAGCGCAACTTATTGATGCAGCGGATGGATCAGGACCCGCAGCGGTTTCAACAGATGATCATTGACGACAGCCAGCAGGCTATCCGGCAAATGATGAAACAAGGTAAACTAAACGCAGCCTTTACAGAAAAACTGTGGGAATTACTGCTAGCAGATAATGAACTCAGTATCACCCTGCAGCGCTATTTATGGCGAAGTCCGCTTAAACACAAACGTGCATTTATCCACGGATTAGATCAACATCTGTCCAGCCGTTATCCTATGTTTAA
The DNA here is from genome assembly GCF_000381745.1 of Psychromonas ossibalaenae ATCC BAA-1528. GTDB lineage: Bacteria > Pseudomonadota > Gammaproteobacteria > Enterobacterales > Psychromonadaceae > Psychromonas > Psychromonas ossibalaenae. The sequence continues at coordinate 19,945 of NZ_KB907009.1, read as the reverse complement.
AGGTTTGTCAGCGGGCTGGCCGGGAAAAAATAATATTCCCCCTTATGTCCGTCCAGCTGATGAACGACGCAGGGACTTTGACCTGGTTAACCAGGGTTACCTTGGTTACATGGGCCTGGGTTACAGCTTACGAGAAGTGGATCTGTTTGTCTGGCTGGAAGTATTACGTGACAAACAATGTGAAGACAGTCCTTGTGAAGTCGGTATTCCAAGCTGTAATAAACAAGGCGAGGAGAGCGGTGATAATGACGGCGGCTGTCCGGTAAAAATTCATATTCCTCAAGTATTAAATCTGATGGGTGAAGGCAAGTTTAAAGCCGCTTTTGAACTGATTCGCGATGCTAACCCGCTGCCCGATGTAACCGGTCGAGTTTGCCCTCAAGAACTTCAGTGTCAAGGCGTGTGTACCCTTAACGAACGTCCGATCGAGATCGGACAGCTAGAATGGTTTTTACCGCAGCGTGAGTTAAAAAACGGCACAGAAGACGATACCGTCGTGTGCAGTCCCTGGGCTGTAGCCTCCAAACCACCGGTTGCTATTGTAGGTTCCGGCCCGTCAGGCCTGATTAACGCCTATCTATTAGCGAAAGCGGGTTACCCTGTAACAATATTTGAAGCATTTCACGCGCTCGGCGGGGTACTGCGCTATGGCATTCCCGAATTCCGTTTACCAAATCAGTTAATCGATGATGTGGTCGGCAAAATCAAAGCACTTGGCGGCCGCTTCGTGACCAACTACATTGTGGGTAAAACAGCCACACTTGCTGATTTAAAACGAGCAGGTTTTACACGAATATTTGTGGGAACAGGCGCTGGTTTGCCTCGCTTTATGAATGTACCGGGTGAACATCTGCTTAATATCATGTCGGCCAATGAGTTTTTAACCCGGGTTAACCTGATGCATGCTAATGAAGCCGAGTATGAAACTCCATTGCCTTACGTTCAAGGCAAACAGGTGATGATCATCGGCGGCGGTAATACCGCAATGGATGCAGCACGTACCGCATGCCGCCTGGGTGCCGACGTGACGATTGTCTACCGGCGTACCCGCCAGGAAATGCCTGCGCGAGTTGAAGAGCTGCACCATGCTATCGAAGAGGGAATCAAACTTAAAGAACTGCGTTCTCCCTGTGAGTTTAACGGGGACAAAAACCACCAGCTCGCCAGCACTAAACTCGAAGTAATGGTCTTAGGTGAACCGGATGCATCGGGTCGCCGGCGCCCGCAGGCAACCGGCGAAACTGAACTGATGCAGGTTGATTTAGTCATCATGGCGCTCGGTAACAACTCCAATCCAATCGTTAAAGATGCAGAGCCTGATTTAAAAACCTCTAAATGGGGCACCGTACTGCTCAATAAAGGATCGCAGCAAACTTCGTTAAGCGGTATTTATAGTGGTGGCGACGCAGCCCGCGGCGGATCTACTGCGATTAAAGCCGCTGGTGACGGCCAGGCGGCAGCGAAGGAAATCATGAAGGGTTTGAATTTTAATGCCCGGGAGATTAATAATCTTGTCGAACGAGCGAGCCGCTATACGGATTTGGGGCAAACCCCGCCAGAAATCATTAAGCGCAGTCAGTTAGCCGACGGCATTGTTGAATTCACCATCAAAGCCCCTTTAATTGCACAATCAGCTAAAGCCGGACAGTTTGTACGCGTATTAGCCGATAATAAAGGTGAGCTGATACCTTTGACTATTGCTGACTGGAATCGAGAAGACGGCACCATTACTCTCGTTATCCAGGGCCTTGGCAGCAGCTCAAAAATAATTAACCAGATGCAGCAGGGAGACTGTTTTGCCGCTATTGCCGGTCCGCTTGGACAGGCAAGTCATATAGCTATACATCCAGAAAAGCAGCGCGTGATATTCACCGCAGGTGGAGTGGGTTTGCCTGCCGTATATCCGATTATGCGTGCACACCTTGAAACAGGTAATAAAGTCACCCTGATATCAGGCTTCAGAAACCGAGATTTATGCTTCTGGACAGAAGACAACGGTCGCCTTGAAACCTTGCGCAGCCGCTACCCGGATCTACTTGAAGTGATTTATGCCAGTAACGACGGCTCGTTGGGGATTAAAGGCTTTGTCACCATGCCGCTGGAAGAGATGCTGGTTAATCATCTCGACAAAGCCGAAAAATGCATTGCCGAGGTTGTCACTATCGGTCCGCCAATGATGATGCGCGCGGTGAGTGATTTAACACTCAATTATAAGGTGCCATGCGTTGCCAGCCTGAACTCGATCATGGTCGACGCGACGGGCATGTGCGGCGCCTGTATGGTGCCGGTTATGGAAAATGGTAAGCTGATCCGCAAGCATGCCTGCATCGATGGTCCTGAAATAAACAGCCATATAATCGACTGGGACAAATTTCTTCCTCGGTTTAATCAGTTTAAACCGCAGGAACACCAGAGTCAGATCGATCATCGCTTAATTGAAGAGTAAAACATATCACCAACCTAAAAACCAGTTTAGTGCTGATCTTATTCACCAGTAAGCGGTTAGCACTAAACTGGACAAATCCGTTTGATACCCTGCGCGAAAAATATTTCGTACAGGTCTTCTACATGAAATTAAATAATTACATCAATCCTGTATTTAAAAACAATAAATCGCTACTATCTTGATTTCAAAGCAGCTTAATAAAGAGATAAAACATGATAAATACCGATACGATCCGTTGGCCGGCGCCCGCTAAACTCAACCTTTTTTTATATATAAACGGCCAGCGGGAAGACGGATATCATGAATTACAGACACTATTTCAATTTATTGATAAATGTGATTATTTAACCATCAGATCAAACCAGTCTGGTGAAATAACCATCACTCCTGAGATAGAAGGTTTAGATATAAAAGACAACCTGATCTACAAAGCGGCTATGCTTTTAAAAGCTCACGCTCCCGAGAACTATGGCGCATCTATTCATTTACAGAAAAATTTACCTATGGGAGGGGGCTTAGGCGGCGGCTCTTCAGATGCTGCCACAACTTTAGTCGCATTAAATTATCACTGGAACATCAATCTTAGCGAACAGGAGCTAGCTGATATCGGCCTTGAACTAGGGGCGGATGTACCGATTTTTGTGCATGGAAAAGCGGCAGTAGCCGAGGGGGTTGGTGAACAACTAAGCCCGGCAAACCCTATTGAAAACAGTTACCTAGTCGCAGTGCCAGACTGTTTTATTTCAACACCAGCAGTATTTGGTGATCCGCAGTTAATCCGCACTACGGTTAAGCGGGAGCATGCTGCTTTAATGAATCAAAAATGGTCAAATGACTGCCAGCCCTGTGTGAAAAATACCTATCCGGAGGTTGCCAAGATAATAGACTGGTTGATAGAATACGCACCGACTCGGCTGACCGGGACTGGTGCATGTGTTTTCAGCACATTTAACAGTTTACCCGACGCCCAAGTTTTGTTGGAGAAAACTCCTGCATGGTTAAATGCTTTCACCGCGCAGGGCTTGAATAACTCCCCTTTAAGGCAGTTATTATCCACATTAAAATAAAACTTACTTTACTGATTATCTTTAATAATCAGTAACAAATGTTAATCAGCATGTTGCTTTTTAACGTAACCCATCAGGATTACAGAGGTCCTCACAGTGCCAAATATGAAACTATTTGCCGGTAACGCCACACCCGAATTAGCCCAAAAAATTGCTGATCGACTTTTCATTAAACCAGGAAGTGCAGAAGTCGGACGCTTCAGTGATGGAGAGATTCACGTACAGATTAACGAAAATGTACGCGGCGATGATATTTTCATCATTCAATCAACTTGTGCACCAACCAATGATAACTTAATGGAGTTAATCGTGATGATTGATGCGCTTCGTCGTGCATCAGCGGGTCGTATTACTGCCGTTATCCCTTACTTTGGTTATGCACGTCAAGATCGCCGAGTACGTTCAAGTCGTGTTCCAATCACTGCAAAAGTAGTTGCTGACTTCTTATCGAACGTTGGTGTGGACCGTGTCTTAACGGTTGACCTGCATGCAGAACAAATTCAAGGTTTCTTCGACGTACCAGTCGATAACGTATTCGGCAGCTCTGTGCTTCTTGAAGATATGTTAGAGAAGAAACTGGATAATCCGATGATCGTTTCCCCTGATATCGGCGGTGTTGTACGTGCACGTGCACACGCTAAATTATTAGATGACGCCGATCTTGCAATCATCGACAAACGTCGTCCGAAAGCAAACGTAGCACAAGTTATGCACCTGATTGGTGAAGTAGAAGGCCGTAACTGTATTATCGTTGATGACATGATTGATACCGGCGGCACATTATGCCAGGCGGCGGCGGCTCTTAAAGAGCGCGGCGCATTATCTGTTTATGCTTATGCAACACACGCTGTATTCTCTGGTTCAGCGGTTGAAAACATCAAAAACTCTGTTATAGATGAATTCATTGTTACCGATTCTATCCCGCTTTCTGATGAGCTTCTTGCTACGGGTAAAGTTAAGCAGTTAACATTAAGCGGCATGCTTGCAGAAGCTATTCGCCGCGTGAGCAACGAAGAGTCAATCTCGGCAATGTTTCACTACTAAGTAAAAGCACTTAAACCTGGTTTAACGCGCTTTTCAAAAAAACGCTTAATTGTTTTCACAGTTAAGCGTTTTTTTATACCTTGAATCTATTTTAATGTTGTACAAAATTCTTTCGGCGCGTTATTATAGCGCGCCTTTTTTATCTGCCTCATTCACATGAGACTGGTAAGGCGGTTTTATCTGGTCGCAAGATAAAATCTATTTTAAATTTGAGGAGCTTAATGTAAAGCCCCTCGTTATTGGAGTTACACCATGTCTATTAAATTAATCGCAACATCTCGTACAGACCTAGGGAAAGGTGCGAGCCGCCGCCTTCGTCACGAAGATCTAGTACCAGCAATCGTTTACGGTGCAGCTAAAGAGCCTGTATCAGTAACTTTTGAACATAAAGAACTACTTAAAGTTGAAACTGTAGAAGCATTTTACTCTTCAATTCTAGATCTTGAAATTGATGGTGTTGCAGAGCAAGTACTGCTTAAAGATATCCAGCGTCACGCATTCAAAGAGCGTATCCAGCATTTAGATCTTCTACGTGTTGATGCATCTCAAAAACTGCATACAACTGTTCCTCTGCACTTCATCAATGAAGATGCTTCAGAAGCAGTTAAAAACGGCGGTGTAGTTTCTCACCTTGCTAACGAAGTTGAAGTTTCTTGTCTGCCTTCTGATCTGCCTGCATTCATTGAAGTTGATATCAGCAAAATGGAAATCGGCGCAACAGTACATATCTCTGACCTAGCGCTTCCTACTGGTGTTGAGTCAGTTGAACTAATCAAAGGTGCTTCACATGACCTTCCATTAGTTTCAATCGCACTATCTAAGAAAGCTCCAGTAGCTGAAACAGAAGAAGCAGCAGCTGAGTAATCGTGTCAACTACGATTAAACTGCTTGTGGGCCTGGCTAATCCAGGCCCCGAATATGCGCAAACCAGACACAATGCAGGGCAATGGTATTTAAACCAGCTCGCCTCTCAAGAAAATATCCAGCTTAAAGCAGAAGCAAAGTTTTACGGCCTTACCGGACGTATTCAATTTGCTGGTAACGATCTGCGTCTTCTTGTACCAACGACCTTTATGAACCTTAGCGGAAAATCAGTGGCTGCTATGGCGAATTTTTATCGCATTAAACCTGAAGAGATCCTCGTCGCACATGATGAACTGGATCTGTCTCCCGGTATTGCGAAGTTTAAATTAGGCGGCGGACACGGCGGACATAACGGCTTAAAAGATATCATCTCTAAACTTGGCAACAATAAAAATTTTTACCGTCTGCGTATCGGTATTGGTCACCCTGGTGACCGCAATAGAGTCAGTGGTTTTGTACTTGGCAAAGCACCAAGCAGCGAGCAGAACCTGATTGACCAAAGTATTGATGAAGCTGCACGTTGTACCCACATATTAGGGCAGGACGGGTTAGAAAAAGCGATGAATCGCTTACATAGTTTTAAAGCTGAATAATATTCACAAAACTATCTATCAATTAACACAAACAACTAACAAAATAGGATATTAATCATGGGTTTCAAATGTGGCATCGTCGGTTTACCAAATGTAGGTAAGTCAACATTATTTAACGCGTTAACAAAAGCGGGCATTGAAGCTGCTAACTTTCCATTTTGTACGATTGAGCCTAATACAGGTATTGTACCTGTACCTGATCCTCGTCTTGATCAGTTAGCTGAAATTGTAAACCCGCAGCGCGTATTACCTACAACAATGGAATTCGTTGATATTGCAGGTTTAGTTGAAGGTGCATCTAAAGGTGAAGGCCTGGGTAATAAGTTCTTAGCGAATATTCGTGAAACAGACGCAATCGGTCACGTTGTTCGTTGTTTCCAGGACGATAATATCGTTCACGTAGCGGGTAAAATCCACCCTAAAGATGATATTGAGATCATCAATACCGAACTTGCACTTGCTGATTTAGAAAGCTGTGAGCGCAGTATCCTGCGTGTCGCTAAAAAAGCAAAAGGCGGTGATAAAGACGCTAAATTTGAAATGCCGGTTTTAGAAAAAATCAAAGCACACCTTGAAGCTGACGGCATGGTACGCGGTCTAGAGTTAAGTAAAGAAGAAAAAGAAGCAGTTGCTTACTTAAATTTCTTAACCTCTAAACCAACTATGTATATTGCCAACGTAAGTGAAGACGGTTTTGAAGATAACGAATATTTAGACCAGGTACGTGAGATTGCAGAAAAAGAAGGCTCGGTTGTTGTACCTGTTTGTGCTGCTATTGAATCTGAAATTGCAGAGCTTGATGAAGAAGACAAACAAGAGTTCCTAGAAGGTATCGGCCAGGAAGAGCCCGGCTTAGACCGCGTTATCTACAGTGGTTACCAGCTGCTGCATTTACAAACTTACTTTACAGCCGGTGTTAAAGAAGTACGAGCCTGGACAGTTAAAGTGGGTGCAACAGCACCACAGGCTGCCGGTGTTATCCATACCGACTTTGAACGCGGCTTTATTCGTGCTGAAATTATTGGTTTCGATGATTTCATTGAATTCCAAGGTGAATCAGGCGCGAAAGAAGCGGGTAAATGGCGTTTAGAAGGTAAAAACTATGTAACTAAAGACGGTGATGTTATCCACTTCCGTTTTAATGTTTAACTAGTTGTTAAAGACACTAAAGGCAGCTTCGGCTGCCTTTTTAATTTTTAGCTTCTAAGGGAATGCCGCCAGCTCAATACGGTTCCTGCCGCCCTGCTTAGCTTTATATAATGCATCATCGGCACGTTTTAATAACCTTTCAAACTCACCATCTTCGACTTTTAATTTAGCCATGCCGATACTCACAGTCACTTTAATACCCTGCGGTTTAAGCTGCTCTATTTTACGCAGGATCCGCTGCGCTTTATTTAATGCATCCTGATCTTCACAGGGATCAAATATGACCACAAACTCTTCTCCGCCGAATCGAGCAGCCAGATCTTCCACCCGATTATCAACCGCCAGCACAGCTGCAACCTGTTTCAATATCTGATCTCCCATGGGGTGGCCATAGGTATCATTTATCATTTTAAAGTGGTCGATATCAATCATCAGCAGCCACAGTTCATACTGGTGTCTTAATGCTCGGGAGACTTTTTTAGCGGCGGCATCAAATAGAAAATGGCGATTATATAATCCCGTTAACTGGTCATTAAAAGCGATCTGGTTAAGTTTATCACGCTGCAGTTTTAAGGTGATATGAGTATTAACACGCGCAATGACAATCGCCGGCCGGATAGGTTTGGCTATATAATCGACAGCCCCTAGTTTAAGGCCGAGCTCCTCATCTTTATCTCCCTGCAGACCGGTAATAAAAATAACCGGAATCGCCTCTGTTTGAGGATCTGCTTTGAGACGCTTACAGACTTCGTGTCCGTTCATGCCCGGCATTTCCACATCTAATAAAATAAGGTCAGGCTGCGGGCTTTGATGAGCAATCTGCAGGCATTTTTCCCCGTCGGTTGCCACTTTCAACTGATGATAATCTTTCACGCAAGCGGCCAGCACCTGCAGATTAGTCGCTGAATCATCAACAATTAAAACTAACGCTTTATCTGACATTATCAATCCTTTTGCTGTAGAGGGAGCTTATATATTTCATCAATTATTTGTTCAACTAATCTGGAGGCATTAGCTAAATCGAACAAACCGATCAACTCCTGTAAATTAAGCAGCTTTTGTTTTATATCCGGCACAACACAACTTTCGATTAACGGTGATATTTCTTGACCTTCAATGTAGTCACTCTGCTGTAAACGGACAGCTAACTGCTTCAGCTGATTAAGTATTTCACTTTCAGTCAAACGGCTACCGACAAACTGTTTCTGTTCACTGTCATTATCAGCAGCTTGTAAATAAGCGTTAAATTCGGCCGTTAATTCAGTATAGCTTTGCTTCACAAGAGTAAAAGCCTGTAAACAGGATTCAATACTTGTCGTTTTAGCCGCTTTCTCTAATTCAGAACAATAAAATGCCAGAGCCAGCGCACTTAGATTAGCAGAAGCACCTTTAATCGTATGTGCTGAATGTCCAATCAGACTGCGATCATTATTATTAACCGCACCGCTTAATTCATCGATTTTAGATGGCATTTCATCAATAAAAGTTTTAATCAGAGTAATTAATAACGGCTCTTTGTTTAATACTCTGTGCAGGGCATCTGCTTTATCCCAGCACAATAAGCTTTGCTCAACCGCGGCGTCACTACTGGTATTAATACCCTGCTGTAATTCAACGCTTTCACGACGCTCGTTGTCACAGCCTAACCAGTGAACTAATTTAGTTTCAACAAGTTTAGGATCAATCGGCTTGCCGATATAATCATCCATACCTGAGTTCAAGCATTTTTCCCGATCTCCCTCCATCGCATTAGCGGTCATGGCAATGATAGGCAGCTCTGTGTAGGATCGGCCGGCATCTCCGTTACGTATAGCCAGGGTTGTTTCATAGCCGTCCATCACCGGCATCTGACAATCCATAAAGATCAACTGATAAGCGCTGTTATTTAATGAAGCCTGTAGAATAGATAAAGCCTGTTGACCATTTTCGGCAATATCTGCACTAAAACCAAGCTCTTCTAAAATCCCCTGCGCCACTAACTGATTAACACGGTTATCTTCGACTAAGAGAATTTTAATTAGTGATTTATCACAGGATTTGACATCTCTTTTACGAACCAGGGTACTTAAATAATCATGCGTGACTAACGGCAACGCATCTTTTAACACTTCACCGTTATCCACAACAACATTTAAGGCGTCAAACAGATCAGAGGTTGTAGCCGGCTTAGGAAAATATGCATTAAAGCCTAAGTCTGCAAAGAACTTAGATTCGTTACGAGCGGCAATCGAAGTCATCATAACTAATTTCATATCATCAAAAGCGTGATTATCTCTAATTATTTCTCCTAACTGGGCACCGTCCATTTCCGGCATCTGCATATCTAAAAAAGCAACATCAAAAATTTTATGCTTATCTGCCAGCTGCTCTGTACATATCTGCAGCGCCTGCCTGCCGTCTTCCGCTTCGACAACCGAAGCCCCCCAGTGCTCTAACTGGCCGCGTAATACCTGCCGGTTGGTACTGTTATCATCAACAATTAATAACTGCAGTTTACTGATATCAACCCGCGGCAGCACTTTTTGCGACTGATGACTGGTTTGTAATTTGGCAGTAAAAGTAAAAATACTCCCTTTAGCAACTTCACTTTGCGCATAAATTTCCCCGCCCATTAAAAAACATAACTTCTGACAGATTGCCAAACCTAATCCGGTTCCGCCGTACTTTCTCGTTGTAGATGCATCTACCTGAGTAAAAATTTCAAATAAAGTGGAAATTTTATCTTGTGGAATACCTATTCCTGAATCTTCAACCGAGCAGCTGAAGTCAATATTTTCCTCCTGAGTATTGTACGCTGAGGCCGTAATTTTAATTTCTCCCTGCTCGGTAAATTTAATCGAATTACTGATTAAATTAGTCATAATTTGACGCAGACGCCCCGGGTCCCCTTTTACCATGGAATGATCGACATTAGTCAGGTCTAATATAATCTCGATACCTTTTTCCTGCGCCCGAAGCGCCATCGCCTCAGAGATCTCTCCTAGGACTTCCCGTAGATTAAAGTTAATAATATCCAGCTCCATTTTACCGGCTTCAACTTTTGAGAAATCTAAAATATCATTGATCAGTCCAAGTAACGACTCGGCACTTGACTTAGCCAACAGAGCTTTATGCTGCTGATCTTCATTAAGCTTGCTGTTAAGCAGTAAACCTAACATACCCAGTACCCCATTCATCGGCGTACGGATTTCATGACTCATACTGGCTAAAAATTCGCCTTTTAAGAGATTGTTCTGCTCAGCTGTCACAGTCGCCTGCTGCAGCAGTCTGCCGGCTTTTTCACGGATAAGTACATTAATAAAAATATCACAAACGTCATGCAGTATATTCATCTGCTCTGTAGTTAAATTCACCGTTTCATGAGTCGATAAAACTAGCACTCCGGTCAGCGGAGAGTGACTGGAAATATCATTTTCGATGCTGCTTTTTAGAGGTAATATATAGTGCCCGTGTTTCTCCTCCCCTAAGCAGTCGTGATGGCAGGAACTAATAACATCAACCGCCTGTGAAGCAATACTCTTCTTACATAACTGTAGAAGCTCCCTACTTTCTGCCTTATTAATAACAAAATTATTTATCGAAGCACCTAGAGTAAACTCCGCAAGCTGTTCATCATATAAATAGATGCATGCCGTATTATTAAAACCAAAATCAGGCAGTTCAATCATATTATGCAGTGCTTCAGATAAACGCTCAGAAAGCGGGGAGTGTGCTGAAAGAGACTTTGTAATATCTAATTTTACCGCGGCAACTTTCAGATTGGCGGCCTGCTGCCACTCTGCCTTTTTCTGCTCGGTAATATCAGTGCGGATCGAGATATAACTCTGTGGAGAGCCGTCTTTATCTTTAAAGGGGGCAATTGTTGTATCAAGCCAGAAAAGCTCACCACTTTTGCTTTTATTACAGACTTCTCCGTGCCATATTTTTCCACTTTCAATGGTTCGATAGAGGTTGTTAAAAAACGCATCAGAATGATAACCGGACTTAAGCATACGGTGATCATTACCAATTAGCTGATCATGGTTATAACCGCTGACTTCACAGAATTTATCATTGACAAAAGTAATGGTGCCCCGGATATCCGTTATCGCAACAATAGCATGCTGATCTAAGGCATACTGCTGACTGGATAATTCGGTTAAAGCGGCTTTCAGTTTAATATTACTATTTACAATTTGTAAATCACTCTGATTACGTTTACTTACCATGTCATTAAATGCATCAGCAAGCTGCCCAATTTCGTTATTTGCTGCAACTTCAACAAACTGTTCTGTATTTCCCTGGGCAATTTTTAAGCTGGCTTTTACTAATGCCTGAATCGGATCGGTAATACGTTTTACCTGAATAATCGTGATAACAACAATCACTAATACCAGCAAGAATAATATCAGCAGCACAGTTTCGGCCATCTCTTTACTACTTTGAAAAACCTCCTCACTGTTTATTTCAGTAATCAGCAGCCACTTAACATTTTGAATTGTAATTAATTCATGGGTACCAAACACTTTTTTCGCAAAAGGGCCTAAATATTCAAACACCACCTGCTTATGCTGATCCTCCTGCACACTGTCAGCTTTTAGTTTTGTATGTTCATCAACCCATAAATCAAACTGTTCGCTGCTTATTTTTTCCGTTAATACAGTATTTAAATTTTCCGAGATCGGGGAGCGTAACTCCCCGTCTAAGGAAGTTAAATAATGTACCAGCGAAGAACCTTTGTCCTCTTTATGAGTCATGTGGGCAAAAATATGTTCCAGCTGCTGCTGCACAGCAAGAGCACCGATCATCATGCCCTCTTCGTCGATTAAAGGCACAGTTAAAAAAGATGAAATTTTATTATTTGAAGGCGCGTAACGTTCCAGGTCGGAAAACCCGGTTTGTCCTGACTCAAGCGTTTCAGATACCGCTTTTGAGAACTTTGTACTGCTCAATTGTGAAGAAAAGAGGTTAACTCCCAGATCACTTTTCTTTTTTACTGAATATAAAATATTACCCTGAGTATCAATCAAGAACAGATCATCAATATATTCATACTGCTTACAAAAATTTATCAGACCACCTTGTAAAATTTCGCTTCTAAACTGCCAGTCATAACTGTTTATATATTCTGTTAACGGCAGCTGACTGTGGAACCAGCCATAGTTTAACCGCTGCATAAATTTAATATTAACGGGAGAGTTTGCCTGAGTCTTAATATCCTTGATTCGATAATCAAACCAGTTACGAATAAATGCCTGAGTGAGATGTGAATCTTGGATTAACTGCTTACCGGCTGCATCAACCAGACTGTTTTTTGCCTGCTGATAATTTATCCAGCAGGTGATGCTTACCGGTAATAGAGAAAGTATTAAAAACCAGAAAGTCAGTTCACGAAAGATGGAGCGCTGTTTAGCTTTACTTTTAACCACCCCGGTATTATCTTCCTGCATAATTCACTCCAGTCAGACTGTACAGAAAGAGAAAAAAGAAAAAGCTGATATGCAGTACCTGAGTGATGCCGGTGTCAAAGCTGGTATTTTTTCCATAAGCATTCCAGTTGTAATGATAACAAAGCAAGCTTAGACGATTATTTATCTTTTACATTAGAGCTAGATAACTGATTTCTAATTTGAAATATTTCAGTTTAATAAATGTGACAGCGCTTCTGTACTTTTGGAAATAAGCAGTAAATACCTTATTATTAAGAGGGAATTAATCTAATAAGCGGTAAATAGCAATACCTAATAAACTATGCATGTTGTCTTTACCAGCCATGTCCGCCAGCTTGTCCAACCCCGCTTTAGCTTTTTGTTTACCGCCACAGTCGGCATTGACTGCGGTGATTAGATATTTTATACAATGTCTAAACTGCGCATTATCAAGCGCCTCATTCCAGCTCTTAAATAGCGCAGCCGAGGTTGTAAAATCTAATCTGCCAGCAACAGACTGAAATATTTGTCCCTGAAAAGCATTTAACATGGCTTCCTTATTCGGAACAATGCGCTGCACACCGCCGCGGGACAAACCAGTATGCTTTGCCAGCGAACCATAGGTAACCGCCTGCCAGCCCTGCTCCATAAATATATCAATGATTGCCTGGTGAATCCGCTGCTCAGTCAGCAAAGCTTCTTGTTGGGAGTTTTTTGCCATTATTTCCTTAAACCTTTACTTTTTATTAATCAGAACAAATTTCGATCTGCACACCTTTTTCTTTTAATAGATTTAAAATATGTTGATCCGAGTTTGAGTCCGTCACCAAAAGATCCAGCTTATTACTGTCACAGACTTTATGCGTGGCCATCTTGCCAAGTTTTAGTGATGAACCTAAAGCAATAACCTTTTCTGACTGCTCAATAATGGTGGCTAATGTTTCCGCTTCGTCAAGGTTATTAATACTTAGCCCTTTATTCGGATGCAGGGCGCAAATACCTAAAAAACAGGCATCAAAATGAATCTTGCGCAGCATGGCATTGGTGGTTGCGCCTAATGCCATTACCGCAGGTTTAAATATTTTTCCGCCTAATAAAATCAGCTCAATATTATTATGATGGATCAGTTTGGTGGCCACCAGCGGGCTGGGGGTTACCACAGTAAAATTAAAGTGGGTGGGTAGATTCATCGCCAGCTGCAGACAAGTAGTGCCCGAGTCCAGCAGTATAGTCTGGTTTTCTTTAATAAATGGAATCGCAGCTAGTGCCACCCGTTTTTTCAGCGGATCCACCTCTTCATGGCGTTCGCGATACTCATCAAACTCCTGCTGCAGCGGCAGTGCCCCACCGTGTACACGACGCAGTAGTTTGGCTTCGTCGAGCTGTTTAAGATCGCGGCGGATCGTATCTTCAGATACCTGTAGGGTCACACTCAGCTCGGTGGCATAAACCCTGCCTAACTGGCTAAGCAGATCTAATATCTTGTTATGTCTTTCTTGCTGTAACATTTTTGGCCTTTTGCGCTTTTTTCCATAATTTTACTTGATTTTGCACGAAGATCTAGGGTTAAATGCGTTTATTGGTGCGCGAAAATGCGCTTTTACACATCTTTTATTGCTTGTTTATGCCCGTTATGGGGTTAGAGGTGAATATGTTAGTTACAAAAGCATTGTTATTTGATTTAGACGGTACCTTAGTAGATACCACGACTGCGGTTGAAACATTATGGGAAGCATGGGCCGATAAACATAAAATCGATGCAGCTCCCATTTTTGCGGAGATGCACGGTACACACGGCAAGGTAATCATTGCAAAATATGCTCCGCATTTAGATATTAAAACTGAAATTACGCAGCTGCTGATTGATGAAGAAAAATTATCCCGTAATGTAACTGCTGTTCCCGGCGCGAAGAGCATGCTGGAAAATTTAGGCGAAGTTCCCTGGGGAATCGTCACCATGAGTTCAAAACGTGTCGCCTTAACAAAATTAAAGGCAGCCGGACTGCCTGTGCCGCATATCCTGGTAACTGCTGATGATGTACTGCAGAGCAAACCGGATCCGGCTCCCTATTTAAAAGGCGCACAGTGGCTGGATATAGAGCCTCAGAATTGTTTAGTCTTTGAAGATGCACAAGCCGGCATTGAAAGCGGCTTAAATGCCGGCATGTCGGTTGCCCAGATTATGCATGCGGGACACTGCGAGCAGATAAACGGTACTTTAAAAACCTTTAATAACTGGGCTGATATCCAGATCAATATGGATAACAATGCAGTGTATGTAAAATAATAAAAAGGTAATAAGCCATGAATGAATTTGAAAAAATGCAGCAGGGACTGGATTTTGATGCCCTTGCACCTGAATTTGATGAATTACGTGATCAAGCATTTGCTCTTTTGCAGAGTATCAATCAACGTCAGTTTGTTAAAGCTAAACCCTACTTCAACAAGTTATTAAAATCCTTTGGTGACAACAGCATTATCTGCCCGCCGTTTTTATGCGAATACGGAAAAACTATCTCAGTGGGCCGTGACACCTATATTAATATGGGTGTGACTATGCTGGATAATGCACCGATCACCATAGGCAACAATGTATTAATCGGCCCGAGCACCCAGTTTTATACCCCTACTCATCCGCTGGATCACCGCAAACGCCGTAACTGGGAATTCCAGTGTTTACCTATTATCGTAGAAGATGATGTCTGGGTCGGCGGCAATGTGTCTATCTGTCAGGGAGTGACCATTGGCGCCAGATCCATTGTAGCTGCCGGCTCCGTGGTTACCAGAGACGTACCGCCCGATACTATGGTAGGCGGTTCACCGGCGAAGTTTATTAAGCATTTGGATTAAGCAGTAAGCTTCAGAGGTTTCGCTTAACCTGAAACCTCATGCAGCTGATTCACTTTGTTTGTATGCTATCGCTTGAAGCGTCTGGTTTAACTTTTATTGTTGGCATTACCTCTGTAACAGAGTTCAATACTGATCCCAATAAGGAGGAGAGCCAAAGTAATCACCGATAAAATCAATGAAGCAGCGTACTTTGCTTGCTAAATGATGCCGGTGAGCATAAACAACATAAAGCCCTAAAGAAGCGGGTTCATATTCTTCCAGAATAGTCGTTAACCTTCCTTCGGATATAGGTTTGCCAGTGATAAACGTTGGCTGAATGGTGATACCACCACCTTGAACTGCGGCATTAACTAAAACATCACCGTTATTTGCGACAAAGTGACTTTTAAACTTAATCTCAGATGCTTTTAGATTAAACTGAGAAAAACTAGCACTGTTATCGGTATAGCTATAGCGCAAGAAACAATGATCAGCTAAGTCGCTTGGGTTATTCGGTGTTCCATTGGATGTTAGATAATCCGGAGAAGCGCAGATGACTAAGCGGATTGGGGCAATTTTTTTCGCAATCAAAGATGAGCTTTTCAACTCTCCGATGCGTAGTGCCATGTCAATACCATCTTCAACAATATCTACTTTTCTATCTGTTAGCTGTAAGTCTACCTCGACTAGAGGGTATTGCTTTTGAAAATCAACTAATGCTTTTGACAAATGGTGCATCCCAAATGACATGGGAGCGCTGATCCGCAGTGTTCCTGAAGGCTGTTGCTGCAGGGCGCCAAGCGAGTTTTCCATATCTTCTATATCAATAAGCACTTGCTGGCATCGTTCAAAATAAGCGAGGCCTGCTTCTGTTGTACTGACTCGACGTGTAGTGCGGTTTAGAAGTCGGGTTTGTAAATAGCTTTCTAACTGCGAGACGTATTTACTCACTAACTGCGGTGACAGTTTTAATTTTTCTGCAGCTTTAGAAAAAGAGCCCTCTTGCACTACTGTCGAAAAGGCCCGCATTGCATCGATTTTATCCATGATTTGCAACGTATTGTTGATAATAATTCAATAAATATAGCATTTATCATGTTTTTAAACATAGGTAAATTACTCCTGTGCAGCAAACTGAATTAACCAATCACCTTGAGGTAACTATTAAAAAGTTAACTCAGTTGAACTTATTTATTATCACTGAACAGAGGAAATATTAATTATGCGTTATTTCAAAAGATTATCTTTAGTATTGCTAACTATGATGATTACACTTTCTAGTGCTTTTGCATCAGACACAGCAGTCATTGAAATTGTCACACTAAAACTGAAACAGGGAGTCTCATATAGTGAGTTTGCTCCAATTGATAAAGCGATTGAAGAGCAACATGTTGCTAAACAGTCAGGATTCATATCACGTGAATCAGCCGCTGGGGAGAATGGAGAGTGGCTTGTCATTGTACACTGGGAATCTGCGAAGGATGCTGATGCCTCTATGGCTTCATTCATGAGTGACCCGGCAGCGCAAAAATTTGTCGATAATATTGACGGCTCTACTATGGTTATGAAACGTTATTCAAAGACGTTTAACTAACCTGCAAATATGCATCCTGCCTTTATTGCCCTACGAGCTTTGATAGCTGTAGGGCTTTTTGCTTTATTAAAGCTTATCAGCTGAAAAATTAGTGTTTCAAGCCTATGCGGCCAGCTCACTGAACTCCCCTAAAATCGAAGCGTTATTTTTACTGATTTGCCTCGCCCCTGATTGACAACGTTTTGTTGATAGTTATTCAACAATCTCTCTATTTATCCTTTCACGGTTGTTAATTATATTATGAATATGCAAAACAAACGGGTAATGCATAACTTAAATGAGTTAATTGAAATAGGACAATAATGATGAATTCTAAAAATATTAAATCTGTATTAAACACAACAACGAGTATTGCACCGCTGACAATTCGCATTCCATTAGGGATTGTTTTAAGTGCTCACGGTGCTCAAAAGCTGTTCGGCTGGTTTGGCGGTTATGGTCTGGAAGGAACGGGTCAATGGATGGCAAGTATTGGCTTTGAGCCGGGTATGCTAATGGCCTTATTGGCAGGTAGTGGAGAGTTTTTTGGCGGTATTGCGCTTATGTTCGGATTGTTAACACGTCCAGCGGCAGCAGTGACGGCCTTTACCATGCTTATCGCAATGACAGTACATTGGGGAAATGGTCTTTTCCTTGCCGACAATGGTTATGAATTTGCACTAATTCTACTGTTCGCATCGGTTTCTTTGGCCATTCAAGGCGCAGGTCGTTATTCATTGGATAATCTAATTAAGTCATGGTTACAAAGCCGTTAATAGATCTGTCCAACAAACCTCAATCAGAACAAATTGTTACTTTTTCACAAATACTATAAGGATAAAGAATATGTTAGTAAACGGCGTGTGGACTGAAAGCTGGCAGCCTGTTCAGGCAAAAGATAAAGATGGTCGATTTATTCGGCAAACTTCTAGCTTTAGAAACTGGATCACTAAAGATGGTCAACCAGGTCCGACTGGTACTGGCGGCTTTAAAGCGGAAAAAGGTCGCTATCATTTGTATGTTGCTTATATCTGCCCATGGGCATCACGCACACTAATGGTCAGAGAGCTTAAACAGCTAAGCGACTATATCAGCATTAGCGCTGTTAACCCTGTGCTAACAGAGCAAAGTTGGCAGTTTGGCGGTCATCCTGGTTCAGATATTGACACACTTAACGGCTATCAATACCTGCATGAGCTATATACAGCGGCAGACTCAACCTTTACAGGGCGCGCAACCGTCCCCGTTCTTTGGGATAAAGTGAATAAGGTTGTGGTTAACAATGAATCGGCAGACATTATTCGCATGCTAAATACAGCCTTTGATGATTTAACCGGATCAACCTTGGATCTATACCCCGATGAATTTGCCGCAGATATCGATGCATTAAATAAACGAGTTTATGACAATCTCAATAACGGCGTGTATCAGGCGGGTTTCGCAAGTTCGCAGTTAGCCTATGAAGAGGCTTATCATAAAGTATTTAACATGCTGGATGAACTTGAAGACCGCTTAGAAGGCAGTCATAAATACTTATTTGCTAACACAATTTCTGAAACTGATATCAGAGTGTTTGTCACCCTGATTCGTTTTGATGCGGCCTATCACGGGTTATTTAAGTGTAACCGTAATACATTAGCTAGTATGCCGAACCTATTTAGCTACGTTAAACGCATTCTATCAATTAAGGGTATTGAAAAAACAGTTAACCTTGATCACATCAAACAGGGTTATTATTCAATCAAAGCATTAAACCCCACAGGGATCGTACCAGTAGGGCCCGAAGTATAATTTTATGACGGCACAATCGAATTCAACACTGTTTCCGCTACTCTTCGTTTCACACGGCTCTCCAGCGATGGCAATAGAGGAGAGTGCCGCAAGGAAATTTTTAAGTAAGTTAGGTAATACGCTTCCTAGACCAAAAGCAATTGTTATCTTTTCAGCGCATTTTGATGTGCATGATGATGTTGTCGTCACTAGCGGAGAGAATCCAGCTACGATCCATGACTACTATGGTTTTCCTGAAGCGCTGTACGCTCTTAACTACCCGGCACCGGGAGCACCTGAACTGGCAGAAAAGGTTGTTGTTTTGTTGAGTGAAGGCGGAATAAAATCCCGCTTAGATGCTGGCCAAGGCTGGGATCATGGCGTCTGGATAGCGATGAAATTGATTTTCCCGAAAGCAGACATTCCCATCGTACAAATTTCTATCAATAGTCAGCTCGGGCCTGAAGCACACTATCGGTTAGGTCAATGTCTGAGAGTTTTACGCGGGCAGGATATATTGATCGTAGGCTCTGGCGGGATAAGTCATAACTTGCGAGAACTGTTTACGAAAAGACCTGATCCTGATAGAGCAAAGAAAGTAAATTTGTTTACTGAATGGGTTTGCAAAAATCTACAAACGAGTAATATCAAAAGCCTTTTAAACTATGTAGATGATGCACCATATCCTTTGTTTAATCATCCAACACCGGAACACCTTTTGCCGCTTTTCTGCATATTAGGAAGCGCGGCTGATAATGAATCTATTAAGCGCATCCATCAAAGTGTTGAATCTGAGGTATTGGCATTAGATGCATATTTGTCAGACTAAGTACGCACCTAATACCCTAACATCTATGGGGTCGCCCATTAGTGAGTTCTGGTCAAGCTGGTATGCAAGTTTCCTTGGGTGTTTTTTAACCAAGTATTAAATCGTACATGAACCGCTAATTTGTTGTTTGTTAATACACACCTAAAAATCACAATGTTGGTGTCAATATGCACCAGTCACCCATCTGAATTTAAGCGATGTAGTCATGCAATGTTGTATGGCTACTGCTCTTGGCTTTATAAGCCTCAGTAATTATTTAGTGCCAACGCTAATCCAGTTCTTTGCAGATTTCCCTGCAACTTAACAATTCTATGGTTCGGCTTTATTCAAGCAGTCCAACCCGTTATGGCTTTAACGTTGGGCATATCTTCTT
>NZ_KB907008.1 GCF_000381745.1 Psychromonas ossibalaenae ATCC BAA-1528 | reverse complement strand
TTAGCCGCGCATAATTTACTGGAAGGGCGTAACTACACCACTGGTGCCGGCCTTAATAAGAAGTTCAGCGACGGTAACTTCCTGGATCAGAAAGTGGTTATTGACGGTAACTTTATCAGTGGTAAAGGTTTAGGAGTGAGCTTCGAGTTTGCTGTTACTGTGGCTAAAATGCTCCTGTCTGACAATCAAGAGAAAGTCGACTGGCAGGCGGATCATATCTATTTTGATCACTGGCCACTGTAGTCACTGCTAGTATAAATTATATCGAGAAGCCCTGTTTACAGGGTTTTTTTAGTGCAGCTAAGTTTTTTGCCTGGTTAATAAATCGAACTGTTATGGTGAACTTCAGGCGCCTCTTTCAGGAAACGGCTTTCCGCTAAGATCCGCCTTATGCTTAGATATCGCTTCAAGCAGAAAACGCATGCATATTCGCACACGTTCTGTTTCTGGGCTGCCGTATCGCATTTAAAGATATGGAGGACAGCGGGGTATTGATGGGTTTCATAATGCTGCAGAGCAGTGAATATGCTGATCAATTGTACAGCTTAAAAGGCAATGACCACTTACAGATTTATTTAGACTGGTACTTTTGAACTTAAAGGACCAGGCCGCAGTAATATCAGGGGAGTTATTGACACTGATCTGGTTTTAGGCTGTTGTTAACAGGACAAAAAGTTTAACGGAAGGCATCAATGCCTTCCGTTAATTTTTAAGCAGATTTAAATCGCTACAGGAGTCTGGTGATCTAATATTTCACCGTTAGTATCTTTTAAAAGAGGATAGTAGCCGTCTTTAAACAGCCAGTTGTCTTCTGACCAGTTGAGTATAACTTTATACCAGTCCGACGTTTTGAGATCGTCAGATGATACGCTGTCAGCCGGCTCTCCTACTATGTCACCATGATGTTTTTTATCCTCATTGTAATAACTGTTAAAATTACTGTATTTTGAAAGAGGCAGTGCTCTGTCTGCTCTCATATTGATGGATGAAAAGCTGCTTTCAAAAACTGCGCTTGATATTGAATAGGTAGCAAGGCCGCCCGCAATATTTTTATCACTGTCCGGACTGCCTGTGATAGTTCCTGCCGCGTAAGAGTTTGACGCCGCCACATTGTCATTCAGGTTTATAGTGCCTATTAAGCCTGAACCCCGCGCATTTTGGCGGATGTTAATAGTGATTTGGCCTGCATAGGTATTTTCTATTCTCGGGCTGAATGAAATTCCGACTAAACCAGCTGCTGTGGAAGCTTGTGTATCTGTAGGAGTTAACAGCATCCTTGTGCTGAATGAGTTGATTACACTGCTGTTTTCACTTGCCTGACCGACTAGTCCGCCTATTGACTGAGCGTTTTTAATTTCACCGGTTGCACTGCTGTTTATTATATTGCCTTTTAGTGAGCCGACTAACCCGCCTGCCTGTGATCCTGCACC
Source organism: Psychromonas ossibalaenae ATCC BAA-1528 (assembly GCF_000381745.1). Classification (GTDB taxonomy): domain Bacteria; phylum Pseudomonadota; class Gammaproteobacteria; order Enterobacterales; family Psychromonadaceae; genus Psychromonas; species Psychromonas ossibalaenae. The sequence goes on along the minus strand of NZ_KB907008.1, from coordinate 42,044 downwards.
TGCACTAATTTTTATATCTGCATGACTATTAGCGATAGTTCCTTCTAATTGACCTGCTATGCCTCCGTATGGTGCTACATCACCTTCATGATTATGAGCTGTTAATATGCCGGAAACTTCTGCCTTAATTATTTTCCCATCCGCACTTGGAGTGAGTATTCCAGATAAAAAATAGGCCTCTATCTGCGCACTGTTTATGGTTAAATTTTTGATTATTGAATCTTTGTGCAGTCGATAGAAAATCCCGCCTTCCCACTCAGATCTTTGATATAAATTGTTAATAGAGTAGCCGTTACCGTCTAATGTTCCGCTGAATTCTTCCTGTTCATCTTTGATACTGTCAAAGCCGTTTTCTCCATAAGTTGTTTCCAGGCTGCTACCGTGATCTTCATGGTCTGGGTTGGTTGCTGAACAGTCAATATCATTTTTTAGGCGGTAATTTTCATTTAACGGCCATGTGTCGCTGTGAGATGCTCCCGGGTAGTCTGCACCTTTACCGATACTTTCTAAATCTTTACAGGATGTTATTTCAATAACCGGCTCTGTAATCACGCAGCTTGTTCCATCATAAGAATATTGATTAACGCCTGTAAATGTTACGTTTTCTGCACATATTAAGTATTTTTGTCTTTCTATGTCGAATACTCCCACTTTAGAAATAAGATCTCCCTCTTGAATATTTACGGAGCTGGATTGAAGGTATCCATCCTCCGATGTGTAATTATGAAACAGTCCGCTGGCTATAGCTGGATTGACACTGTCAGCTGCTATACCGCTCATTATTTCTGATTGAAAGGCACCATGAATAAGAGAGGTACTGTTATTTACAATATGGATGCTTGAATCTGTTTCCGCGGCTGCAGGAAAGGAAAGTAAAGGGGCTGCGAACATAGTGATAAATAGTATTTTTTTCATGTTTTTCCTATTATTTATGTTGTGAATACGGATCTAAATCCAGATATTAAAACTCCCGGGAAAATTTATTTTATTCAAAGCTTTGAAATCATTTATAAACAGCCTGTAAAATACACAGTAACTGTTCATAAACTAAGCGCATAATACAAAGCAGGATAAGAAATAAAAGTGAAAAAAAGTGAAAAAAAAGTGAAATTTAATGAAAAAATATGATTTTCAAGGATGATGGTTAAGGCATAAGTGCTTGAAATGTAATGTTTTTAAGCTTTTGTCCTGGCTTAATTCTCTGTCCAGCACCTAAAATACAGGGGGCCAGCCGAACGTGCAGTAAGCCATAACTACGGCGAAACACATTGTGGGAATGATTCAGATTTTTTTAGTGTGCAGATCAGTCACACACCATTTCAGTGCTTGATCAACAATATCTGGACCCTCTGAAGACTTAACAATAACCTGCGGATAAGCCGCCAGATCGTTTTCAGTCACATTTTCAGTACTTTTTAAAGGTAGCTGTTTAGAAATAAGCTGCGAAATACTAATGCTGTCGATCTGTTTATAATCAATCGCTTTGCTGCGGCTGGGCGCTTGGAAATTCCTGTTTTAAGGGGATTAATAAGGCGGTAATTTTATCTAACGGAAAACTTGAGCTTACACCCAGCCTTAGCCTTTTTTCATTTACTCCTTTCATTTTATTAACAAAAGCTTCAAATTCACCGGCCTGCTTTAACAGACGGCGGATCTGTATGATAAAAGTGTTGGCGGTCAATACCAGTAAGGATAAACCTGATTATCTTGTCGCTATATTGTAAATGTATAGTGGCAGTACAGCGCGGCAGGTTGAGGTCTTTATTCAGTCAGCAGTCTCTGCCTGCCGCCTAAAATACAGGGTTTCCAGCCGAACAGGCTGTAAGCCATAATAACGGCATAACACACTGCGGGAATGATTAAGGAAATAACCAGACTGCTGCTGTCGGCCAGCAGCGCCTGCATAATCGGCAGAACGGCGCCGCCGACACCAGCCATCACCAGCATACCGGAAGCTTGAGCAGTACTTTCCCCGAGCTTGTCCAGAGCAATAGAAAATATCACCGGATACATAATTGAGTTACACAGACCCACTGCAATCAGTGCCCAGCCGCCAGAGATACCCGGAGAAACAACAGCATAAAGTATCAGACCTGCAGCGGTAAGTGCATTAATAAACAGTACTTTACGGGAGCAGATATAGCGAAACAGCAGCGGGCCCAGCAGCCGTCCGGTCATTGCTCCTGCCCAGTATAATGCCACCATTTTAGCACCTGTCTGCGTCGTATAATTACTCTGTTCATTGAGGTAACTAAGCAGGAAACTGCCTATGCTGACCTCTGCACCGGTATAGCAGAAGATGGTCAGCATACCGAGCAGCAGATGACGGTAGCGCCATGCCGGAACTGTTTTTTGTTTCTGTTTTACTGATATCTGCTGCGGCTCCGGCAAAAAGCTTATTTTCATAATAATTATCAGCAGTATTATAACGGCTGCCGTTACCAGATAGGGACCTTGTACCAGTTCAGCTTTTACCTGTGCAGACAGATCTACTGCTGAAAACAGTACCAGGGCACCTATATAGGGGGCTATGGTTGTTCCCAGAGAATTGATACCGGAAGCCATGGTCAGCCGGGAAGATGCTGTTCGCCTGTCTCCCAGCGCCACTGCATAGGGGGTAGCAACAACCTGCAGAGCGGCGACGCCCATCGCGGTGATCAGCACAGCCAGCAGCACCAGCGGGTAGGAAAAAGCGGCTGCTGCCGGATAAAAAGCCAGTGCACCGGCTGCTGTTAAGGTCAGTCCGAAAAGCAGGGTGTTTTTATAACCTATTGAGTGCATTAGTTTTACGGTGGGCAGGCTGATCAGCAGAGGACTTGATGAGAATACTGCCTGAATAAGCATAGATTCGGTGTAGCTAAGCTGAAATACCTGCTGCAGATGAGGGATTAAAACGCTGTTCAGTGAGGTCAGAAATCCCCAGATAAAAAAGACTGAGCTTAATAGTGTCAGGGCGGCTGTCGTCCGGCTCTGCGGATGATATGAATTAGACGAAGGCATTTTAAGCTTCCTTTGATAGTGATTGATTATCTGTATTAGGGGCGGCTTGAAGCAAGGATAGGAATAAAATATAGAGCCTGAATGACGACTGAATAAATTTCAGCCGTCACTATTTTTTGTGTTTATTCTTTTGTTAAATCAGAGAGCTTCTGCTGTATCTGCTGCGTATTTCTCTTCCAGATTCTGCTGAACTTTATCTAACTCGTGATCATTAAGGAGGTAGAATTTGATATAGATAAAGTAAGAGATTAGACAAAGTAAAGCGGGGGCCAGATATATCAGTTGTAGAGATTGTACTGTATCCGCTGTCTGCTCCTGGTTGGGTATATAGCTGATCATGGTCAGACTGATGCCGATCAGAAAACCGGTTAAAGCGCCGGAACATTTACTGATCAGAGTATGTACAGAGTAAGAGACGCTTTCAGAGCGGATACCCATTTTCATATCACCATAATCAACGGTGTCGGCAACCATCAGCAGTATCATCAGCCAGTAAATCGCATTAGAAATTCCGCCGCTTATGCCTGCCATTGACACAAGAATTTTAGATTCAGGCGCATAATTGGCGACCAGGTAGAGCATGGCTGCGGAGATAACCGGCAGCAGCAGAGAGACAGAAAATACAAATTTTCTGCCGAACTGCTCCATCAGTTTTGGGAAAACCAGTAGGGAACCTGTGCCGAAGATACCAGCCCAAAGCATATAGGTAGTAAACAGGCTCTGGTCTCCCAGCACATAAGTGTAGAAGTACAGATTCAGCCCGCCGGTCATATTAGCGGCAATGTTGTAAAGCAGGGCAAGTGAAAGCAGTACAATAAACTGATCATTTTTGAAAATTAATCTAAGGGCATCTTTTATCTTTAACGGTTTAGCTGTTTTGCTGTTTTCTTCAAAGGACTGTTCAGTCCAGATACAGGTAACGGTGGCGCTGATAATAGCCAGTACGCCGCTGATTACTGCAAACAGCATGAAACCTTGACCGTCATCACCAGCTCCAAGCTTACTGACCGCCATAACACCTACGCCGCTGGCAATATAATTTGCTAATGAAGCTAACAGTCTCGGGTAAGGCATCAGTCTTTCGCGTTCGCCTTTATCCAGGGTTATGGTCGGAATCAATGACCAGAAAGGGGCGTCCAGCAGTGTATAAGTCATACCCCAGCCGACATAGGTGATAACAATAAAAATAAGCTGTTCTGTGCCGGAGAATAGGTGTGCTGAAAACAGCGCAACAATAAACAGTGCATTAAGAATATTACCGATAAAAATCCAGGGTTTATATTTGCCCCAGCGTGATTTCGTTTTAGTAACCAGATAACCCAGCAGCGGATCGTTTATTGTGTCCCAGATCCGCGCACCAAGGAAAACAGAACCTATAAATGCCGCTGAAACGCCAACAACATCTGTGTAGTAAAAAAACAGAAACGTATTGACTACCACTAAGCCGAAATCTTTACCAAACCCGCCGAAACCAAAGGCCAGCTTTGTCGGCATGGCAACTTTATCTTTTCTAATCATTGCACTCATTACTATTCTCCAGATCATATTTACCCAGCTGATAAATATGTTTGATTTAAAATCATTAATTTTAAAAGCCGGATAAGTACTCTTAATTTATCTGGCTTTACTGCGGGCAGAATTATTTACGCAGCACGATATAACCGGATTTGGGCATTTCAATTTCATTGAGCCCTTTATCCAGATTCAAAGCTTGCTCTCTAACCATATTACCCAGGCAGTCATAGGTAAGTGCCCCGGCAGAAACCGCCTGTGGCAGTTTGACAAACAGGCTGTTTTCCATGGCGCCGTTTATCAGAATAACTTCCTGTTCATCACTGTTGAAAATTTCACTGACCATACGGGCGTGTACCGTCACTACTTTTCTATTACCCAGCTGGCTTTCAATAAGCGGATACTGCATTTCCGGATAAGAAGATTTCAGTTTACCTTTAAGCAGCAGATCTCGGTTGTTTCGCCAGAATCCAAGCCAGTGTCTGCTCATATGCAGATGCTCAGAAGACAGCTCTTTCATATCTAGAGAGAGCTGCGGCACCGAAAACAGAGTGTTAATAAAATGCAGACTGGCACTTTCAGCTGAGTCTTCATTTGACCAGATAAACATATCGGAATGTACGGCGGTATTCCCCGAGAACATACGCAGATCCATAATACTCATACGGTTCATGATGGAATCATTCGGGCAGTCATGTACACGGAAGATATTGCCGTACTTACGGATCATCGGACCGATGTAAGTCTGACGAAACTCAATCATAATTTCCGGGTTAATGCGGGTCAGAGACTCCCGTATACCCATCATCAAAAGGTCTACAGCCTGCGGCAGCGATTCGGTATCACGCGCCGGATCGGGACTAAGTGCTGTCCCTTCGGCCATCGACATATTAAATTCATCAATAAAATCAAGTTTCAGGCCATCGAGGTTATAATCTGCCACAACACGTCGATAGGTATCAATCAGATACCTGCGTGCTTCAGGGTAACGGGGGTCTAGAGTACCGCATTCATGCTCTTCGGTGTAAAACAGCAGATTATCTTTGAATTCATCCCAGATTCTGCTGCCCTTGCCTATAAACGGCACACTTAACCACAGGATATATTTCATGCCCATTGCCTGAACACGCTCTACGTGGCCGCGCATATCCGGGAAACGGCTTTCTGCGACCTGCCAGTCACCGCAGAATTTATAGCCGCGGTTGTTATCATCTGTCTGCCAGCCGTCATCAAGAATAATTGTTTTACAGCCGATTTCTGAGGAAAGACGGCACTGATCTTCAATCTCCTGCTGTGATAAATTCTGGTGGAAGCTGTACCAGCTGGAGTAGGCCGGTTCAAGTGCCGCTTGTGGAACAGCCATCTGCTGATTATTAAACAGCTGTTCATACCAGCTGGACATATCTTCAATCGCTTCATAATAGGGAACTGCTCTTAGATCCAGGCGAAGCGTCCCCTTATATTCTGTGCGCTGCACCGAAGGGCTGCTGAATAAACGCATGCGGATGCGTCCTACACGTTCCTCTTCATAGGCTCCAGCATGAATTTTTACGGATTCATTGGCATCGGACAGGGCATAAGAAAGACGGTTTTCACCATCCTGACTGTAGAAACTGCCCACGGGAGCCGCCTTGCTGATCAGGCTGTCATAATGAGGCCACCATTCAGGTATGCCCTTATTACGAATAGATTTCGGATTGCCGTTCGGGCAGGGAGTCCAGCAGGAATGCATATTCACAAACGGAAAATGCACATCAAGAACAGCTTCTGGAAAAGTAACCGCCTCTGTTGAGGTGATTGTGAAGTCAATAAACACAACTTCATTCTCTCTGCGCTCGCTGAGTGTTACCTCTAGAGGGGTCTCTGCCGTTCCGGCCTGCAGATGAACGGATAACTGACCGGTATTGAGTAATTGTTTCATATGTAACATCCTTTGCGTTTAATTTGATTAGTGATGTTTGTTCGTTCAGGGAAGAATATTCGGCACTCACGAACAGCTGTTCGCCATAATACCCCCGAACAGCTGTTCGGGGCGACCTCTGTTTACCTGAAATGACAATATAATTAACAAACTGCGACGCCGGTCAAATATTAGCCGGGATGCTTTTGTGGAAGTGCTTAATAGGCGGTTTAGAGAGAGTAGAGAAAGGCCTGTGCTGAATTTAAAATGTATTTTTATGAAAAAGCATGACTTCTTCTTTTATGTTCTTCAGGTAAGTATTTTAACCAATAGTTCATGAGTTTATATAGTGCAGGCGTTGTTGAGGCGGGATGTTGTTTCGCTTTATCCGATGGTAGAATAAATTTTTACTCCTTTTGCAGATACTTTTTATGACTAACCCGAAAACGATCAACAGCGCTCAAATTGCTAAACTGGCTGGTGTCTCGAGAAGCACTGTCTCTAAAGTTGTTAATAACTATCCGGATATCCCGGAAGAAACCAAGAACAAAGTGCGTTCGGTAATGGATAAACACGGTTATACACCGAATGCAGCCGCTCAGGTACTTAAGGGCAAAGCGCAAAGTGTAGTGGCGCTTTATATCTATGCTTCCGAAACCGATACAGAAACGGATTCTTTATGCCGTCTTGGTTCTCCCTATGTGATGGGGGTTATTTCCAACTTCATTATGGCGGCCAGTCAGTGTGGATATCGTATGATGGTCGAGCTGCTGGTGCATGGAGAGGATGAGCAGGAAATTAAAGGCAGTATTAAGAAGTCATTCGAATCCAAAAGTATCACAGCCGCTGTTTTTCTAGGGCTGCCGGATACGGTTACTTTTATCGACCAGCTGGTTGCGGAGAATTTTCCCGTTGCCGTTATTGACCGGGATGTTGATCAAAGCCGAACGGCTGTAAATATATATACAAACGACAGTCAGGGCGCTTATCAAGCAGCGCATCATCTGCATAAACAAGGTTTTGAATCTATCTGTTTTATCGGCGGTGATCCGGATAAACGCTCTGCGCGTATGAGAGAAGAGGGCTACTGCCGGGCAATGCAGGAGTGCGGCGCTGTACCTTTTGTAATACCCGGACATTTTTCCGAGCTGTCCGGTGCTCATGCAGCTGAGCAGATTGCTGATATGTCTCCCAGACCGGAAGCCGTTGTCTGTGCCTCCGATGCCGTGGCCTACGGCCTTATCAGAAGACTGCGTGAAATCGATGCGCAGTATCTGGATATGCTTGGTATTGTCGGCTTTGATGACACCTATTTTAATGACTTCCAGCATCCGCCTTTATCTTCCTTAAAAGTGGATTTTGCAGCTATGGCCCGCAGTACGATAAGTGCACTGCTGGATCCGGAACATAATAAATCTGTTCCGGTGCCTGTCGAACTGGTGGTCAGAGCTTCGAGTTTGTGCAGACATTAAATTCAGCCGAAGTTTCAGGCAGCATAAACTACCGGGTAATCGGCCTGCGGGTGTTTAGAGACTAAGGTCTGCTGACCGTATACGGCTTTGATCATAGTTTCATTAAGCGCCTGCCAGGGGGTACCGTCCGCCTGAATTTTTCCTTCATTAAGTACAATGATGCGGTCTGAATACTGGGCCGCCAGATTTAAATCATGCAGTACCACTATCACAGCCGCTCCGGCATCGGCCATTTCCCGGGCAATATTTAAAGTATTATGCTGGTGACAGAGATCCAGTGCCGAAGTCGGTTCATCGAGCATTAAAATAGTCTGCTTAGACTGACTGATCTGGGTTAATACCCGCGCTAGATGCACGCGCTGTTTCTCACCGCCGGAAAGCGACGGGTATAAACGTTCACTAAGATGACTGATCCCGGTTTTATCCATTTTTTCAGACAGAACTGACTGCGCCTGCTGCGGAGCCAGACCCAGAGGCAGTAAACCTAATGCCGCTACTTCTTTTACGGTAAAGGCAAAACTTAAAGTGCTCTGCTGCGGCAGTACTCCTAAATATCCGGCCAGTTTCTGTTTCGGCCACTCTCTCTGTGCTGTGCCGAAATAATGGATACTGCTCTGCGGGCTTTTATCATAAGCTGTTTCGCCGCATAATATTTTTAACAAGCTGCTCTTACCGGCACCGTTGGGGCCTAATAAGGTGGTTACCTGACCTGTGTGTATGGTTAATGACAGATCATCTAATAACTGTTTTCCACCGAGGTTTAAGAAAAGATGTTCACAGGAAACGGCTGCTGAGCTGCTGTTGATGGTTGTCATAATTACATTCTTCCGCGTTGAGTAAACAGTAAATAGATGAAAAATGGCGCGCCGATCATAGCGGTTACAATGCCTACCGGCAGTTCGGCCGGAGTGACAACAACCCGTGCGACCATGTCGGCGGCGGTTAATAACAGCGCGCCCAGTAGAGCGGCCAGCGGCAGCAGGCGGCGATGATCCGGCCCGCATAACATTCTGCCGAGGTGAGGGATAATTAAACCGATAAAACCGATCACTCCGGAGATACTGACCGTAATACCGACACCGGCAGCCGCCAGTATGATCATGGTTCTTTTTAATTTCTGAGTATCAATGCCTAAATGTCCAGCTTCTGCCTCGCCTAACAGCAGGGCGTTTAAACCTTTGGCGTGATACATAAAAATAATGAACAGCAGCAGCAGAGTGACGGCTGCCAGCAGGATACTTGGCCAGGTAGCACCGGCTAAGGAGCCCATGGACCACAGGGATAAATCACGAAGCATCTGATCATCGGCAATAAAGCTTAAGTAACCGATAGCCGCCCCGGAGAGTGCACTGACTGCCACACCGGCGAGCAGCATTACCGAAACAGATGTACCAAATTTGCTGGTGCCCAGTGAATACACCAGAATAGTGGTTAATGCGCCGCCGAGAAAAGCAAAGAAAGGCACTGCTGCAATATTCATTAATAACGGGTAAGACGCGCCGATACCGGCAAAAGCGACAATTGCTAAGGATGCGCCTAATGCGGCACCCGCGGAAACACCGATAATTCCAGGCTCTGCAAGGGGGTTACGGAATAAGCCCTGCATTACCGCACCGCTTAAGGCGAGAATAGCTCCGACTATCATACACAATAAGGTGCGCGGCAGGCGTATCTGATGGATAACCATCTGAATATGCTCCGGCAGATCCGATGCCCAGGGAGATAAACCGGTAAAGCTGTCGCGCATTGAAATCGCCATCGGGCCGATCACAATGGAGGAGGCCGCTGTGAGGGTTAATATAACCAGGCCCAGTATGATTAACAAAGATAAAGGTAAACGACGTAACAGCATAAAATACTCAGTCAAAGAAAGTGAATGTAAAAACTACGGGTATAAAAACGCATTTAGACGTTTTGCTTCATCCAGGCTTAATAAACCTAAACCGCCGATCAGCGCGCTGCCGTTAATGGTCATCACTGCTCTATTTTTACCCGCCGGAGTCGCCGCTAGCATCGGCACTGCCGCAATAATCGCATCAATATCACCAATCTGCTCGGCACTGCGCTGACTAACGATAACAGCATCGGGCTGCATCTTGACCAGGGATTCCATCGCTAAGGGTTTATATGCATTAAGCTGCTCAGATGCCGGATTAATCGCGCCTGCCAGAGCGATAATTTCGTCGGGGGTTGTTTCACTGCCGGCGACATTTGCAGGTCTGCCTTCATGAATCAGCAGAAACAGTACCTTCTTTTTATCCTGCTCTTGTGGTTGATTAGCCTGAAGCGATGCAACCGTTTGATTTATTTCTTCTTTAAGCTGTGTACTGCGATCTTCGCTGCTGGTGATCTGAGCCAGCTGATCGACACGTTTTAATAACCCGGCAACCGTGGCTTCGGTATTAATAATATCTACACTGATACCGGACTGCTTTAACAGGCGCAGCGTTGACTCCGGCCCCATCTCATCGGAGCCGATTAAGCGTGTTGGTTTCAGGCTGATTAAACCTTCGGCGGAAAGCTGGCGGTGATAACCGACTTTCGGTAGGGCTTGCCCCTCTGGAAGATGACTGGTGACATCAACAGCAACTAAACTTTTCTGTGCATCCAGTGCATAAATCAGTTCCGTGACTGAACCGCCCGCGCTGATAATACGCTGCTGTGCGTAGGAAAAAGGGCTGCTGAAAGCGAGTATCGTACCCAGCAGCAGCGTAAATGCTTTAATTGTTGTCATGATCTGTTTTCCTCTTCAATTAATATTTGTGTTGCTTGAATGTTGTTTTCCTGCAGAAAAGCGAATAATTTCACCATATGCTGAATGTGTGCCGTTTTGTCGGAAGCAATCACAATATCCGGCTGCTTCTTATCTTTAACTGCTGTTAATAATGCGCGGGTGAACTCCGGCCACTGTGCAAATGATTCGCCCTGTACGGCCCAGTAGGGCGGCTGCGAGAGAATATTAATACTGACCGAGTTATCACTGAGTGCCGTGTCGGCCTGTACATCAGAAGTCGGCAGCTGTACCTCTAATGACTGTAGTTTAATGCTCGCGGTCAGCAGCAGAAACACCATGACAATAAAAATAATATCCAGCAGCGGGGTGAGATCTGGTTTAATTTCATCTTCTGTATAGGAAGGAGTAATGCGGATCATAACTGTGACCCTGCCTGTTCTCCGCACACGGTCGGCTGCAGCACGTTTTTTTTATCAGCGGCTGTTTCTGTGAGGGTGATGCCTTCCATCCATAAATTACAATAATTAAGTGAGTGTTCTAATTTACTGATAACTTTATCTGCCCATAACCCCAGAAGCTGTGCGCCGGAGATAGCCGGTAAGGCGACAATTAATCCAGCGGCTGTAGTACGCATAGCAATACCGAGGCCGTCGGCAAGATCATTAGGGGTTATTGAACCACTGCTCTGAGCAACCGCCTTAAACATTTCGATTAAACCAATAACAGTACCCAATAAACCAATTAACGGGCTTAATACGCCGATTAGGGCTAATAGTTTTAAACCGGTGCGAAGCTGCTGACGTTTCTGCTGCAGCCACATACCGGCTGCATCTTCGCGCAGCGGTTTCTGGAAACGACGATGTCTGATCAGCATCAATACACCGCGGCTCATTAATGCACGGCGCCCGCTTAAGTCAGCCGCCAGTTTATTTAACTGCTGTTCATCGGCCGCATTTGTTTCGCCCAGCAGCTGGTGAATGTTCTGCGGCCCGAGGCGGGTAAAGAGCAGAAGCTGCACAAAACGCTCCAGCAGCAGGGTAAGGGTAATTGCGGAGCATATTAATAACGGCCAGCTCATTAATCCGAGCTGTTGTTGTAGATTAGTGATAGTTTCCATGGTTAATCCAGTTTAAATCTAATAGGAACAAAAACGCGCTGAGCAATGGCTTGACCATTGATCTTATGTGGTGAAAACTTCCATTTTTCAATGGCTTGTAAAGCCGCTGCATCAAGCATTTTGGTGCCCGATGAATCCTTTAGGGTTAATTTAATCTGTCTGCCTTTTTCATCTAACCACACCTCATAGGTGACTGTGCCTTCGATACCTTTACGTTTAGCCAGACGCGGATAGCGCGGCGCAGAAGGTGGGGACTGAAAACGCGGCTTTTCTACCAGCAGTGGTTTATCCGTGGCGCCGGAAGGTGCCGGCTCACTTGCCTGTTTAGTCTGCTGAAGTTTCTCTTCAGGTTCAGCTTTGACTGTTTCGACAGGCTGTGCTTTTTCTTTGTTTTTAACGGGCTTTGCTGCAGGTTCCGCTGTTTTCTGCTTAGCTGCTTTTTGTTTGGTTTTTTTCTTTTCAACGGCTTTTTTCCTGGTCACTTTTTTTTCTGAAACTTTTTTCTGCGGTTTTTCGACTGCCGGTTTTTTATCTGACGTTTGAGCTGTTTTAGTTTCGGTGCTTGCTGGTTTCAGCGCTGTAAAATTTACAGACACTGCTGTTGAAGTTGTGCCGAGAGGCATTGCATAAGCTTTGTTTTCTGCAGCCGACCAGAACATTGCTGTGTGCACAATCAGCGACAAAGTTCCGGCAATAAAATAGCGTTGAAGATTCATAATCGGCTTCCTATGAGTATTATGTCTAAATCGCAGTGATTATCACTTAGTTTTCCAATGATATCAATTATCATTTGCATTCTCTTTTTCCTGTCGCTATGATTTGCCTCGAAAATCACATCAAAAGAAGTGACAACATGAAAAATAAACTCAACATTAAGCACTTCAATGAAGACATAACAGGTATCAGTACACCGTCTCCATTACAGTTTGCTTTCTGCAGAAAAAAATCAGCACATGCAGGAGGCCGTGCTGCAGTAATTCCCAAGGAAGAGCAGATCAGTCGTTTTGAACAAGCGTTAAAGCGGCCTGCGGATAAAGCGCAGCAGAGATGTTTATATATCCATATTCCGTTTTGCCGTGTGCGCTGTACCTATTGTAATTTTTTCCAGCATGCCGCCAGCAAAACTATGATTGCAGATTATTTTGCAGCCCTGCTTAAAGAAATCAAATGGAAAGCGCAGCAGCCATGGACACAGTCAGCTCCTTTTCAGGCTGTTTATGTAGGCGGCGGCACCCCGACCGACTTGTCTGCTGAGCAGCTGCTTATTCTAGGCAAAACCGTGCGCAGTTATTTCCCGTTAACTCCGGATTGTGAAATCACTTTAGAAGGGCGCATTAACCGTTTTGATGACCGCCTCTTTGAGAATGCATTGGAAGGCGGATTTAACCGTTTTTCATTTGGTGTACAGAGTTTTAATACTAAGGTGCGCCGTTCCGCAAAACGCTTAGATGATCGTGAGCCTTTAATGTCTCGTCTGCAGGAGTTAAGTGCGCTTAATGCCACGCCGATCGTTATTGATCTGTTATACGGTTTACCCTATCAGACTATGGATATCTGGAAGCAGGATCTTGAGGATTTTCTAGAATCCGGCGTGCATGGCGTGGATCTTTATCAGCTGGTGGAGCTTGGCGGTATGCCGATGCAGAGCATGGTTGAAAAAGGCACCTTACCAGCGCCGGCTGATACCGCAGCGAAAGCAAAAATGTTTGAGTACGGCGTGCATTTTATGCGTAAACACCATATTAAACGCCTGAGTGTCGGGCACTGGGCGACCAGCAACCGTGAACGCAGCATTTATAACAGTCTGGCTAAAACGACAGCCGCTGTACTGCCGCTCGGCTGCGGTGCCGGTGGTAATGTTAACGGCCTTGCTGTTATGCAGGACCGCACCCTGGAAAATTACCTTAAATCGATTGAAAGGCAGCAGCACTCAGTGGCTATGTTGAGTCTGCAGTCAGCGGATAGCGCTGTGCATAAAGAGATAACTGCCGCTTTTGATCGCGGTGTTGTATCCCGTGCTGCACTGCTGCAGGTGAGTGGCTCAGATCTCTTTGAATACTGCCTGCCGCTGTTTGAGGAGTGGCAGAGTAAAGGCCTTGTGGAAATTCAGCAGGACTATCTAACCCTGACGTTAGCGGGGCAGTTCTGGGCGGTGACACTGGCGCAGAATTTAATCACGGTACTATCCAATAATACTAATAATAAACAGCAGCATGCGGCTGCTTAAAGCGGAGAATAAAATGTCTACAGCAATGTTAAAAGAGCAGGTACAAGCGGTACTGGAACGTGAGCCGGCTTTGTTACCCAGTGCGGTTGCGGCTGAACTGCAGGTAAGCGAAGCACAAGTCGTTTTTGCTTTGCCGAAAGCAATGGCGGTTAGAGTTGACGGATCTTTTTGTGAGCAGCTGTTAACTGAGCTTGCCGGCTGGGGACCTGTGACGACAATTGTGCACTCATGCGCCTCTATTTTTGAGGTGAAAGCGCCTTTTCCAAAGGGTAAAAACGCACGTGGTTATTACAACCTGATGGGCAGAGAAGGACAGCTTCACGGTCATTTACGTATTGATCTAGTGACCGATATTGCGCTGGTCAGCAAACCTTTTATGGGCAGTGAAAGTCATTACCTGGGATTCTTTACCGAACAGGGCGAATCGATTTTCAAAGTTTACCTGGGGCGTGACGAAAAACGTCAGCTTTTCCCTGAGCAGCTTGAAAAATTTGCACAGTTAAAAACACAATACGGAGAATAATAATAATGAATGCTGAAATCAAAAAAGAGCGCCTGCAGAACCGTTTAGGGCCTGAAATTAAAGAGTTTCGTGAAAGTAAAAAAACACTGCAGCTGGCAACAGTATGTAAAGACGGCAAGCCGAATGTGAGTTATGCGCCGTTTATTGCTTTAGAAGATGGTTATTACGTACTGATTTCTGAAATTGCACGTCATACCCGTAACCTGCAGGAAAATCCGCAGGCTTCACTAATGCTGATTGAAGATGAAGAAAACGCCAAAACTATTTTTGCACGTACACGTTTAACTTTTGATGTTGATGCGCAGATGATCGACCGTGAATCAGCTAAGTGGAACCAGGCAATTCCGATAATGAAAGAGTCTCTAGGTGAAATTATTGACAGTTTAAGCGGATTAGAAGATTTTAAACTGATTCAGCTGAAACCAAAGAATGGTTTATTTGTTAAAGGTTTTGGCAAGGCTTATCAGGTAAGCGACAATGATTTAGTAGACTTTGTACATCTTGATAAAGGCCATACAAAAGTTGATAAGAAAACAGCATAAATAGATAAACTGATCACCTGCCTCTGCCGGTTTTATCTGCCGGCAGTTTATTTCCCTGCTTAGTTTTCTGCGCACCTGGAAATACCCTGCTCCTGCTTTCAAGGCTTTTATTTAGAGAAGAAATGGAGGAATTAACAGCCTTTCGCTAGACTTAATGTAACGGGCTGTCTGCATTAATTAGCCGTTCATAAATTATGCCGGGGTAAAGGATTAAAAATCCCTGAAAGTGCTGTTTCTTTTCTTCTCAGTGACCCTATTAATTCTGACAGATGCTTCTCTTAACTCCTCTAGAGCAGATGAGTCGAGCCCTGCCGTTAAGCTGGTATTCAGCATGCCGGATAACGACGGCATTTTGATCTCTTATATGGATGAGGTCTTTATAGAACTGAGCAGACGAACAGGAAAAGTGCTGCCGAAGAAAAGGGCGCTTCATGATGCCAATCGAAGCGTATTAGACGGTGTCGGTATTAGGATAAAAGGTCTGTAGTCAAAATTCCCTAACTTAGCCATGGTTGCTGTACCGGTAATTACCGTACAGCACACTCTTTTTGCCAAAGATCCCGAAATTATCAGTTCTGTCTCGGATCTGGACACGCTTATAAAGCATGCTCAGTTAAAAGGTTATACCGTTGCATATCTGCACGGCAGTAAGAAGGCTGAGCAGGAAATATCAACACTGCCTGCCGAAAACAAACGATACTTTCATCAGCCGCAGAGAATATTTCGCCTGATAGAGTTAGGGAAAGTCGGCGTGTATGTTGCCGGCCCCGCAATCAGCAATCGTGTTATTCTCAACAGACTATTTGCAGATACAGGCATACAGGAAGTGGCGGTGATTTCTGAGTTTGAATTATTTCCCTATGTACATAAGAAAAACATCGCTTATATTCCGCAGCTGGATCAGGCTTTGCGCTCAATGACAGAAGATGGAACACTGCAGAGAATCAGGCAGATTATAGAAATGGAATAATCTGCTGAACAGATCATGTATCTGAAACGGATATGAGTTGATGTAGGACATTTTCTCCAGCTGGATAAAAGAAAGCACCGGCGTGTCTACGTTCAGTGCTTTGTATATAGAGTCGTAATCAGCTTAGTTAGAGCATGCCTAAGCAGCATTAAGCTCGTTGATTAGAGTTATTAATCAATATGAGCCTCTATAGCCCATCAGATTTTTATTTCCAATTTGCGAAGCTATAGGCTCTTAATTCGTTATATTAATTTGAATGCATCATTCTCTGTTGAGCTTAATAAGATGGAAACTCTCCTATTCGCAAATGAGTACAGCCAAATGGAACGAGCTTTAAGTTTTGTTCGTTCTCTTCTGTTTCTGGATTATGAGGGACAGGAGCCGCTGCAGCTCCCTGCATTTGCCACTGAGGAACTATTTTTCCTTTTACCTTTAATATTACAGGAGGGTGCAGACTACTAAATGGAGTATTCTGATCAATCATCTTTTCAGTTGTATCAAAAATGCTCTGAGTAGAAATAGCATAGTTCCATGGTGAGAGTGCTGTTATTTCATAGTCACAATGAGGAAACTCTCGATAAGGCTTATCTTGGTTTATCTGCTCTCTTTTTTCTTTAATAGGGAGAGCGTAAACCAGAGGACCGTGTTCAAAACTGACTGCGCCGTTAAGTCTGTCTTTAACATTTACTTTACTTGTAAACTTAACTGCAACAACGCACTCTAGATGCCACTCTTGCTCTATTTTAAAGTACTCACCAACTACGATATTTTCTGCAGGCTCCCCATTAATAGTAACTGCAGCTTCTTGTACCCATTCAGGTATGCGTAGATAAAAAGGAAATTGATTCGGCTTTTCACTGCTAATCTTAAAATGAAGGTCATGCTTAAATGGGTAGTCAGTGATTAATTCGACAGATGTATGAACACCTCCCACCTCTGAGCTTAGCGCTGAAGGTGCAAAAGCAACGGCAGCTAAACCACCATCTTCAGTAGCCATCCATAAGTTTGCTGCAAATTTAGGCCAGCCTTGATGATAGTTAGAAGTACAACAGCCGAAATGTGGCTCTAAGCCGTATATATTTGCATCGGGATCATTCGTGCACCACGGCATAGATTCATCAACCTTGCAGGCAACCTGGTTGACTTGTTGATCATACTGATGTGCCCACATGTCTCGAGTAAAGGCTGCCGGTAATGCATTAAAGGCAATTTTCTCTAATCTATCAGAGTATTTTACGTCTCCATAAACTTGTACAAGGTGCTCAAGAGAATACATATATTCAACTATTGCACATAGCTCCGTACCTCGAGTCGGTTCTTTACCTGCTAAACACTCATCGCCGCTAAATGTACCGACAGCCGTGCCGTGATACTTGTCAAGTAAAGATATCATGTGGTCGACAGTTTCTTGGTTTGAAGACTGGCTAGAGTTTCTTGATGTAAGAGCATAAGCTTTAACTGCCATTGCATTATTTACAACATGACTCATGAAGTTCCAGCCATTTTTTTTCGTTGCTTTGGTCATTGGCCATGATTTGAAAAATTTATCCCAGCCAAACCCTTGAGCTTCTAACTTTGTGGCAAGATCCAACAGCCAAGACTCGGGTTGTTTTTCATACAACCAGAAGATAGGAATGAGAGCCTCAAACCACCTTGCTTGACCCCAGTCAAATAGCGGAACCCAGTTGATCGATTCGTCAATCTTGCGCAGCCCTTTTTTAACTGCTATAACAGCTCTTGGATCTGCAGTTATCTGATGGTACTGCACAAGCATTTTTAGCGCTAAAAATTGAGCCCAGATATCATAACCTTCTTTTGCTTCTGGATTAGAAACGTTAGACTCTTTAGGGCCAAGCCAGCCGTCTTCATGCTGGTTTTCAATAATATAGCCCATATATTTTCTGACTTTTTCGCATAAAACTTCTGATTTTAGTAAATAAGCCAGCGGCATTATACCATCAAGCCAGTACGGGCCTCGCTCCCAGCCTTCTGCGTCACCGCCAAACCATGCGCTGTCTTTTATATCTGGCCAGAATTCATCTAAATGGCCGCTTAATCCTGATGCTTGAATTTCCAGCTGTCTGTTTAACCAACCTTTAGGTGTGATGTTCTGTAAAGGAAACGGGGTAAATTTTAATGTTTGAACTTGTTTCATCGTATTATTTCCTCTTAGACAGTTTGCGTAGTCATGCTGTTTGTTTGCTTTTTTTCATCTTTGAACAAGACAATAAATAACACTGTTACAACAGCGCTGTAAGCTGCGAATGACAGCATAATACCCTGCCAGTCTCTCACCCCATTATGAGTGAAGAAATTATCAATCAACCAGCCGCTGGCAACGCTGCCGATAATGGCACCTAAACCTACGACCATCACCTGGAATAAGCCCTGGGCACTTGAGCGTATAGCCGGATCGGCTTCTTTTTCGATAAACAGGGAGCCGGAAAGATTAAAGAAATCAAAGGCCATGCCCCAGATAATCATAGAGCCAATAATTAGAAATAAGCCGTCTGCTGGATTGCCGTAAGCAAGAAGTAGCCAGCGGAATACCCATGCCACCATACTTATGATCATTACTTTTCTAATACCCCATTTTTTCAATACAAATGGAATTACCAGAATAAAGAGCATTTCAGACATCTGTCCTAAAGAAACTATAACTGCAGGGAATTTAAGAATGATTGAGTCTGCATATTCTTCTATACGGCCAAAATCATGAATATAAGCGGCAGCATACGCGTTACTAAGCTGCATACACACACCTAGCAACATAGCAAATATAAGAAATACTCCAGTACGATATTCCTTGAACAGCTTCAGTGCATCCAGACCTAATATGCTTCCTACGGTTAGTTTTGCTGAGGAGTTTAGCGGGGTGCATTTAGGCAGGGTTAAAGCTAAGAGTGCCGCCATTAATGACGAAAATGCCGAAATATAAAATTGCCATGCCGACGTTTCCAGTCCCGATAGACTAGTACACCACATACCAGCCGCGAAGCCGATGGTTCCCCATACACGCAATGGTGGATATTCCTTAATGATATCCATACCGGCATCTTCCATCGTTCTATAGGAGATAGAGTAAGCTAGCGAAATAGTGGGCATATAGAAACACATATTGACCAGCATCACCCAAAAAAGCATATCAGCGCTGTCAATCATAGGCACTGCCAGCATACACAATGCACACGCCAAATGCAGCAGGCTGTAAAGACGTTCAGCATTAATCCATCTATCGGCTATAGCCCCTATTAATGGAGGCATAAATAATGCGGAAATGCCTATTGTTGAAAATACGGCAGAAAACTCAGATGCCGACCAGCCTTTTGTATTAAAAGCGTAAGCCCCGATAGTGATTAACCATGAACCCCAGGCAATAAACTGCAGAAACTGCATCTGCCCTATTTTTAACTTCAATTTCATCGTGTTTTTCCTCAAAGTTGATAAGTGATATGTTGTACGTACAAAGATGCTTGTTAATTTATTAGTAATATTATTAGTAAATAAATTATTGGGCAATCAGCTTAGTTCACATATATGGCACTGCTCACAATAATTGCCAGCTTACTGAGGTCGCCGTTGAGTTAGATAATTGAGTTTATTCGCATGTTTTTGTTTGATATCAATAGGATAGTAGGTTGTTATTGGAAGCCACTTAGTTATAGGGAAAGTGGTATGAAATAATATGTACGCTGATGCTGTTGGGGTAGGATAATACTAAGCTAATAAAAAAGGAGCCGGGTACGGCAGGAGCTTTGGTTGTCTTAATAGCGCAAGATCAGCTGTTTGATGACTGCTAGTCAGCTGATCATTTATTAGGATAGGTTCTGATTTGTGCGCGCCTGAGTTCTGCTTCGTTAGGTATCGGTATGATTTTTAATCGAAGAACGACGCACAATCAACTCACCTTCAACCTTACGTTTCATTGAAAGTAACGGCTGATTTTCTAGCAATGTTAATAATGATTCGACTGCCTGCCTGCCCATTTCTAAGTAAGGCGAATCAACAGATGTTAAATCTGGAGAGACTTCTAAGGCGAGCTCTTTATTATCATATCCGACTACTGCAATGTCGTTTGGGATATGGAGCCCTCGTTCGATAACTGCTTGATAGCATCCCAGTGCCATATAATCACTACTGCAAAATATCGCTTTTGGAGGTGTGTTTAAATCAAGAAGCTTAAGAGTTTGCTGGTAAGCCTCCTTTAATGACCAGTTTGCTTCGAGTACATACTCATCATTTAAGGAAATATCAGCATCCAATAGTGCTTGCCGGTAGCCCTTGATACGCTGTTCGGTTGCCCACATCCAGCTTTCGCCTGTTAATATAGCAATACGACGATAACCTTGTTCAATAAGATGTTTTGTCGCTTTGTAGGCTCCAATTATATCTGCTGGCAGTATACTTGGAGCCTGCAGGTTACTTTCATTGGTGCAATTAAGCAGTACACATGGGAGGTGAGTGTTAACCCTTTGCTGTTCTAAAATACGAGTCATGCTCGACGCATAAATTAAGCCTACATATTCGTTATTATTAATTTCTTCTTCTATTTTACTCGCCAGCATTTTGTCATGGCCGTAATTAAAGATCACTAAAACGTAGTCATTTGCCCAGGCTTCCTCTCGACATGCATTAATCGCACTAATAAACGGGTCATAACCAATAACCCAGTTAACCACCATTGCAATTTTCTTTGTTCCACTGCTTGCATGAATTACTTTTTTATTTCGGTAACCTAGTGACTCCGCAGTATCTAGCACTTTCTTTCGTGTCACATCTGTTATTTTGATTGAAGTTGATCCGTTTAGAACTAACGAAACTGTTGACTGGGAAACCCCAACAGCAGCCGCTATATCACTCATTGTAACTTTTTTACTCATGATAAAACCTTGTTTAACAGTTCGCTCCAAAATAAGTATTTGCGTGCATATAATAGAATTATTTCTATGTAAGGGAAAATACCAAAATTCACAGCCTTAAGAATTTTTAAGCTGACAATGTTAACTAAAATTAAAGGTGAAATCATCTGATAAGTACTAACAATTACGTATTCTCCTTTAAATCGTTTTTAGCAGTGATTTACAGCGAGCATAGCGATATAACGATCTGAAATTATGCTGCCTGCATGAGTTCACAGGTATTATGATATTGTGTGGTTGATGCAGGTTAGTTCTTCGGTTTGCGGAGGAAACGAGTACTGAAAAAAGTATCAACACCAATCCGTTTTTTAGTCTCCTCAAACAACCGAAGCATTTAACTTGTAGCTAAATTAAAACTCAAACAGGTAACTTGTCTGGTGCTGGTAGATCTCCCCTGCGTTAAGTATACCGCTGTTTTTTTTCCACTCAGGGTGGTTTGGTCCATCAGGAAGGAATTGCGTTTCCAGCGCCAGCCCGTCATAGCGCTGATACTCTTTTGATGCCCCTGGAGTATCAACTAGGAAATTTCCTGAGTAAAACTGAATGGCTGGTTTGGTTGTTTTAACTTTCATAACTATGTCTTTATCTGGTGATATAAGAACCGCTGCATCTTGTTGACCGTCAGTTACTTCCTTGCTAAACATAAAGGCGTGGTCATAGCCTCCAGCAATCTCTTGATCCGGTTCAGAAAGAAAATCACGGCCGATAGATTTTGCTTGCCTAAAATCAAAGCTGGTGGACGTTACGCTGCGTAATTCACCAGTCGGAATTAAACTTTCATTGGTCGGTAAGTAATAATCAGCGTTAAGTATTAAAGTGTGATCGGTACTTTTGGCAGTACTGCTTTCACCGGCCAAGTTAAAGTAAGCATGATTGGTAAGATTCAGTGGAGTCGCCTTATCTGTTTCCGCATAGTAAGTAATTTCAACTGAGTTCTGTTCAGTTAAAGTGTAAGTCACTACCACTGTCACTCGGCCCGGATATCCTTGGTCACCATCATTCGATTCTAATGTAAACATAACATGATTATTTGACTGTGATTTGATCGTCCATCGGCGTTTATCATACCCTTGAAAACCGCCATGCAGAGAGTTTTTGCCGTTATTGATATCCAGCTGGTAACTATGCCCTTCAAGTGTAAATTGACCATTGGCAATACGGTTAGCATATCGTCCAACGATAGAGCCAAAGTACGCGTTCTGCTTCATATGCTCCGTCATATTAGTAGAACGAAGTAGTACTTCACGCTGCTCACCTTTGACAGGTAAACAGGTACTTAGCCAGGATGCTCCTATATCCATGAATGAAACTGTCATTCCATTAGCATTTTCCAGAGTGATGAGTCGGGCTGATTGTCCGTCAAAAGACGGTTCGTGCGTTATACTCTCTTTAAGTAAAGCTAAATTAGTTTTAATCATATTTGGTCCAGCAAGAAATAAAAGGTTTCTAATAAAATGCCAGCCTAATCCTCAATGGTCAATAACTTTATTAATATTATTAGTCATAATATTAATTGGTGTGTGTTAATTCAACATATTAAATTTTCATCAGCCACAGGAAACATTCCGTTGCTGGAGCAAGCGTTGCACTCAATGACAGAATACGTGGCACTGCAGAAAATTCGACGGGAGATAGAGATGGAATAATCTGCTATTTTTCAGTATATATTGATCAGCCATATAATCTCTGATGCTGTTAAAAATAGGGTATTAAATATTATTACTTTATTCCTTCCCCTGCAGTGTGCTGAAAAATAAAACAGGAATTATTTAAGCGTCAAATTGGCTCTAGCTACTGAGTTTGATATTAATGTGATTTAATCAATGAAACTGCTTGCCGATTAATCTATACTTGGGTACACATAAAAAGTAGGAAATAATCAAATCCCCCTCCCTTAAAATTGAAAAAATGGTTAGTTATATCAAATGCATGAGCAGTGTTTTAAGCACAGTCTATGCAGTTTTCTGCTGAAATGCGTAAGAAAAAGGAATGATAAATTATGGACAATAAACTTGTAGTCAAAAACCTGCCCGCAGTAGTGACTCTAGCTGTACTGTTTGCTCTAAGCGGTTGTCAGAGTACATCAGAAGCACCGCGCGAAACCGTCACATCTAATCAAGAGCAGACTGATGTTAGTGCCTTTTCTATGTATGAGCAGTCTAAAGCACAATATGAAACATGGTTAGGGACATTAAAAGAATCACAGAAACTAAAAATTTATTCTGCAGATTTATATTCTGATCTGCAGGAAACCTGGGGTGAGACAGAAGAAATTTATCAAGTCATTGCGCTTGATCCGGCTAAGGCTTCGGAAAACTATTCGCTATTTTCGTCCGGTACCTATGCACAAGTATTTACTGAGCATTTAGTTAAAGTTGAAAAGCAGTTTGCTGCTCTTATTAAGCTCAAAGAGCAGGCGGATCAGGTATTGTCTGACTCTCGGGCGCAGATGCAGTATTTAACAGAAATTGATGCGGCGGCTGTTTATGCCAATGACTATCGTGCTGTTTATCGTGACTACAGTGAGTTGTTTGAATATGTTGCCGAAGGAGAGCTTGCCGATGCTCAGGCTGAGCAGGTAACTTTCCTCAAAAAAGCTAAAACGTTAGAAGTTAAAGTTGTCTTGAAAAAGTTTGTGGCTCCTCTGCAGACAAAATTGAAAATGTTTAAGAGTGAAGGTTTTCATCGGGAAGCTGCTATCAGTTATGCAAAAGCACAAGCTGAAATTAGTAACGTTGAAAATATCGTCATAGTTAATACACGTGATTTAAAGGCGATAGAAAAAAGCGTAGTGGATGCTGAATTTGAACTGTCACACGTTGCTAATATTGCTAATGAAGTTAAATTATTGTCCAGCGTGGAAGATGAAAAATTTGAGCCGCTGGTATTAGAGTTTGAAAGGAAGCTGCTAAGCGTTTCAAAAGCACTCAATGGTTCAGACTATAGAGATAAGCCGATAAGAGAACAGAGTAAGCTGATTGTTGATGCTGTTAATATGCTCCACGAAAACAAAGCCAAAGAGCAGTTAGAAAAGCGCATCACACAGCTTGATAGTAGTATTGAGGTATTAACATCAGCTTATGATAAACAGGAGGTCTTAATTCTTGAAACTCAAAAGCAAAACAGTGTACTGGCTAAGCAGTTAGAGCGCAGTGATTTTCAGATAATTAATTTACAGACTTTGATTAATTCTTATAAGCAGCAGTTGGAAGCGCAGCTTGTACAGAGGACGCCACTAAATGAACCGAAGTTAAAACCCAAAAGTGAACCACTATCTACAGCATCTCCTCAGCCTGAACCTGCGGTTGGAGCCGTACCTGCACCAGTAACAGAAGCTGTACCTCTTGTAGAAACACCGCCGGTTGTTGAAGCTGCTCCAGTTGTCGAAGCTGCTCCGGTTGTCGAAGCTGCGCCGGTTGTTGAAGCTGCGCCGGTTGTTGAAGCTGCGCCGGTTGTCGAAGCTGCGCCGGTTGTTGAAGCTGCGCCGGTTGTTGAAGCTGCACCGGTTGTCGAAGCTGCACCGGTTGTCGAAGCTGCACCGGTTGTCGAAGCTGCACCGGTTGTTGAAGGCGCGCCGGTTGTCGAAGCAGCGCCGTTTGTTGAAGCCGCGTCAATTGTAGAAGCCACACCTGCTGCAGTTGAGGTTGCGCCCGCAGCTGAGACTATACCTGCCGCATAATTTAACCGGGCAGAGCTAATGATTTTCTATGTATTGTTAACTCTGCCCATTAAACTGGGTATAAAGGTTAAATACCCGCTTTTCTAAAACGATTAAGCTGTTAAATAACTATTATTATTTTTTAACGACTCGTGCATAATTTCATCAAACTCTTCCACAACTGATTTTTTCACATAATCCTGGTTAATTAATAATGCAGATAAAGCCTGCAGCCTGGGCATGTCAGCTAATAAATCAAAATTAAAAAAGCGTTTAACCAGATCTAAACGGGTTAATACCGGTGCAAACGCGCTGTCTACTAACGAGAATTCCGAGCCGTTAAAAAAGCCGTCTGCGCTGACTGTATTTTCTAAGCGCAGCAGTTTTTCAGTTAATGATATTTTATGTGTTTCAAAGGCTTCCTGGCTATCAGCTGTCATCAGCATATATTGATTCATGGTGACCTGGCTGAGATATTCAATCCAGCCGCGGTCTTTGGCTTTTTGTAACGGATCCTGCGGCATAATCTGCTCTGGGGTGATTTCATCTAAAAACTCATTAATAACCGCGGATTCAAACAGCACATCATCACCATATTTTACGACCGGCACTTTACCTAGCGGGGATATTTTTAAAAACCAGTCCGGTTTATCCGCTAAATCAATATAGGTGATTTTGTAGTCGATGCCTTTTTTATTCAGGGTGATTACTGAACGCTGTACAAAAGGGCAAAGTTTAAAGCTGATTAATTCAATTGGTCGCATTGCTGATGACATTGTTTATTTCCTTATGGAGTAATTACTAATGACACTTAGTATATTCTTAGTATACTTAGGTAACTATAGAGACGGCTTGTTGAATAAACAAGTAGTCACCAATTTGTTAGCTAGTTCCCTAAAGGTGCCTAATGACAGTTTCAGCGCGGTTACAGACAGAAAATAATTTAAAAAAAGACGCCAAGGCTGATGTCTCTTCAGATTTTACAGGCTGTCCGGTATCCACTGCGATTGATAAAATAGGCGGTAAATGGAAGGTGATTATTCTTTATCAGCTTCGTGGTCAGACGTTACGTTTTGGTGAGCTGAAAAAAATTATCCCGGGTATTACTCAGAAAAGCCTTACTCAGCAGCTGCGCGCTTTAGAGCAGGATAAACTGGTAAGTCGTAAAGTTTATGCGGAAATCCCGCCGCGTGTGGAATACAGCTCTACTGAGCTGGCGGCAAAGTTGAACCCTGCCTTGGATTTATTATGTGACTGGGGAAAAGAGTATCAGCAGGTACACCGTTAATTGATAAAGCCTGTGCCATTGTTTTTTTCCCGATAGGGGCGCAGACAATACCTGCTCCTAAAAGCTTTATTAAAGTTTAAATAACTTCATAAACTCTCCGTTTCCGGAGTATCGACACTTTGTTTACCTTTTATGTTTGTTATTAGTGCGCCGGCTAAAATCAATCCGACTGCAGTGACTATATTGAAAGACCAGGTATTTAATCCGGCTACGTATAAAGCAAAAGAAGAGATAAGCGGTGCACTAAAGCTTAGCGAAGCAAGCAGTTGTTTATTGCCGTGTTTCAAGCCGATATCCCACAAATAAAATGAACCGCCTACAGGCCCTAAGCCAAGCAGAATAATACCTGTCCATTGGCTTAGCGTGAAATCCCAGCTGCTCGGTTCAAGCTGCAGATGAGCAATGAATGAAAGTAATGCGACAGCCGCTGATAACCAGGCGATATCTTCGACATCATTGTTTGATTTAGATAAATACCAGGAATAGCTTGACCAGATAATTGCGCAGGCGGCTGCCAGTAAATAACCTGAAAGGTAGTTGTGATTCAGTGACAAATCACCGTCGCCGATAATAATAAAACTGATACCGATAAAACCAGCACAGCCTCCTGATAAAGCTTTTAAAAGTGACTGTTTTGTCGCGATAAATACTGCCAGCAGCAGAGGCCATATGTATACAATTAAACTAACTTCAATGGCTGGTGCGTATTTCATTGCCATGAAGTAGCAGAAATGAAATCCAAATAATCCTGCTGTGCCGAAAAGCCATTGGTTAACGGTCAGTGAAGGTTTTTTGAAAACGGATTTTCTGATGATAATGCGTTTTATTACGATAATTAATGCTGATATACAGAAGCATAAGGAGAGTAATTGAAATGCAGGTATTTCCACTGTAACAGTGCCAAGGAGTGCAAGCATTCCCCATAAAATTACAGCGCCAAGACCATAGATAGTTGCCATAATGTAATTTCCTAAAGTGTATTAAAGGCAGTAATAGTAACAATGAAATTAATTTATCAGTTTGCCAAAAGGACGCTTTTGTTGGCCGGGAAGGGGTTGTTGTTAATGAGTGAATGCTTTTGGTGATTGCCCAAAGTAACTTGAAAAACGGCGGCTGAATGCAGACAGATCATTATATCCCACCTGTTCCGCTACGATACGAACAGGAAGATCAGTATGAGCCAGCAATGCTTTCGCTTTCTCCATCCTAAGCTGGGTGATGTATTTTTGTGTGCTGGTCCCCATACATTTTTTAAAGACTTTTTTATATTGGGTTGTACTTAGGCACGCTGTTCTGGCAAGCATTTTAATATAGTATGCTTGACTGAGATCTTCATTGATCATTTCGATAACACGTTCAATTCGGTGATCGATTTTGAGTGAGAATTCCTGCTGTTTTAAAAGTTGATAAAAGAGATCGAAGCTCATCGATTCGAGGGATTGATGAACCTGATATTCAAGCTGTTTCTCGATGAAGTGAATATATGCAAGTAAAGGGGCATTGATAGGGAACTTTGTGGCGGTATAGTTTATTATATTGTCAGGTAAGTCACCCATGTCTGCGACAATAAAACGAGCCGCTTCATTTGCTCTAAAGTCATGCCTTTGACCAGCCTTGATGATAACGCAGTCACCTAAACTCACTATACCTGTGTAGTCTCCCACCTTGATTTCAATTGAACCATGTAAAGGCAGTACCAGCTGATGGTAGCCATGAAAATGACTACGTATTTGACTGGTATAAGAACGGATTGATAGACGATTAAGCATTACTGATGCCGAGCTCCTTTCCTGCCGTGAGAATCGAGATTCAAAAAGTGCTAACCTAAAGTTAAAACAAAAGTTCTTAGATATCCACTTTTCTCAAGGAATAGGGGCTGGCTTCCCCTATGCTTTGCTGTTATTACCTGGTCACTTTTTTAGAACAGTATTATTTGTTCTGTGCTAATTTAAGGTTTTTACAATCTTCGATAGTCTTGATTTTGCCTACAAAACCATTTCGTCCTTGAAGGTTAACTAATAAAGCAAAGCCGGATTGAAGGGCTTTATTTTCACCTGCATTATCGCAGAGCTTTGTTAAGATATCTTCAGTAACGACGGCTAGTGCCTGTTGATGCCATTGCATACGATTATCGGTAAGGCGGATGTCGTAAATAAGAAATATCTTCATCCTTGAATTCAATAATTTTTAGGCGTGGAGAAAATCATTATTCTTAAATATTAAATTAGCCGTCGATAAACTAACATGGCTGTGGAGATATTTACCTCCATAAAAAGACCAATATGACAGTTAAAGCTTTTAAAAATAAATGTGTAAAAGTCATTTCGATTGATGCTGGAGACCTACTCCTTAAATTAAGGTAAAAGTGGTCATCCTGAAACCAGAATATGCAGTGAGGAGCACATTTGATAGTCTAAAATGCGATAAAACGCTTTTTACTAAGATGTGATAGAAGCAATTTTATTTACAATATATCCATCTTGATTTTTATTGCTAATGTATTGAATGAATTCATCTACAAATACTTGGCTTAAACGAGATCGGTATTCTCGATTTGGGTAAGTGATATGCATGTTGGCATCGGGCAGAGGGAAGCAAGGCATTAAATGCAATAACTCCCCTGAATCAATATACGGTTTTGCCATGTTATAAGGTATTACACCGATTAGTTTTCCTGTACGAATAGCTAAATGGATATACATATAGTCATTACTAATAAATTGTGGAAAGATTTTTATAGTTTCACCGGCAAAGTTCAAGCTGTTTCCGTGCTGACTATTGCTTGCCAATGCAGCTATGGGTAAAGATTGAATATCTAACGGTATTTGAGGTTCAGAAAAGGATTTTATAAACTGAGGGTGGCAAACGAGTACGTAGCGAAATTTTCCAACATGTCGAGCAACAATGTTTTCATTCAGTATGGAGCCAATGCGGATAGCTAAGTCAATGTTTTCATCAATAAAATCAACCTGGCTAGTTGAAGATACAATTTCCAATTGTATATTTGGATATTTATTAAAAAACAGATTAAACATCCCGTCTAATATTTGTAAAAAAGGCGGGACAGATATACGTAACTTCCCTTTTAAGGTGTTTTGCCGCTCATTTAAGTGTTCTTCTGCGCGAGAAATAGCATTAAGTTCATTAGTAACGCTTTGATATAACATTTCCCCGGTAGATGTTAATGATAGTTTTCGTGTAGAGCGTATTAATAAACGTTGATTTAATTGTTCTTCTAGCTCTTTTACTCGGCGGCTTACGGTTGCGACAGGTATCTTCATTAGCTTAGAGGCATTGGTAAAAGAACCTTGCTGCACAACTTGAACAAATATATGCAGTGAATTTAAATCCATCATTTGAAAGATAACCTCTATTTACAAATTAAACCTGCTCTTTATATACACTATATAGGAGATGCGATTCAATTAAATTTGCCGATCAATAATGGAAAAGTATTTTTTAAATTATCCTCTAATACTACTGATTTTATTACGTTATTGTTATTAAGAAATGTTGTTCACCTAACCCATAACTCAAAGGATTTATAATATGAAAAAGTTATTGCTTGCTAGCTTACTAACATCTGTTTTCAGTATCAATGTATTTGCGGCTCCCACGTTTGCTACCAGTAATAAAATGCTGCTTGGGCAATCTATTAGCAGTAAAGATGCCGCTTTTCAGGCTGGGCATGAGTTAGTTAGCGATCTTAATGCAATGTCAAAAAAAGAGCTGCGAGAAACACTGGGTGTATCTCGTTTTTCCATGGAAAACCAAAATATCATTATCAATGATACGTTTGTTACGGTAAATGAATTATCAACTGTTCCTAGTGTTATTGAATATCAACCAGTTGTTGGTATTGAATATAAATATCAAGAAAAACTTAACGTTCACCGTTAATTTAATAGCTTCTATTGCATTTTTCATGTGCAGTAATGAGCAGACTGTTGATGTGCTCATCGATATTAATAGAGATGATAACGGTTTGTTTTTGCTTTAAATGGTGCTTATACCAAATCCATTAATTATCTATTCATTTACGCTTGTTAAAATGAATGCTAGCTTCGTTATTGATTTTATAATTAGAACAACTAGTTACTGCAATCAATGCCTTGCTTTCATTCATTTTTCTTACGCCTAAATAGATCATCTAATTAGTGGAATTGGTATTAAAGGGTTGTTTCAACGGCCCTTTCTTGTTTGATATCTTACTATCAAAAATTTTAAACGTACTAGGAAAACAGTTGATTAGTACTTAAATGGTGGTTATTGAGTTTGCAATAGAAAGGTTCCCTACATAACAGAGGGACACTTAAGAAATCAAGTTTTGTGTTCCGTCAATTGGGGGCATTTCTTATTTTTAGCATCAAGGTCATTTTGTATCGGCAGTTGGCTTAGATAAAAATATGGCTCTTGATTATATTTGGCACCAAGAAAAATGATGGACATCAATATTAATTAAAGCTTCAAATGTAGTGTGCCCTAGGCACTTACTGCAGCTATTTGAGAGCGTTACCAAATAAGCCTTCGGTTTTACCGGGGGTAAGTTAATTAAAATAGGGCAATAATGATTAATTTTAAAAATATTAAATATTTATTAAACACTACGACGAGTATTGCACCATTGATCCTTCGTATTCCTTTAGGGATTATTTTAATCGCTCACGGTGCTCAAAAGCTGTTCGGGTGGTTTGGTGGCTATGGCTTGAAAGGAACAGGTCAATGGATGGCAAGTGTTGGTTTTGAACCTGGTATGTTAATGGCTTTATTGGCGGGTAGTGGTGAGTTTTTTGGTGGGATTGCACTAATCTTCGGATTGTTAACACGACCTGCAGCTGCAGTGGCGGCCTTTACTATGCTTGTCGCAATGACCGTACATTGGGAAAATGGTCTTTTCCTTGCCGACAATGGTTATGAATTTGCACTAATTCTACTGTTTGCATCGGTTTCTTTGCTTATACAAGGAGCTGGCCGTTATTCGCTAGATAATCAACTTAATAATCACCTGCTAAAGGAGTCTGTCGCATCTTGAGTATGCTGCATATACTTCGTGGCGAATGGATGTGGCGTATATAAAAGTCAAAGGTAAGCGGTGCAGCTTATGCCGCATCTCATCGATTTTATAACTGGAAAACGAGCTATGCTGTCCAAGCTGGTGCATTAGAAATTATTGAGCGGATTAGAATGAAAAACGTTCGTAATGGCATCCTCTTGCTTACTTCTCTCTTACTGTTGAAAGAGCAGTAAAGTTGCTGTCAGGGCGAAACTCTAACAAAGAAAGTTAATCCATTAGCTAGAAAATAAGCAAATTCACTAGGTGATTTTACCTCGTTTTCATACCCTGCATGGGAATGAAGAAAAATCAGAACATAAAAAAGCCCCAAGTCTGTTTAGACTCAGGGCCTTGTGTTCAAATTAGCTCTAATCCGACAGGCCTTAATTCAATTAAGGACTTAGAAATCCCAGGCGACATTGACACCCCAATTACGGCCTGCCTGTGCTTTACGGTCTACACCTGAATCACCGTTTTCAACACCGCTGATATCATCATATAACCAGTACTGCTTATCAAGGGCGTTAAACAGTCCGCCACGGATAGTGACATCTTCAATGCATCCCCGACTAAGTTTGCTGTCATACGGCTATCCATCGACCAGCCGACTACCTGTCGTGAATACAAATCAATAATTACAGCAAGATAAAGCCAACCCTCACTTATCATCAAGTAGGTGATATCACCTGCCCACTTCTGATTCGGTGCGTTAGCAGTAAAATTTCGTTCCAATAGGTTAGGCGCAACAGGTAAGGAATGATTACTATCTGTTGTGACTTTAAATCTACGCGTGGCTTTTGCAACCAGGCTCTGTCTTTTCATACTACCAGTGATCGTTTTGAGGTTATGCTTGTTTCCTTGCTCTGCTAGCTCTACCTGAATACGTCTTGCACCATCACGGCCTTTGCTCGCTTCGAACGCCTTTTTGACCGCTATATCCCGCTGCGTACGCGCTCTATCGCGTTCACTGCTTTTATGATGATGCTTTAGCCAGTAATAAAACCCACTCCGCGATACAGCAAGAACCTTGGCCATTCTTATTACTGAGAACTGTTCAAGATGCTCTTGCATGAATTCAAAGCTTGCTACTTTAGGTGCTTTGCGAAGTAGGTGGCGGCTTTTTTTACTATTTCAAGTTCCTCCGCTTGCTCGGCGAGGAGGCGCTTCAGACGAGCATTTTCGGCAGCAAGGTCAGCCTCACGCACACTGGCAGAGTCCTTCCTTAAGTTCTTACGCCAGCCGTATATTTGAGAAGCATGTAGATTGAGTTGTCGGGCAGCTTCTGGAACAGATGTTCTTTCAGCTAGCTTAAGAGCCTGCTCCTTAAACTCTTCGGTGTACTTGATATTTTTCATTATTTATCTCGTTAAGTGATTTTACTCGCTTAACGAGGTGTCTGAAACTGCTGGTTCAGATCACTCCCTATGAATCCCATATTAGATTACATAATTAGTGTGATTAATGGTATTAGCTAGTTCCCTAAAGGTGCCTAATAACAGTTTCAGTGCGGTTACAGAGAAAAAATAACTTACAAAAAGGATCTAAGACAGGTGCAGCTTTTAGCTGTTGCCTAGTATCTACTGCGATTGATAAAATAGGCGGTAAATGGAAGGTGATTATCCTTTATCAGCTTAGTGCTTTAGAGCAGGATAAACGGTTTATGCAGAGATCCCGCTGCGTGTTGAATACAGCGCTACTGAGCTGGCAGAAAAATTAAATCCAGCTTTAGATTTATTATGTGACTGGGGAAAAGAGTATCAGCTGGCACATGGCTAATATTAGAAAATAATACCGTAAAATATGTAATTAGGCCCCGATGCACCGGGGCTTTTTTTAGCGGAACAATTATGGCTATTGCCAAGGATTGGTCCCTGAATTATTGCATTCACAGCTCGGCGGACTTGATACTCGGCATAATTCAACACATATGGGAGAGACTGAGCTGTCTGTATCAAAAGGGGGGCGAATATTAGACGTATTCAGCTGCGATATTGTTGCTAAAGCATTAACTCCGTTTTTCTTAACTTCTAAGTCCCCATCTGCAAAAACACCTGCAGAAAATAGAGTAGTAACTAATGCCGTAGTAATTAATATTTTTTTCATAACATATATCCTTAAAATCCGTGTTTATTTGCAGTTGCCTTTATAAGGACACCTGATTCCGTAAATCTTATTTCGTCTCGATAAATAAGTGTGGACATTAAAGCACATTAAAATCGTATATAAAACATAAAATCTATGTCTTTACACTTCTCAATTAATTACCTATATGAGGTTGGGGGTGGGCTAGAGCATAAAATACTCGCTCTCAGGAAGATCGCTGTTCCTTGATGATTTATACCTGGTATAATAACATATGTACGTAAATTCAATTGGTTACGCGTCATGCGTGAACGTTGGGCTATGCCCTTTCGGACAGGGAGTCGAATGGCTGTATTGTTTTGTGCTCAGGAATGTCAAGCATAAAAAATTGAGTGCAACAGGTTGTGGTTTTATATTTTATTGTTTTATATGAGATGTATATTATATGCAATTGCGTAAAAATGACCTTGTGAGCAGCTTTTATTTACATTAAAACAAGATCTGAACCACAAAGTATTTGCTGTCCAAGCCAGTGCGTTAAGAAGTTATTAGGCGGATTAGAATAAAAAACGTTAGGAACGGCATTCCCTTGCTTACTTCTCCTTTGCTGTTGAAAGAACATGACTCCCTCGAACTGCGAAACTACGTTTCGGTTTCTCATCGTCTAGTCAACTACCAGCAATGAAAGTTCAACCAGGCGCTACAGGCGAAAGCCAACCAATAATCAAATCCGCTAAGCAGTTGCTTGTTCCGTTCGAGTATGAAAAAGCAAACAAAAAAGCCCCGAATCTGTTTAGACTCAGGGCTTCTGATTAAATAACTTATTATTTCAACGGGTTAATCTTCAATTCAGAGGATTAGAAATCCCAGGAAGCATTTACTCCCCAGTTACGGCCTGCCTGTGCTTTACGGTCTACACCTGAATCACCGTTTTCAACACCGCTGACATCATCATATAACCAGTACTGCTTATCAAAGGCGTTAAACAGTCCGCCACGGATAGTGACATCTTGATGCGGTCGGTAATAAGCGGTTAAATCAACCACTGTATAACCTGCAACAGACTGAATATTAGGCTCTGACCAGTCGTCTTTACCGGCAACCATATTAATATTTAATAAGGCGCCGCCTTTGCCGTTAGGCGCATCATAACCAAACCCTAGATTAGCTGTTAACGGAGCAACGCTGTCCAGCGCCTGATCTGTGTCTTTATTGTAACCTTCGGTATAAGTCGCGCTGAATTTGCTGTAGGTACCCTGCGGCGCATTAAATGCTTTATCCAGCAGCACCGTTGAGCTGAATTCCACACCGTAAATCTCAGCACTGCCGATATTTTCTTTAGTATAATGGTCTTTTTCCTGACCGTTATCTATAGTTTTTCCCAGGTATTTCTGAGCAATGAAATCTGTGTAGTCATTGTAGAATACTGCTAACTCCACTCGTGCTGCATCAGAGTGTGCACGTATGCCCGTTTCGTAAGCAATGCTCGATTCAGGTTTAAGGTCTGGATTAGGATCAATGACGGCACCGCTGTCATAGAAGTAATAAAGATCATAGATAGTTGGCGCTTTAAAGCCCTGACTGATCTGCGCAAAACCGCTGAAGCTTTCGCTGAAGTGGTAAACTGAGCCTAATTTAGCAGTAAATGCATCACTTTTACTGTCGGGATATTCTGTGCTGAAACCATCATTGGTTTCCGGCGACGCCTCAAAGGAGTCATAACGTAAACCGGCTGTGAGAACCAGCCTTTCTTCTAAGAGGAATGCCTGATCCTGTACAAAGACTCCCCACTGCTGCAGTGTCGCGTCGGGCATATCGGTATGGCCGGGAGCCACGGTGCCCAGGTCGTATTTGTAGTCAACATTGCTTGTGCTGAATTGATTATTCAGGAAACTAGCACCGTAGGTTATCTGGTGATAACTGTTTGAAGCCTCAATTAATTTATCAAACTGTGCATCAAACTGAATGGAGTTATCTTCGGCCCCGCGTTCGCGCAGACGTTTGCCGCTGCCCATCATACCGGTGGAGGTATCGTAATTTTTTGACAAGGATTCAGTCTGCTGCAGGTTAATTTTCCAGTCTAAAGAATCAAACAGTTGATTATCTGCCTGCCACTGATGCTCAAAACCGACACGCAGTCGTGTAGTGGTATCTTCGTTGTAATTGTCCGTGTAGGTGATCAGCGGTGTATTACCAGACATGATTGAAGCACCTTCGTTAGACAGTTCATCTTCATTATATTTCTGCTGATAATATTCAAAGGTTAAACCCAAACGATGCTGCTGATTAAGCTGGTAAAAGGATTTTGCCAGTACATTGCCTATTTCCTGCTCTGCAGGATCTGCCGCGCCGCGCTCTTCGCCAATAATATCTGCACCGTCACTATGAGTCTGATATTCATCACCGTTTTTGTAGGTCAGCATCAGCAGTGTTTCTAATTTATCTTCTCGCATTGCCCAAGAAGCAGTCGTTTTACTGCTGCTGTCTACGCTGTCATAACCGGTTTTTACTGAAAAAGCATGCTCATTACCCTCTGTTTTTAACAGATCTTCCGGGTTTTTAGTGCGCATTAAAACTGCACCGCCAAGTGCATCTGAGCCGTATAAGCTCGAAGAAGGGCCTTTATTTACTTCGATAGCCTGCAGTGTATCTACTTCGATGGTACTCGGGTATTTACGCTGCTCATTAGAGCCTGGATTATAAGGTGCAGGCAGCGATACACCGTCAACCATCATTTTTACCCGGCTGTCATCCATGCCGCGAATATTGATGCCGGACATGCCGAAACGTCCGGAGCCGTTAACATTAACACCCGGAGTATACTGCAGCGCTTCCTTCAGATCGCCGGCCATGGTTTTATCGATAGTTTCAGCTGAAACGGTGCTGATGGAACTGGAAACATCGTTAATACTCTGTTCGGTACGAGTTGCTGAAACAACGACTTCATCAAATGTACTTACCTGCGCCGCGTAACTGTTAGTTGATAAAGCCATTAAGACTGCTGTGCATAATATACTTTTTTTAGCCGACATCTTATTTCCTTAAGCGTCATTGATTAGTGATGCCGTGCAGTATATTTAATGCGAATGATAATTACTATCATTTTCATCAAAAAAGGAAACTTTTTATTTTAACAGCTGTCGAGCTGCTTTTCTGTACGCCTGCTGATTGTCTAGAAAGCCCATATATTAAGGGCTTTCTTATCGGAGATGATATTACTATGCCGCCTGAATTGTTCCGTAGAGAGTCTGGTAGAGACCCTCTGTTTTTACTAAATCAGTATGTTTCCCAGACTGGGTTATCTGTCCGTCTTCTAAAACATAAATAATATCGGCTTGTTTTACCGCTGATAAGCGGTGCGCGACAATCAGTGTGGTTCGTCCGTTTAAGAAAGTATTAAGTGCATGGTGAAGGGCGCTTTCTGTGGCGGTATCCAGTGCCGAGGTGGCTTCATCTAAGATAACAAATTTCGGATCGCTTAAAACCATACGTGCGATAGCAACACGCTGACGCTGTCCGCCGGAGAGACGAATACCTTGACGTCCGAGCTGGGTGTCTAAACCTTCGCTGAGCTGTGCCATTACATCATCAAGCTGTGCCACCTGCAGCGCTTTCCATAACTGCTGATCCGTGTAATCAGCGCCAAGCGCCAGGTTATGACGCAATGTATCATTGAATAATACCGGCTGCTGCAGTACCACAGATATGTTATCGCGGATAATATCAAAACCAATATCCGTGCTTTTTTCACCGTTAAATAAAATTTCCCCGCTGCTGTGCTGATAAACACCGAGCAGGAGCTGGATCAGAGTGGACTTGCCTCCTCCGCTGGAGCCGACCAGCGCAATTTTTTTACCGGCAGGAATGGTTAATGATAAATTATTTAATACTCGATTTTCATTATCGTAGGAAAAGTTAATATTACGTATGCAGACTTCGGCTGCCCGGCTGTTAATAAACGGGTTTACTTTACTTGGCGGGCGCTGTTCCTCCTCCACCTGCAGCAGGGTGTTAACGCGTTTAATAGCGGCAGAGGCGCTGTACCAGGAGAACTGCATGCTTAACAGCTCCTGTACCGGCGATAACATAAACCACAGGTAGCCGAATACGGCAAAGATTTCTCCGATACTTAAATCACTGAATAATACCATCAGCATGGCCGCAGCCCGGAACAATTCAAAACCTAACAGGAATAATAAGAATGAACTGCGGCTGGCCGCTTCACTCTGCCAGGCGTATTTATCTGCACTGCTGCGAATATCATCGGCTTGCTCTTTAAGCTCGTTTAAAAAGTCCTTTTCACGATTCGAAGCACGCAGTTGATAAATGCCGTCTAAGATTTCGATTAAGCGGTTTTGAAACTTTTCAAATGCTTGATTCTCTTTCTTTTTTAGATTTTTTACCCGTGCGCCTAACTTACGTGAAAAGTACACCACAAAGGGGTTAACTAATAAAATAAATAGACCTAAATATAAATCTATCCACAATAAAATGGCCGCAGTACCAATAATTGTTAATAAACTGACAATAAAACGGCTTAAAGTGGTACCGATAAATTTATCTATGGTTTCAATATCCGTGACGATATGCGAGTTAATGCCGCCGCTGCCGCGGGTTTCATACTGACGGATACTGATCCGTCCTAATTTATCGATCATTTTAGTGCGGATCGTGCAGGTAATGGTTTTAGAAACCAGGGTAAATTGACGGCTCTGCAGAATATTCAGCAGCTGGCTGAGCGTACGCATCACAATCACACACAGAAAGATAATCACAATATAATTAGCCGGCTGCTGCAGCTGCTCAGGTAAAAAATGATTAATAAAATTAACACCTGCTGCCGGGTTCTTAAGCAGTATTTCGTCAACCATTAACGGCATTAATAATGGGATCGGTACACTGATTGTGGTGGCAATAAGAGCAATGATATTTGCCCAGAGCAGACGGGTTTTATACTGTTTTGCCTGGTTGACTAACCAATGCCAGTTAATATTTTCGTTGTTATTATTTTTCAAGGTGGGAATGATTCCTATTCGCATGTTTGTCAGCATTGTACTGATAATCAAAGAATAGAGAAGAAAAATTGTGAAAACGGCAGGGAAAAATTGTCAATGATATAGATTTTATCCGTGTTGTTGATTTTGACAAAAAAGCCCCGGCGGATCATCGGAGGATACTGTTAAACTATCTGTTATTCTACAGTGAAGTCTATCCATCTTTGATTATTATCAGCCTCTGCCGTACCACCAGGCTTTGTGGCTGATATCTGTATACAGTGCCGGTTCAGATTCTGCTTGATTTATGGTTATTTTAAACTGAGTTTCTGCAGGCAGGAAATTACGTCCGCCGTCGTCTTTAACCGTGATCTGCGTTTCTCCTGTCTGCCAGATCAGCAGTGAACCTGCACTGCCTATTTTGACAACATCATCGGCATAACCCGGACTCAGTGCATAATTTAACTGTCCTTTAGCGCCGCTGATCTTAACCTGATGAATAATTCCTTCTGCATATGCATAAGCCAGATCGCTACTGGTCAGGGGCTGAGGCTGTGCTTTGCTGACGGTGACAGTCAATGTACTGCGGGCCGGTTTGTACAGGTCGTTACCGCTGTCAGTCACGATCAGCTGAGTTGTGCCGGCATTTAATATGGTCAGACTTTGTGTCTGCGGATTGATTCGCACAACGTCATTAAGTGCACCATCTGCCAGTGCATAATTTATATTGCCCAGCTGTCCGCTGACGGCAGGAGTGATACAACCCTGCGGCGCATAGCTGACTTGAATATTACTGATACTTAGTCCCGGGTGGGGGGACTTCTGCTCTATTTGTGATGCCGTTCCGCCGCATACGCTCAGCAGTAGGAAAGCTATTATTATAAAGTATCTCATCGTGTCTCCCGGCAAATCAAAAAATGGAGTATACGTCAGCGCTTTTGTGACGCAAGTCACGTTTTGTAACATTTTGTTAATGGGCCGGGTAAGGAAATTTTTTGATTATGTTTCATTTTCAGACTTAGCGATGAAGAAGGGCTGGCTAAAAACGGCACCAAAGCATGGTCTTAAAGTTGAAAATCAGGCCCTAGTTCAATTGAATTGAAATTTTATTCCGGGCAGAGGTAAAGTGAAGAAGTGCCCCGCCAGACAAATATTTACCGGCGGAGCTTTGGATTAATTAACGTCTAAGTTTTTGTATATTTCTGTTGTTGAGATGAACTCTTCCTGCACCGCGCTGCTGTCGCCGCCATAGTTTGCATCCCCCCAGGCCACCACAGAGCCGTCAGCCTTAACAGCGGCGACGGCACTAATAGTGGTATATATGCGCTGTACATTGCTAAGATCGCTCTGCACCGCGCTGCTGTCGCCGCCATAGCCTCGATGCCCCCAGGTCACCACAGAGCCGTCAGCCTTAACAGCGGCGAAGACATAGTCATTGCTGGAAATGCTCACCACTCCAGCTTTAAGCTTGTCCTCCACTTGGCTGCTGTCGCCACCACCGAAAGACTGCCCCCAGGTCAGCACAGAGCCGTCAGCCTTAACAGCTGCGAAGGCAAAGCCAGTGCCATAAACGCGCTGCACATCAGTAAGCAGGGCCTGCACTGCGTCGCTGTCGCCGCCAAAGTCTGACCCCCCCCAGGTCACCACAGAGCCGTCAGCCCTAACAGCAGCGAAGGAATTATAAGTGGCGGAAATGCGCTGCACATTGCGAAGATCGCTCTGCACCGCGCTGCTGTTGCCGCCATAGACTGCATCCCCCCAGGTCACCACAGAGCCGTCTGCCTTAACAGCGGCAAAGGCACTCTTATTGCTGACAATGCGCTGCACATTAGTAAGCTTGTCCTGCACTTCTTTGCTGATGCTGCCGCCTTTTTCTGGATCCCCCCAGGCCACCACAGAGCCGTCAGCCTTAACAGCGGCGAAGGCATCGTCATTGCTGACAATGCGCTGCACATCGGTAAGCTTGTCCTGCACTTCTTTGCTGATGCTGCCACCTTTTTCTGCATCCCCCCAGGCCACCACAGAGCCGTCAGTCTTAACAGCGGCGAAGGCCCAGTCATTACTGTAAATGTCCTGCACATCGGTAAGCTCAGGGCTGTCGCCGCCATAGTCTGCATCCCCCCAGGTCACCACAGAGCCGTCAGCCTTAACAGCGGCGAAGGCAGTGTCAGTGCTGACAATGCGCAGCACATTGCTAAGTTCAGTCTGCACCGGGTTGCTGTTGCCGCCATTGTTTGGATGTCCCCAGGTCACCACAGAGCCGTCAGCCTTAACAGCGGCGAAGGCCTTCGCAGTGCCATAAATGTGCTGCACATTGCTAAGCTCGCTATGCACCTCGCTGCTGTCGCCGCCATGCTCTTCCCGTCCCCAGGTCACCACAGAGCCGTCAGACTTAACAGCTGCGAAGGCTCTATTAGTGCTGTAAATGTCCTGCACATAGGCCGGCTTTATCACCATTTCACTCTGGGTGGTCCTGCAGGCATTTCCCCCTGACACGCCGCTATTTTGTGCGGTGCAGTATTGGTTTTTTGCCGTCACCAAAACACCGATGTTATGCTCTTTATCGTTCCCTGCTAATGGATAACTATTGCTGTTAGTGCCTACCAGTACTCCTGCTATATTAAACTGGTAAGCCGTTCTACTGGTGTCGCAATTACTGCAGGTCATGACGGCCGTCACCACCGGGCCGTAATTCAGCTGCAGGTCGGTAATAACCGGGCTGGCCGGCTCATTAAGTGAGACCGTTACCCGCGCTGCAGCATAACGCCCTTCATTATCCGTTACTTCGTAATAGAAGGTGTCCTCACCGTAGCTGATGTTATTCGGCGTATAGGTAAAGGTCAGGGTGCCGGCATCCGCTGTAACGCTGCCCAGCCCTGCACCAAACACCTTACTGATAACCAGCGGCCTGCCGGCTTTGCTGTTGACATAAGCTGATACATCAACTACTTGCGTGGCGGCATCCATATCCATTGCAGGCAGGGCAATGTCATTGGCCTGTAACGCACTTTTCGAGGCTGAAATGATGCTGATGACATTACTGGCACTCTTTTGCCCGTCACTGACGGTATAGCTGATATTCTCTGTACGCAAAGCGCCGTTAGGGGTGTAGGTCAGTATCAGTCCGCTTTGCGTCAGCGTCGCAGGAGACGCCACACTGCCGATCTGAGTGAGCGTCAACGCATCTCCGTCAGGGTCTGAAGTGTAATCTGCCATGTTGATAGACAATGACGGTGTGCTTGAGTCGTACGGGTCAATACTTAGCGCCGCAGGCCGCGCCTCCGGTGCCGCATTGCTGATGTGCACGGTAATGGCACTCAGCGCAAAACCGCCCCGACCATCACTGACCACATAAGTGAACTGATCTATCTCTACCGAGGCCGACGCAGTGTACTTAACCGATAATGGGCCATCAATGCTCACGGGGTTAACCCCGGCATAGACATTCGTCACAGTGAGTGTATCGCCATCAGCATCACTTACCAGCGGGGTGATATCAATGGTGCGCACAGGCTGAGACAGCACTTCCTTAAGTGTCAGGTTAATGCTATGAGGATCTGCCGTCGGCGGCGTATTAACCGGCGCCGCATCTGAAACGGTATACACAATTGTTGCAACCGCATTTCCCCCGCGGCCGTCACTGACCTGGTAGACAACTTCATCGCTGCCGATGAACCCGTTGGGAGTATAAGTGATGACATGACCGGAAACCTTGGCGCGGCCGCCGCCGCTATGCAGCGTCACGCGAAGCGGGTCGTTGTCGGCATCCCCGATAAGCTTCAAAGCACTCAAATCCAACGACACCGATGTATCGCTGTCGGTTGTTTGAGTGTAGCCCTTCGCTGTCGGCGGATTATTAGGCACGGGAGGATTAGCATCCGCCACATTAACCATTATTAATCCCAAACCGTAGCCGCCGCGTTCATTTTCCACCACATAGGTGGCGGAATCAACCCCGATAAAACCTGCCGGGTTGTAGGTTACTTTGCTGCCGGAAAGCACAAAACGTTCATCTGTCTGCAGCAGCTTAGTGACGCGCAGCGAATCGCTGTC
>NZ_KB907007.1 GCF_000381745.1 Psychromonas ossibalaenae ATCC BAA-1528 | reverse complement strand
TCTCTTTTAAAAAGCCCGTAACTGAAAAACGTTACGGGCTTTTTGCTTTCTACGAGCCTCTACCCAGAAACCTTTGGGGCATTCATTGGTTCGAAGTCTCTATCACCCCCACATTTGATTAACCCGCTTGATATTTAAACGCAAAGCATTTTTTCGCCAGCCGTTTGAACGGGTTTATATCTATTGCTTATATTCATCACAAGGAGTGCTTCAAAGTAGTGCATTGTGCACTGTTTTTGTGAGTATATGGACAGATTGTTATTTTTTTATCGCGTTTACCTCCTACACGAAACCGAAATAACAAATTATTTAATTTATTCTTTCTTCTATTAGCGCAGAAGTATTTTTGGGAACAGTATCTTGTTCCCGGGTTGTAAAAATGAATTTCCCTTTTTCAAAATACTGTTTTCTGCAGTTGAATATTAAATGCAGATAGAAAAACATGAGAATAATTCTATCTGCAGTGTTTTATAAATGTATATGTAGAGTTTATCCATGAAATGTCGTTGACGTATCTGTTGTTCGGTGCTCTGCATTGCTGCCGCTGTAAGTCTTCCTAAGAAGAGGCTGCTCGAACTGTATTTCAGCTGTCTGCTGTTAGACCTGCTTTTTGGTATCTGCTGATATTTTTGATGCTTGTTTATTCCTGGCTTGTTAATTGCTCTGTAATAAAAAAGTTATTTACAACAGATAGGAAATTTAATGAAATTTAATAAATCGATACTGTCGCTGGCACTT
Source organism: Psychromonas ossibalaenae ATCC BAA-1528 (assembly GCF_000381745.1). GTDB lineage: Bacteria > Pseudomonadota > Gammaproteobacteria > Enterobacterales > Psychromonadaceae > Psychromonas > Psychromonas ossibalaenae. Next base: position 43,083 of record NZ_KB907007.1, on the reverse strand, counting down.
GTTTTTAGTATTAATGTATTTGCGGCTGATAAACCTGAAGTTATGATACTTGGAACAGGCGGAACGATTGCCGGGGCTGCACAGAAGGCGACGGATGTTACCGGTTATACTGCAGGGGAAATTGCAGTATCAACGCTGATTGAAGCTGTTCCTGAAATTGCTAATGTGGCCGATGTTAAAGGAATTCAGGTGGCAAATACATCGAGTTCAAATATCAGCAGTGATATTTTACTGGAGCTGGCTAATACAGCCCGAAAAGCCCTCAATGGAGATACAAAAGGTATTGTTGTAACTCACGGTACAGATACCACAGAAGAAACTGCATTTTTTCTGGATTTAGTTAACCAGACAGAAAAGCCGATTGTTGTTGTCGGAGCGATGCGTCCGGCAACTGCAATTAGTGCAGACGGGCCGATGAACCTGCTTAATGCAGTAACACTAGCTGCCAGTGATGAGGCGAGGGGACGAGGCACCATGATCATGTTAAATGACTTTATCGGTGCGGCTTATTATACCTCTAAAACGAATTCCACCTCGTTAGATACTTTTAAAGCTTATGACCAGGGGTTCTTAGGTACATTTGCCGGTGGTGTGCCGAAGTTTTATTACGGGCCGTCACAAGCAACAGGCAAGCCTAGCTTCAATATATCTAAAATAGAGGCCCTGCCGAGAGTTGATATTATTTACAGCTATCTGGATATGCAGCCTGATCAGCTTAATGCGTTAGTTGATGCGGGCGCAAAAGGTATTGTGGTGGCGGGCAGTGGTAATGGTTCGACGCCTAAAGCAGTACGGGATCGTATAGCTGAGTTACAAAAATCCGGTTTTCCTGTCGTGCTGGCATCACGTACAGGGGCTGGTTATGTGACAGCGAAAGAACACGGTATAGGCTCCGGTATGCTTAACCCGCAGAAAGCACGTATTATGCTGATGTTAGGGCTAACTAAAACACAGGATCTTGCTGAGCTGGCTGACTTATTCGGAACACGAGCCTAACTGCTTCCTGTTTGCCTATGAAAAAACCGTCATTAGGACGGTTTTTTTACTCTCAAGACCATTCAGATATGGTTGTTTAAAACGGCTGGTTAAGCATTACCCACATGCTTGAACCTTCGCTTCCGTGTGCATACTCAAAGCGTACCGGTACTTTTGCCGCTAATGCGCGTAGACTAAATCCGACATCATATTTCATGTCAGAGAATAAAGTACTAATATCATAGCTTTCAGCGACACGACCCGCTTCAACAAAGAGTACGGTCTGAAACCAGTCAATGGCGAAAGGACTCCAGTTTTGATCCTGCATCGGATTAAATTCAGGGATAATTCGGTATTCCAGCGCTGTATATACCGCCGCTTTATCACTAAAACGGTTGTTATCGTAAGCACGCATTCTATTCCAGCCGCCTAATCGGGCACCTTCCCACATGGGAGTCTGGTGCTTTTCTAGAATACCATCATCATTAATTGTTTCGTCTATCTTCCATGACGGGGAGTAAGCGGTCCAGGCATTAAATGCGATTACATTCTGGCGAGTCCATGAAAAATTAAGCAGCTCAATATAATGTGCGTAATCAAATTCCAGTGAATTCCAACTCTGAGTAGAATTTCCTATACCGACGTCTGCTGAAAACTGGCCTTTAAAGGAGTAGCCGCGGGAAGGGTTGCTCGGGTAATCGGTGTTATTATGCTCTAAATAGAAGCGTACGCCATTGGTATTGATTGAGGGGGCTTCACTAAGTTTTTCCGCACTCCATTTAGAATAAAATAATTTACTGCCGAAAATAGTCTGTCCGGTTGAAAATGGACGCCTGCCTCCAATCTCGTCGCGATTAACGGCTATCCCCCGGTTCAGTTGTATGACGGGCAATATCTGATCAGCACTTTCCCCCCAGGGCATTACGTAACGAAAATCGATGTCAAACCAGTTATTGTAACCTTGAGATTTAAAAGGAGTTGAACTACTCGGATCGTTTGACTCTAAGTTTCTTTTTGAATCATTGCTGCCGTCCAGATAAAGGCGCTGATTAGGGTAGTATCCATATGCCCCCATTGCCGTAATAAACATACGCTCAGAGAAGAAGCTCTGATAACTATCGACAGCTATCATTGCGCCGGCGGCCCGTTCCTGTTTGATTTCCTGATCCGCCTGAACTTTTACGTTAAACTCTTCGCCGACAAAAGTGCTGGCAACAATATTCATCTGAGGCTGTATGTAGCCGTTAAAAATACCGACAGCACCTGCGGTAAGGCCCATGCTGTCTGAACTGAAAATATAAGGTAAAACAACCCAGCTTTTCTGACTGCCTGAGCGCTTGATGTCTTTGCTAATATATTCACCTGCGCCTGCCGTTAACTGCTGGCTCAAGACCAAGATAACAAAAATAAAGTGCTTTATTAAAGCTGATCGAGTTATTTTCAACATAAAATCCGTTTATGCATTGTAGACAACACCTTGTAGATGCACTTTTTGAGGCCTCTACATGCGACAATTGTTTCTAATAGAAAACTTAGCATCAGATCAAGATTTTATCTGAGATAATTCTCGATTATCCCTCTAAATCCTATGATATATTGATGAAATATGAGAAATATCAGCCGTGTTGTTAAGAAATAAACTTCGGCATAAATTGATATGTGCATGACTTTAACTTAAATAACAAGCTTGAGGCCGCTACAGTAAGATGTACGAATCACATTACTTATTGAGGAAACAGAGCATGAAAAAGACATTAATCGGTTTAACCTGTTTTACAGCTTTATTCACAACCACGGCAGTTAATGCCGATATAAAAGCAGGTTTTGCTTTTGATCAGGGGTTTGGTATTACTGCACAGTTTGAGAATATTAATACCTTCGTTGGTAATGATGGTGTGAGTCTTGATTATATTTTTAAGCAGGGTTCATTTTCGCAGGATGATATGCCGTTTAACTGGTATGTGGGCGGTGGTGCGTTTGCCGGCTGGGATGATGGCTACGGAGTGAGGCTGCCGTTGGGAGTAACACTTCCTTTTGCCCACCAGTGGGAGTTATACGGACAGGTTGCTCCTGATCTAGATTTTGATGACAGCTTTAAATTTGGTGTTGGAGCCGCTTTAGGTGTGCGTTACGCGTTTTAGTATTAGCTTTTGTTACAAATCATTTGTGTAAATCACCTTTGTCAGCCTAAATGGGTGTTATCCTGACAGGATAAACTTTATTAGCAGACTGGTATTTTCTTCTAGGAGTATGTAAATGAGCATGGTTCAAAAAGTATTAATGGCGGAGCAGGGCCCTGAATTTTCTCAGCTGGTGCAGGGGTACTGGCGTTTAGGTGAATGGAATATGGATGCACAGACGCGTCTGACCTTCCTTAAGCAGCATGTTGAAATGGGTATTACAACCGTTGATAACGCGGCTATTTACGGTGATAGTGAAGTATTATTCGGTGAAGCGTTAAAACTTGATCCTGCCGTGCGGGAGAAAATTCAGATTGTTTCTAAATTTGGTATTAACGGTATTCCTCCGGCTACCGGCGAAATACGAGTATCACATTATGACAGCAGCAAGGCGCTTATTTTAAGCTCAGCTGAAAATTCTTTAAAACGCTTAGGTGTTGAGCAGTTAGATGCATTATTAGTACACCGCCCAGACTTTCTAATGGATGCCGATCAGGTTGCCGAAGCATTTTCTGAGTTAAAACAAAGCGGTAAGGTAAAATACTTTGGTGTTTCTAATTTTACTGCCTCGCAGTTTGATTTATTACAGTCGCGTTTAGATACGCCGCTGATCACCAATCAGGTTGAAATTAATCCGATTAATTTTGCTGTACTGGAAGATGGTACAACCGATCAGATGCAGCAGTACCGCGTTCGTCCAATGGCTTGGTCATGTTTAGCCGGTGGCGGTATTTTCAGTGAGCAGACTGATCAAGCGAGGCGTTTACGCGGTGCATTAACTGAATTAGCAGAAGAGTTAGGTGCAGACTCGATTGAACAGGTTATTTTTGCCTGGGTGTTGCAACACCCGTCAAATCCTGTTGCTTTAATCGGCTCAGGAAAAATCGAACGGGTTAAAGATGCCGTTGGCGCGTTGGCGTTGAATATGAGCAGAGAGCAGTGGTATAGAGTATGGGTTGCATCAAAAGGTCATGGTGTCGCTTAACTTTGTCTGCTTAACTGTAAAGATATAAAATATCCCCGCTATAATGCGGGGATCTTTTTTCCCGCTGCACATCCGCCTCTCAATTAATATGGTAACTTTATGTCAGTACTTGCAGACTTTCCGATTCCTTTATTAGGTTTTGCCGCTTTTAGCGGTACAGGTAAAACAACCCTGCTGGAAAAGTTAATTCCTCTGTTAACCGCTCAAGGTTTAAATGTAGCTTTAGTAAAACACAGCCATCATGATATTGAGATGGATAAACCAGGCAAAGACAGTTACCGGCTGCGTAAAGCTGGAGCATCGCAAGTTGTTTTAGCGGGTACTCATCGTTCCATTTTATTCTCAGAACACGGTCAGAAGCGTGACAGCAGGCTGCTTGAACAGCTGGCGCTGCTGCAGACTGACAGTCTGGATCTGGTGCTGGTGGAAGGTTTTCGCGATGAAATTTTTAATAAAATAGAACTGCATAGAAGCGCTTTAAATAAACCATTTTTGTTTAAGTCTGACTCGTCTGTTATCGCCCTTGCCTGCGATCAGACGGTAAAAAACTGTCCGTTACCGCAAATAGATTTAAATGATCTGCATGCGCTTGAGCAGTTTGTACTTGAGTTTGCCAAGGCTTAAAGTTAGGCCTTTTATTCTAATAATGAGTATAGGTTTTTAACATCCTGCAGCTGTGGAATTAAATCCAGCTGCCGGCCGATATTATGCTGCTTTGCCAGGGAATAAATTAATCTTAATACCGAATAATCTTCAAGAGAGAAACCTACCGAATCATAGATAATCGTGCCGTCTTTATCTACATTTAATATTTTTTCTTTATTCACTATTTCATGAAGTTCAGTACAGGTGAAGTCGGCCGGCAGCTGCTGTATCTCGCCTTCAATTTTTGATTGAGGAAGATATTCAACAATCACTGTCGCGCTTTCAACTAAGGCTTTTTCCAGCTCTGTTTTACCCGGACAGTCTCCGCCTAGTGCATTAATAAAGACATCCTGATTGATCATATCTTTTGTTAAAATGGTTTGAAACCTTTTATCAGCAGTGCAGGTGGTGATTAAGTCGGCTCCGTCCGCGGCATCGCGGGCATCTTTACAAGGCGTGAGCTTAATATCAACCTGTGCCAGATTACGCTGGAACTTCTCCATGGCTGCCGAATCGATATCAAAATACCTTATTTCCTGCAGATCAAAAATAATAGAAAAAGCTAAATACTGGAATTCACTTTGTGCACCTGTGCCGATTAGGGCTAATACTTTGCTGTCTTTTCTGGCTAAATGCGATGCGGCCATTGCCGAGGCTGCCGCTGTTCGGAATGCCGTAAGCAGCGTCATTTCCGAAAACATCAGCGGCTCACCCGTTTCTGTTAATGATAACTGCCCGGTTGCCATTACCGTCGATTTTCCCTGCAGCGGGTTTTTAGGATGACCGTTAACATATTTAAAGCTGTACATCTTATTGTTAGAAATGGGCATTAATTCAATTACCCCGTCTTTAACATGATTAGCAAGGCGCGGGCATTTATCGAACTGCCGCCAGTTTTTATAATCTTCTTCTAATGTCGATATCAGCTCTAAGAAAAAGGCGCGATAGCCTATTTCAGACAGCAATGCTCTGATGTCTTTAATTTCGAGAACAATCATAGGAACCTCTTATTATTAACCCTTGCTGCTTTTAGTGTTGCTGTGTTTCTTATCATTAGCAAGTTGTCTATATCAGGTTCTTTATGTTCTGTTAAACCAAATAGAGGAATAGGACTAATATTAAAGTAGTAACATGTTATTAACATTTGTAAGCGCCAGTTCAGAATTATCAATAGGAGGGTTGTATGGCATTAATTCAGGCACCCGCTGCCGTAATTATGATTCGCCCCTGGAAGTTCTTTTCAAATCCAGAAACGGCTGCAGATAATGCTTTTCAAGCTGAAAGTGGGCGACCTTCCTGCGAAGTGGCTCTTCAAGCCAGGCAGGAATTTGATAACGTGGTTGATATGGTGCAGAAATGCGGTATCAAAGTGCATGTGTTTGATGATTTCGGAGAGAAAAACACCCCTGATTCAGTTTTTCCTAATAACTGGATTTCCACCCATAGCGGCGGCCATGTAGCTTTATATCCTATGTGTTCGCTGAACCGCCGTGGTGAGAGACGCACAGATGTGATTGAAATGCTCAAGTCGCAGTATCGTGTTCAGGATGTGGTGGACTTTTCAGGGTTAGAGATGGACGGGTTGTACCTAGAGGGAACCGGTGCGATGGTGCTTGATAACGTTAACCGCATTGCATACAGCGCAAAATCGAATCGTGCCAGTGAGGTTATTTTAGAACGTTTCTGCTCTCAGTTTCTTTATGAGCCGATGGCTTTTAATACAAAGCATGCATCGGGAAAAGCTGTCTACCATACCAATGTAATGATGTGTGTCTGTTCTGATTATGCGCTGGTCTGTTTAGAGATGATAAAAAATAAAATTCGCAGAGTGGTGATTAAGCAGCGCTTGATCGACTGCGGCTTAGAGGTAATTAATTTAAGTTTTGCACAGGTAGATAATTTTGCGGGTAATGCAATTGAGTTAACCGGAAAAAAAGGTCAAAGTTATTTGTTTATGTCGTTACGTGCAAAAAATTCATTAACCGAGGAGCAGTTAAATAAAATTGAGCTTTACTCGAAAATCATTGCAGTTAATGTCGAAACGATTGAGCTTGGGGGCGGTTCTATTCGCTGTATGATGGCAGGCATTCATTTGAATCCCAGAAATTAAACAGGCAGGGGAAATGGATGGATAAGAATTATGTAAAGTCAGCCTCGGGAGTATTAAAAGGTGTTTTGTTGTGCCCGCCGCGGTTTTTACGTTTAGAGCCGATCAATAAAATCGCTGTCTCCTGGTTAAATAAAGGCACAAGACTGGATCGCCGCAAGTGTTTAACGGAGCACCAGCAGCTGATTGATATTTACCGTGAAAATGCAGTTGAAGTTGAACTTCTCGAACCTAATGAGCTTTTACCCAGTCAGACTTTTTCACGTGATTTTGGTTTTAATATAAAAGAAGGTTACGTACTCGGACGTTTTAAAGAAAGGATCCGGCGTCCTGAAAGTGCTGAGTATGCGGCTAAGCTGCGGGCACTTAATATTCCTTTAATTGCCGCCTGTGATGAAGGTTTTATTGAGGGCGGGGATTTCTGGCAGTTAGATGAAAAAACTTTAGCGGTCGGGTGTGTACAGCGCTCTAATGAAACGGGAGTGGAGAATATAAGGCGCCAGCTGAGCCCTTTGGGTTATCGTATTATTTCAGTACAGGCAGATCCTGAATACCTGCACCTTGATATGATTTTTAATATCGTCGGCGACAGGGTGGTCGTTACTTATTATGATGCTCTGCCGGAGCATTTTAAACGTTATCTGCATGATACAGGGTTTGATCTGATTAAGGTTGACCGCCAGGGAGTGTTCAAACATTTTTGTAATCTGCAGGCCTTAGGCAATAAACGAGTGATCTCTTTAAAGGCGAATAAAAGAGTCAATGCCGAGTTAAGAAAGAGGGGGTTTGAGGTGTTTGAACTGGATGCTGCTGAAATATTGAAAGCCGGCGGCGGCCCTCACTGCATGACATTTCCGCTGCATAGGTCTTAATCTGTCAGCAGCAGAAAAGTTTCTGATTAACTGGAGCTGCAGTCAGGCAAAAGTTATAAATACAAACTCCAGCATGTTTTCCTGTAATGCCGAAATATATTTATCATAGGTGGCGGATTTGAGAGCAATAGCCGTCAGTACTGCATTCATAATTAGTAACTGTACAATAAGCAGGGTAAGCAGCCAGAATCCCAGTGACCGTTTTGACTTCTCTTTAAGTACTGCTCCTTCATTGACTGCATAGTTATCAGGAAACAATTCAGGAGTGGTTTTTCTATCTGAATACAGCTGTTGTTGTGACATATGATTCTCCTCAAAAATGATCTCAGTCTTAATCTAACGTATTAGAAAATTCTCTCTGATTTACCTTTTTGACATAAATTGACAATGTTTTGTTAATATAATCAATTTCTTTATACTTTCACAATGCTGCTTTCAATAAATTTGATCTGCTTAGAGTATTCACAGCACCTGCTTTTGTAATCTGTATCAGGGACTGCATTTTGTACAACAGTCCGCAAACCTGTAATGGTTAAGAACGATTCATATTAACCACACATAAAGCGCTGATATTTTATAGTCAGAGTGCAGCGAGTTTTTCTGATACTTTGCCTTGTGCGAATATTGAGTGCTTTTGATTTTATAGTCAGAGCGCAGCGAGTTTCTCCGATAATTTATATTGAGCTGCATTTTCGGGCAGCTGCTGGCGGTTTTTTCCGGTCATATAATTTTCTTTAAAGGTTTCAAATAAAAGATCCATAAGATGCGCATTATCTGACTCGCCGATGAATTCCAGCACTCGTCCGGCAACCTCTGCGGTTGCAAGCTGATTATCTTTTACGGCTTTACGCACCAAGTAGCGGGACAGTGTTTCCGGGGAGAATGACAATACCGGGAAGTCATTTAAGTAAGGGCTTTTATGAAATATTTTCTTTGCCTGTGCCCAGCTTCCGTCGAATAAAATAAACAGAGGGCGTTTATTATCCTCGAGGGCTTTATATTCGCTCAGCAGCCGTTCAGGTCTGGTGTATTCAGCAGGAAAAATAATAATAGGAAACCACTGCGGATCTTTTAACAAGGCTAACAGTTCAGGATTCGGCTGTGTGCGTGACCAGATATAAGCAAAGGTATCGGGAATCAAGTCGGCAATTAAGCGTCCGGTATTACTGGGTTTTAATATTTCATTATCGTGCATTATTAATAAAAAGGCGCTATCGCTAGTCACTGTTTTTTTAATGGCGCAGATGCATAAATAAGGCAGTAACATACAGTGAGTACAGCGTTCTATGCTACCCCCGCGCGCTAAAAAAGGGCGGGTGCATTGACTGAGGCGCCACTGGTAAAGTTTGTGCAGGGCATGGATGCGCATGGAGCTGTTAACCGTTATTTAATAAAAGAGCGTGTATTATATGTTATAAATGCTTTTCAGTTAATAATGGTTAAGGTTTATTGATGCACCAGTTACTTCAGCAGTACTTCGGATTTTCTACTTTTAGAGAGGGGCAGGAGCAGGTTATTCAGGCTCTGGTAAATGGAAACAGTGCGGCTGCTATTTTTCCAACCGGTTCCGGTAAATCCTTATGTTATCAGTTGCCGGCTTTACACCTCCCGCATTTGACGCTGGTGGTTTCACCACTACTTGCTTTGATTCAGGACCAGTTAGAGTTTCTACAGAGCAAAGGTATCAGTGCATCCAGTATTCATTCAATGCAGACGCCTGCTGAATCTGCTTCGGTTTATAAAGAAGTTGCTGAAGGCCGGATAAAAATTCTTTTCATTTCGGTAGAACGTCTAAATAGCGAGCGTTTCAGGATGTTCTTAAAACAGGTGCCGATTTCCCTGTTAGTCGTTGATGAAGCGCATTGCATTTCTGAGTGGGGTCATAATTTCCGTCCTGATTATTTAAAATTAGCGCAGTATCGCCGTGAATTTCAAATTCCACAGGTGTTGCTGTTAACTGCTACAGCAACCAGTAAAGTGATAAAAGATATGGGCGAAAAGTTTGCTATCGAGTCGCAGAATATCACTTTAACAGGTTCATATCGTGCGAATTTGAATTTGTCAGTACTGGGTGTAGCTGATCAGGATAAGCTCAATAAACTGGTTACCTGGTTAAATCAACGCAGTCATCAGGCGGGGATTATTTATGTCACTCTGCAGAAAACAGCAGAGGATGTTGCCAGATCATTGGCTGCTTCCGGCATAAGTGCGCAGGCTTATCATGCCGGCATGAGCAGCGAACAGCGGGTTTCGATTCAGCAGCGGTTTATGTCCGGGCAGCTCCCTTTAATTGTTGCGACTATCGCTTTTGGTATGGGCATTGATAAAAGTGATATTCGTTTTGTGGTGCATTATGATCTGCCGAAATCAATTGAAAACTATGCTCAGGAGATTGGCCGTGCCGGCCGAGATGATCAATCTTCGGACTGTCTGGTGCTGGCTAATAAAAATAACTTAAATATCTTAGAAAACTTTGTTTATGCCGATACCCCGGAGCCGAGTGCCGTTGACTTTATTTTAAATGAGGTTGCAAAAACACAAGGACAGTGGGAAGTATTGATGAACAGTCTTTCCAGCCAGTCAAATATCCGCTTATTGGCGCTGAAAACCTTACTGGTTTATCTGGAATTAGAAGGGGTTTTACAGCCAGCTTATAGTTATTATGCGGAGTATAAATACAAATTATTAGTGCCGGAAAACGAACTTTTAGGGCGTTTTAAGGATGAGCGTTATAACTTTGTGCAGGCAATTTTAAGTTCATCGGATAAAGCGCGTACCTGGGCGACGCTTAACTTTGAAAAAATGCAGTCTGTCTATTCATCGGATCGAAGCAGAGTGATCACTGCCATTGACTACCTGGATCAGCAGGGCTTGATTGAACTGCAGACCAAGCAGATGACCAATGTTTATAAAGTATTTAAAGAACAGATAAGCCCTGATTTACGGGATCGTCTGGTAAAACGTTTTGTAGATAAAGAAGACAGTGAAATTCAGCGTATCCATTTTTTATTAGATTTCTTTGCCAGTAAAAACTGTCTGAACCTGCAGCTGGCGTATTATTTTTCCGATCAGAATCTACAGCAGGACTGCGGGCACTGCAGTGTTTGTGCAGGATATCCGGCTGTTATGCCCGCTACCGAGGTTTTAAAGCCTTTAAGTGATTATGATTTTGCTGGATTAAGTGCTGATATTATTAATAAATTAGGCGCACATAATACACAGGTATTATTAGCGCGTTTCTTTTGTGGTTTGACTACGCCAATTTTCACTCGTTTAAAAGTACGCAGTGTAAAAGGTTTTGCTGTGCTGGAGAGATACCGCTTTTCACAAGTAAAAAGCTGGATAGAGGGACATTGCAGGAATAAATAAAAAAAGGATAAACAGCATTATTCTGCTGTTTATCCTTGCTAGGAAATTGTTCAGCATTAATTATTAATCAGTGCTGAGCTCTGTCCTAAAGTCGGGGAAACGGTGCCGGCCTCTTCCTGAGCCGGCTGTTCAAAACTAAATGAAGATAACTGCTCTTCTAACCTGTCAGTCTGCTGCTTTAAGCAGCTACTCGAAGAGGCTAACTCTCCGAGATCTTTGCTGGTTTCTGCCAGCTCGGTATTCAGGCGGTTGATATTCTGACTCATGGTCTCTGCAACGTTTCGCTGCTGCTCGGCGGCCGTGGCAATCTGCAGATTACTGTCATTAAGCAGCGTTATATCTTCGCTGATATCTGTAAATTCATTACCTGCAGATTTAGCTGCATTCATACCGGTCTCTGCTGTACTGACACTTTGATTAACCTGAGCAACGGCAGACAGTGCCTGATTATTAAGGCTGGCAATCATCTCTGTGATTTCACGTGTGGCTTCTTTGGTGCGGGAAGCCAGCTGACGAACTTCATCGGCAACGACTGCAAAACCTCGCCCCTGTTCCCCGGCACGGGCTGCTTCAATGGCTGCATTTAGTGCCAGCATATTCGTTTGTTCGGAAATGGCATGGATTGTATCGACGACTGAATCAATAGAAACGACTCCGTCTTTTACTTCAGTTACTGACTGTGCGCAGTTACTGAGATTGCCGCACAAAACTTCAAGTGCTTGAATGCTCTCATTTATCTGTTTAGAACCCTGCTGTGCGCGCCGATCCGTTGATTGTGTGCTGCAGCTTGCCGAGCCTGCGTTCTCTGCAACCTCAGCAACGCTGCAGACCATCTCTTCCATGGCGCTTGCCAGCTGATCTAAATTACCAAGTTCACTGCGGATCAGCTGGTCAGTATGATTAAGGCTGCGGTCAATTTGTAATGAAGCCGCTGCGATATTTGTACCGTTATCCGCCTGTTGTTTTAAAACCTGTTTTAAACTTGTCTGGCTGATATTTAAGGCATTCGCTAAAAAGGCCATTTCATCGCGCCCCTTTAGAATTACCGGAGTACATAAATCTCCTTTAGCCAGGCGCTGCATTGCTTTGTTTAGATAGTCAGCCCGGCTGTTAAGGTGTCTAGTGAGAATCGAGACAAAAATCAATACAAAAAGAGTGATTAATGCCATTGGAGTGAATATTTTCTGGTAGATGCTGAATAAAATAGCATCGGATTTATCTAAATATTCGCCGGCAATTAAGACCGACTTACTTTCTTTGATTGGATATAAATAAGCTGCTTTTAAGTTTGTTGTATCAGAGCCCGGCTTAGAGTGCGGATAATGCACCATCTCTGCAATACCGCGCCGGCTGGTACGAATGATTGCCTGCTCTAATGTTCCTCCTTCAAGAAGCTCGATGTTCACCATTTTATTGCCCTCTTTAGCCGGCTTCGGGGGATAAATGATATATCGACCAGTTGCACCATCAGCTAAAAATGCATAACCAGAATCATCACTATGCCAGCGTGCAGGATAAATAACGGCTTTTAATGCCTCAAGTTTTTTAGACGGAAGCTGTTTTACTGATTCTTGAGTGTAAGCAACAATTTTGGCGAGTGAGACCACATGTGATGAAAGAGCTTGATGTTCAACGGCAATAACGCCTGTACGTACGCTGTTGGTTGAGAAAACAGTGCTGATCAGTAAAGTTACAATAACCGTCAGAGATAAAATTAACATGAGTCGTGACAGCTTGAACTTACTAAGCAGATAATAAATCGAACCTAACATACATAACTCCCTGTGCGTTTTTTTATTTTCGACAAAAAAATCATGTCGGTATTTACGTTTTATACAAATACATTGTTTTAATTAACTAAAATAATATATTTTGTGCGATTGAAGTACTTCTTAGCCTAGTTTTACCCATTCGTAGTATCAATTAAAAATACCTTAAAAGTAAATGTGATGTATGCATGTTTGTTTTAAATCAAGTTTATTAGAAAAGCAGAGGTGTTGAATTAAGTTCCGTTATTGGCAGTTAGTTTATCGCCGAACAGTGATAATAGGAGTAGCTGGGTTAGCAGCTTACCCTTTGACGGTAAATTCAGTGCTTTTTATGGTTGTGTTTGGAATTAAACTGCAGAGAATCTTTGCTGATATTAATATCGTCATCATGCTGCGGCTTGAGTACTCTGCTTAAACTTACCTGAGTGATATTTAATGCATCTGCTAAAAATGCCGTTTCATTTCGTCCGGCTAAATAATCCATCTCATATAAATCGTCTTTAGTCCGGCCGCGCATGGTTGTGCTGAAATAATTTTCCCGGTAGTTTATATATCTGCTGAAAATAAAAATAAAAAACTGTACAAAAATCGTGCTGGCAATGACAGGTAAAACGATCTTTTTATACAGTTTAAGCTGTAGAAGATCGGATTTATTTAAGTAGGTTCCTGCGATTAAAACGTCACCGCCTTGTCTAAGGGGGTATAAATAAGCCGCTTTTAAGTGGATTTTGTCAGAGCCTGGCTGGGAGTGCGGGTAATGTATCATTTCTGCACTGCCGCGGCGGCTGCTGCGGATAATTGCCTGCTCTAAAGTTCCTCCTTCAATCAATTTAATATTGACCATTTTTTTCCCTTCTTTAGCCGGAGTGGGCGGATATACAATATATCGTCCAGTTGCACCGTCGGCTAAAAATGCATATCCGGAATCATCATTATTCCAGCGGGTGGGGTAAATAATATCCTTTAGGCTCTGCAGCTGCTGGCTCTGTTCTTGTTTTTGTGTTGTTTCTAAGGCTTTGGCTAGTGTGCTGACATGTGAAGCCAGGGTCTGGTGTTCCGCCTCCAGCACCTCGCTGCGCATGTTTGTTGTTGATAAAAGCGGACCGATCGTCATGGTAAAAATAACCAGGAAAGCGATGAGCAGAATAAAATGTGATATTTTAAGCTGATTCAGTATATGAGAAATCGAAGTTAACATAATAAAGCACCTGAAATATGTGTTTGAAAGCCGCTAAACTATCCAGCATGGTTCTGTTATGGGCTGATTTCATTGTAAATATTAGTTAGCAGACTTATCTGTGAGGATATTTACCTTCTTTTGACTTTATAGTCTAGTTTGCATTTCTCCAACATCAATTAAATATCACCACTCAATGGCTTTAGTTACTGTTCTGTGCGTAGGATCAAATTTCTAATATAACCTTTTTTAAATTTCGTAAAAAAAACAGGGGTAATATAAAAATGCATAATCTTGTTTTTTGATAAATTGCTCTGTTGTGTTTAGTGCCTACAATCAATAAGTCAGAGTGAATTAATCAGGTGAAATAAGTGATGAATGATAAACGCGATCATATATCTTGTTGTGCAATGCAGGTCTTAAAAGAGTCCGGCTGTGCCGGTTTTTCTATAGAAAATGTTGCTGTGCAGGCTAATCTGGAGTTGAGTACTGTACTGCTGTATTTTAAAAACAAAGAGATACTTGTAGAGTCGATATTGATCTCTTTTGTTGAGCAATGCACAGCGCACCTTAAGTCTTTTAAAATAGAAGAAAACAGGCATGCAGATAAGGCGTTAAATCAGTTTTTTCTGGATGTTCTTGAGTATCGGGAAAGTGATGCCTGTGCCGCTGTTTTCAAAGAACTCTGGGCTGTTTCCTTACATAATAAAGAACTGCGTTTAGTGTTAGATCAATATTATCGCGAGCTCTATCAGATTGTATTTCAACAGCTGCAGACTGCCGCACCTGAATTTTGCGACGAATTAAAAATAGATCATGCAGTCTGTTTTGTTCTGCCGTTTATGGAAGGTTATAGTTTGACCCGCTCAACCTTACCCGCTTCGGTTCTGTTTTTATCTGAGCAGCTCAGTAAAGTAGTAAAAGATATTTTATTTAATTGAAATCCTATTTCTGCTTTTTTACACATTCAGCTGTCGTTTTACTACTGTTTTCTATCTCTTGGTGATTCGTATTAATAATAAATGTCATTTTTAGATATTAAAGTCGAAATTGTTAAAGATAACCTTTCTGAATATCTGTATTAGCTGTTAACTTACGGCTGAATTAATTAGATGATAAATTAGATAAAAGAGAATAAGCATGGCTGATAAAAAAAGAATTTATATCGCATACACTGGCGGCACAATCGGTATGAAACCTTCAAAAGATGGTTTTATACCTGTGGCCGGTTATCTTTCGCAGACAATTGCAAATATGCCTGAATTTTATCATGAAGATATGCCTGAATTTGAGATTCATGAATACAATCCTCTGATTGATTCTGCGAATGTTTCTCCAGAAATCTGGCAGACTTTAGGTTTAGATATTCAGAATCGTTATCACGACTTTGACGGTTTTATTATTCTGCACGGCACAGATACCATGTCTTATACGGCTTCTGCATTGTCATTTGTTTTTGAAAATTTAAGCAAACCGGTCATTGTGACGGGCTCGCAGATTCCATTGTCGCAGTTACGTTCAGACGCACGCGTTAATTTATTGAATTCTTTATATATCGCTGCGCATCATCCAATTAACGAAGTGTGTATCTTTTTTAATAACCAGTTATTCCGCGGCAACCGTACAACGAAACAGTACGCAGATGGTTTTGATGCATTTGTTTCACCTAATTATCCAGTGCTGTTGGAAGCAGGGATTGAGATAAAAAATATTGCCGGGCAGACACAGAAATCGGTCAATACCCGTTTACGTGTCAGTGAGCTTGAGGCGCAGTCGATTGCTATTTTACATCTGTTTCCCGGGCTGGACTGGCAGGTATTGGATAATTTATTGAAAAGTCCGCTGCAGGCACTGGTATTATTAACCTATGGTGTAGGTAATGCGCAGCAGGATGAGCAGTTATTGGCAACATTAAAAGAAGCTAGTGAGCGCGGTATTCTGATTGTTAACTGCAGCCAGTGCCTTAAAGGCAGTGTCAATATGGAAGGTTATGCAACGGGCCACGCATTAAGCGAAGCCGGGGTGATCAGCGGTTTAGATATGACCACTGAAACTGTGATTGCGAAGCTTTATTACCTGCTTAGCCAGGGATTATCCAACAAAGTGATCCGCGAGCTGCTGGTGACTGATTTACGTGGTGAAGTAGGTTAATTGTTGTATAAAAGGCCCTGACAAAACAGGGCTTTTTGTATGCAGAGCTATTTACTAGTATGGGAGTAAGTTTAACCACCCGCCATTATTAAACCACTTCTGATGATGCTTCTGCAGTTCTCCTGACTTCTGCAGCTGCTGCAGCTTTTCCGTTAGTTTGTTTTCTAACAGCGGTTCATTTTTATTGAGTGCAATGCCGATCTCTTCAACGGCTAACGGCTCATTTAATTTAGTTAATTCTGTACTGTTGTCACGTATCAGCAGCAGATCACAGATGCTCAAATCAGCAATCAAGGCATCAGCCTGACCGGATAATACCGCTAGTACAGCATCTTCATAGTGAATAACGGTTGTTAAATTTGCTTTTTCTAAACGCTCCTGTGCCAGAGTTACACTGGTAGAATTTTCCAATGCAGTTAGATTTACCTGGGCATGATTAAACCCTGTACTGTTTCTAATTCGAGCCAGTGTTTTTTTGGTAGTCAGCAATGATTTTCCCACTTGCGCATAGGGACCGACAAAACTGACTTTCTGACGGCGTTGTTCGCTGATAGAAAAAGCTGAAATTATCACGTCGACCTTGTTTTCCTGGAGTGCGTTAAGCAGTTCTGGGAAAGGCATTAACGCTATTTCCATCTTTACACCCAGCGAATTAGCGAGCTCCTCTGCTAGCCCAACATCGAATCCGATAATGCCGCCTTTGCTGGTAACAAAATTATAGGGAGGTTGTTCACCAGACATGCCGACGACTAAAACACCTTTTTCAGTGATCCGTTTAAATACCTCATTATCAGCCTGAACGTTGTGGGTACAGCCAATAATAAAAATGCAGCATAAGAAAAAGCCTAATAACTGAATTTTTGCTGATAATATATTCATAGTGATCCTTTTATTTAGCCTGATTTTTTATCAATAGCGGCGTTACGGGATAGACAGCAATAACTCTTATTAGTTTATTTCTTTGCGATAAATTTCAAATCCTCTTGCCTGGTAATTATTTAAAGCACTTTTATGATCTAACGTGCAGGTATGTACCCAGACCCGCCTGGTATTTTTCCATGCCCAGGCGGATTTTATCGCATGCGATAAAAGGGGGCCGCCGAAGCCTAAGCCGATAAATTTTTCAGATAAACCAAAATACGCTATTTCAACGTCACCATCAGACTGTTTTTCTAATTCATAATAACCGGCAATTGAGCCTTTATAATAAGCAGTCCAGGTTCTTAGGTCTTCTCTTTCTGCATACTCCTGCCACTGCCGCTCTGTGAGTGACAGCTTGTCGGTCCAGCCCCAGTTAGCACCGATAAACTGATATAAAAAACGATTTAACTGATACTGTTTAATTTGTGCTTCCTGAATCTCAAAATCAGCCGGCAGTACTTTTTCATTGAGAGAACCTGCAGTTTTCATTTCCAGGTAATAGGTAGTGACATTAGACATAATTTAATTTCTCGTCGTTTTATTATTCAGGCGTTTAATTGGGAATTTTTTACTAATAACAAAACATATCTATTACTCATCATTAATTCAACAGATTGATTAGTAAGCAGTGGTTAGAAGCAGAGATAGTTGTTAAGACTGCTTGATCCTTTCTAAAGCAAGGCGGGTAAATACCGGGCCGATGATCTCAAAAAACACGGTGGAGCTGATAACTACCGTTAATAAGATCTGCCGATATTCGGGAAAGTGGTTGGCGGCCACTAGTGCCATACCGATAGCAACACCTGCCTGAGGGAGCAAGGCCGCCCCCATCCAGTTTTTGGTTTTTTGATCTGCTTTACTACATCGGCCGCCGAGTGCAGCACCGCAAATTTTTCCAATAATACGGCAGACAATATATGCAGCACCGATCATTCCAACTTCACTGACAGCATTTAAATCAAGGGCTGCGCCGGCTGAAATAAAAAAGATGATCATAAAAGGGCGCTCAATGCCGCGTATCGCATGGAAAGGGTAGTCGTGATGCCTGGCAAAATTGGCGATCACAGCACCCAGCACCATAGAAGCAATTAAGAATGAAACATTAAACCACAAGGCGATGCCTCCGCAGACAAATACAATGCCCAGCGCTTCTGAGAGTATCGGCTGACCAGGCTTAACTCTTCCGGTTAAAAATGCGGACGGAATACCGATTGCGATACCTAATATAATCGCCCCGCCAATATCTTTTAACGCAAATAGAATATAAGAATTGTCGGCATGTAATCCAGTTAATGAAGAAACCAGCGCAACAGCAAAGGCAAATAAAATCAGCGCCCACGCATCATCAAGTGCAACGATTGAAAGCAGTAATTTTTGAAATGGGCCTTTATAATTGGATTCTAAAATAACATCCATAATAGCTGACGGATCGGTCGCGGAAGCGAGGCTGCCGAGCAATATTGCAATTTCCAGCGGTACACCGATAAGTATCAGCCCGAAGGTGACAATAAATGCGGTGAGTACTGCCGCTGTTAATGATATCCACAGCACTTTATTTACTGAGCTGCGTAGTGAGTTTCTGGTCAGTTTTCCGCCGAGTAGAAATCCGATCATTAGTAAGGCCATATCAGTAATAAGATCAAATCGTTCGGAGAACACCGCGGGAATAATATCTAGCCCCTGTTTTCCAATGATCACACCAAAGATTATCAGCAGTGTTACGCGGGGAAGAAACTTCTGCCGACCGAGAGCAGCGGTTATTAAGCCGAGCAGCAGAATACCGCCCAGAGTTAACAGGAATAGGGCATCTGTATATGTGTTAGATGCATTATGCATTTATAAAAGACCTTTTATGCTTGCTGCTGTTTATATTTGATAAATATGGCACTACTTCAGAAAAGCACCGGTGTGCCTGTTAATATTCTAGATATTATTATTAACGAGATTGGGAGCTCTGCTTGATATTTTAAACCTGGCTCAAGTTTTTACTTCTCAATTAATCACTCATACCAGTAATTCTCTGTTACATTTTCTAAACACTCTGAGCACATGCCTTTTTTCGCCTCGTAGTGCTTTATTTCAGCCGCCGCCAGCCATTTACCGCAGTGTCCACAGCAGGTGTAATCTTCTGTTTCTGCACATATCAGGCATTGGCCTTTTACTATATGATTGTCGGTACTTTTTGCACTTAACCTGATAGAGTTATTTCCACAGCAGCCGCACCAGTGCGGTTCACCCTGTGTTGAGCCTTTCCTCAGCCTGCTTATCTCTTCCTGGCATTGTTGTACGGCTTCAGCCAGCTGACTCTCTTCATTTTCAAGTACTTCCATTTCATACTTAGGGATTATTGCTGACAGCGGCTGGTTATAGACTTCGACCCTAAGTTCATTAATCAAACCGCATAAACGAACAAAATCTGACTTAATTGCCGTTTCATTGGTTGCAAATTCATGGTGCATAATTTTACCGCGCAGTTCCATTGCTCTTCTTAGGGATTTTTGTGTATTACTTTGGTCAGGTGTCTGATTAATATAAGAAAGTCTTTTAAGGCATGATTTCATCGACACGCTTTTATTTGGTTTGTCGACATTTTCATATAAGAGCAGAGAGGAGTGATTTGCGAGCTTCTGCTTCAACAGCAGCTCCACAGCCTGAACTAACAGCATTAAAGAAACGGCTTTTTTATGAAGTGTACAGGGCTTGCGGCAGTATATGCTTACTGCTTCTTTAATAAAGTTTTCACAATTATCTTTAAGTGTAATTCGTTCCATAGCTTACCTCCGAATTATTGAGTGAAACTGTCTGTATAATTTACGTACACTCGCCAGTGATTTTCATTTATTTATAAACTGATAAATTTAGTGTAATCCATAATTCGCCCAGGTGTTTTTAAAGCTGCTGAACTGAAGCAGGAAACTGAGTATTTTATTACTTCAGGTACAGAAATTAGTTTTGGAGGAGCGGGAATTCATTTACGGCTGCTTATAAGTAGAAAACCGGTTAGCTAGTAACGTTAAAAGATGTTTTATTATTTAGGCGAAGACTTCTAAAAACTCATTATAGAATGGTTATGGGGAGATAGGAGGTTTCGGGATTGGAAAGGTTCGGATGAAAAAAAGCCCCGAATATTCGGGGCTTATCTTTATGAGATGAATGCTAATATTGGAGATATACAAAGCAGTACACCAGTACCAATTATCAGGTTTGTACCAATACCTTTATATTTGTGTAGATGAGGCATCTTGTGAACCAGGTAAGCAGGAATTAAGCATCCTACCAAACCAAAGATTGGGCTGCAGATTGAAGTGAATGACAGAATCGGAGCATTTAATGCAACCGCACTCCAAGAGAGTAGAATGATGAAAACAATAATCCCTTTCTCCACCAAATCCTTCTTGATCTGCTCCTCTTTAAACTTACGAAGAAGAATATTCATTGCCAAGCCTTTACAAGCCTCACGGAACGCTAGAAATACACCAAAGAATGAAGTTACCACTGCAAAGATGTTGATCACAACTCCTGCAACTGTCGCCCAGCTGCCGGGAAAGTAATGAGCAATGATAGCCAAGGCTGATATATT
The DNA here is from genome assembly GCF_000381745.1 of Psychromonas ossibalaenae ATCC BAA-1528. GTDB lineage: Bacteria > Pseudomonadota > Gammaproteobacteria > Enterobacterales > Psychromonadaceae > Psychromonas > Psychromonas ossibalaenae. Next base: position 22,352 of record NZ_KB907007.1, on the reverse strand, counting down.
TTTGTTCATTGCATCGGCAGCTTGTTCCTGGCTAATAGCGAGTGTGAAAGAGACTGCAAAAAAGAACACAATGACAAATAGAATTGAGAATGCAGTTGTCATCGCTCGGCTTGCTTTGAAGCGCGCAACTTCAATTGATTTCTCTTTAGAACGGTATGAGATAACCATTGGGCTGAGAGACTGAATGAATAAAATTGATGTCAGGGTAAATGGGAGAGTAATGATCGCATCTTTAATCATCGGCATAACTTGGCCGGCTTCAGGGATATTGTTCAGATCCCATTTAGCAATAAGAAGAACGCCCATTACTGCCACAAGCGACAGCACTGTTACCGCCATAAAACCTGACAGCTTAAATAGAATTTTTTCACCTTTGCTGCCGATATAAGAAAGAACGCAGATTAAGCCCAAACCGTAAAGTACGTTTTCGCTTAACAGTCCTTCAGTCACTCCAAATGACTGCAGATAAGATGCGCTGTCGTTGGTTACTGCTAATGAATAAACCAGAACCCAGATCACCAGCATTAAGAAGTAAAGAATGCCAAGTGCAATGCCCCAGTTCTTGCCTAGATACCCTGAAATAACACCAGGGTAATCCGTACATTTTTTTGATTCAGCAAGAGTATTTATGAAGAGTTTTTGGAAAAGGTACATGGCCGGGTAGCCGATAACAGAGGAAAGCAGGAAAACCCACAATCCCATTATACCAACTTGAACTGGTAAGAATACGATACCGGCGCCGATCGCCATACCTATACTCATTACAATCCAGCCTACATCCACGCTGTCGAACTTGGTTGCTTTCTTCCACTCTTTTTCACTCATACCAGCTTGTTCCCAAGCAGCTGGTTTCGGTGTTACTGATATAGATCCAATATTTTCACTCATTGCTAACATCTCCCTTTAAGAATTTTCTAAAATGTATTTGAGATTTGCATTATCCACAACCTGTTTCTCTAAAACTCATTGAAATTTGAGAGGTTGGGCGTTTAACACCACGTTTTTGTGATGTGGGCTACACAAATGGTCGTTCTTGATGTTGTTTTCTCAACAAATGTTGAAAAAGCGCGTTTGTGTTGAGATGATGCGGTTGACGTAAATTGGTTAAAATTAAAAAATATATGAGGATTTCATGAGAAAGTTAATCGACTCACCTAAAGCGCCAGAAGCAATCGGCCCATACTCGCACGGTACTAGCTTTGAAAATCTAATTTTTACTTCCGGGCAGCTGCCGGTTAGCCGTGAAATTGGAAAGGTCGTTGCAGGTGGAATTACAGAACAAAGTCTTCAATCACTTGAGAACCTGAAGAGTGTACTTGAAGCCGGCGGCGGTTCTATCGATACCGTTCTTAAAACCACCTGCTACCTGGCAGACATCAAAGACTTCGCTGCGTTCAATGCGGTTTACGCAGGTATGTTTAATCAGGACTGCCCGGCTCGAAGCTGCTTTGCAGTTAAAGATTTACCTATGGGTGTTTTGGTTGAAGTTGAAGCCATAGCTCACAAAGCCTAATCGGAGCAAGTCATGAAAAAAGAGTGGCAACAGTATATCGACATTATTAAAAAAGTTGTTAAACCCGCTTTAGGCTGCACAGAGCCTATTGCAGCCGCGTTTGCTTCAGCAGTTGCTGCAGAGGAGCTAGGCAGTAAAGCACCTGACTCAATTGAAGTATTTGTTTCTAGTAACCTCTACAAAAACTCAATGGGCGTGTTCGTGCCGGGAACGGGCAAAATCGGCCTGCCTATTGCAGCTGCTGCTGGAGCAGTCAATGGCAAAGCAGAGGCTGAGCTGGAAGTTCTCGCCGGCATTTCAATGGATGATGTAGATAAGGCGCAGGCTCTTATTGATGCTGGAAAAGTAAAAGTCAGTCGTGTGGATAGCGACGAATTTATTTACTGTTCAGTAGTTGCCTCTCTAGGCAATATGCGTTCAGAGGTGACGATTCGCGGTGGTCACACCAATATCGTTAAAAAGACTCTGAATGGTGTTATTACCTTTGAAGCTCAAAAGGAAGATGTTCAGGCAACTGCTTCTGTTTGTGACGGTGTTGATATCGATATCGAGAAAATTTATGAGTTTGCCGTCAATGCTGAGTTTAACGATATATCTTTTATCCTTGAAGCCGCGGTAATTAATGAGATGCTTTCTGCTGAGGGTATCAAAAGTGGTTATGGTCTGGAAATTGGCCGTACAATGAAAGCGGATATCGAAAAGGGCTTTTTGAGTGAAGATTTGATGACCCGAATTCAGATGCTCACTTCTGCTGCTTCAGATGCTCGTATGGGTGGTGCGACCCTTCCTGCTATGAGTAATTTCGGAAGCGGTAATCAAGGTATCGCAGCGACAATTCCGGTTTGTGTTGCCGCTGAACACTTCGGCTCTTCTGAAGAACAGCTGGCTCGAGCACTCATTATGAGTCATCTTGGTGCAATATACATCAAATCTCATTACCCTCCCCTATCTGCATTTTGTGGAAATACGGTGACCAGCGCGGCTGCAGGCATGGCGCTTGTATATCTCGCCGGCGGTACGTTTGAGCAGTCCTGTTATGCCATTCAAAATGTAATTAGCGATAGTTCAGGTATGGTCTGTGATGGTGCTAAATCTTCATGTGCAATGAAAGTATGTACTTCATCAACAACTGCTGTTCGTTCATTTATGATGGCACTGCGTAATCACTGTGCCGCCGGGCAGGGGATTGTGGCTAAAGAAGTTGAGCAAACGGTCAAGAATGTTGGTAAAATGGTCAGTAAAGGTATGTGTGATACTGACACCGCCATTATTGACATTATGTCAGCTTAAATAGCCGATAAGGTATAGAAATTGGAATTACGAAAGCTAACTAAAGGTGATTATGACATTCTTAACGCTATGGAAAACGTAGTGGACGGGATTGCTAGAATGTATGGTGAATATACCGAGGTAGTGCTGCACAGTCTCGATATTAACTCTCCGTCGGTACTTAAAATAGCAAATGGTCATGTTACTGATCGTGAAGCTGGTGCTCCAATTACTAATCTTGCATTATTAAAACTCAAAGACGGCAAAGACGTATCCGACTCGTACATGACTAAGAGTTCAACGGGTAAGACACTGCGCTCAATAACCACCATTGTCCGCAACCCCAAGGGCAAGGCTATCGGGCTGCTTTGTATCAATGTCGATATGGATGCACCGATGCAGTCGTTTTTGAAAACAATGTTTCCTCTTGACTGTAACGGCGAATCATCGAACTCTCCCGAGACGTTCGCCAAAGACATTGACGAAACGGTAACCAGCACCATTGATGTGGTGCGAAGCGAGGTTTTGGATAACCCGTCAATTTCGCCTTCAAAGAGAAATAGGGAGGTTGTTACGAAACTTCATGAGCTTGGTATCTTTAAGTACAAGAACAGCATTCTCTTAGCTGCGAAAATACTAGGAGTATCAAGAGATACCGTCTACCTCTACTTAAGAGAAATGGACACTAAATAAAAAGGTTCATAGCTGCATGGAGCCGTTTCAAACTGTCTTTACCGTTGAAGCCATGCTGTTACAGAAAACAATATATACTATAACCCTGTGTCTAAGTGCAAAAGTGTAAAAACAAAAAAACCAGCTGTTATGCTGGTTTAGAGAGGGACTTAGCGTCTATTTTTACATTATTGTAAAATACAGCCTAGAACGGGATATCGTCATCAAAGTCCATAGACGGTTCATTGTATTGAGCTGGCGCCTGCTGCGCTGGTGCCTGCTGCTGTGCTGGAGCTGACTGTTGAGCCGGTGCCTGCTGCTGAGCCGGCTGGTAAGCCGGTGCCATTTGCGGAGCTGCCTGCTGTGCCGGCGGCTGCTGCGGGGCATTACCCCAGCTCTGCTGCGGCTGTGCATTCTGCTGCGGTGCGTTCTGTTGGAACTGTCCCTGGCCTTGTGCCGGGTTGCGTGAATCCATCATCTGGATTTCAGCTACAACAACTTCAGTTGTGTAACGATCCTGACCATCCTGTCCCTGCCACTTACGTGTTTGTAATTTGCCTTCAACGTAGATTTTTGCACCTTTTTTCAGGTACTCACCACACATCTCACCAAGACGGTTAAAGACAGTCAGGCGATGCCATTCTGTTTTTTCTTTACGTTCGCCGGTTTGTTTATCTTTCCAGCTTTCTGTTGTTGCCAGTGTCAAATTTGCCACTGCGCTGCCGTTCGGCATATAACGCATTTCCGGATCTTTACCTAGATTACCGACTAATACGACTTTGTTTACACTACGGTTAAACATGTTTTTGCTCCGCTTGCTGTTTAGGTTTTTCTTAAGTATTTGCTAAAATTTCTTTCGCTTTTTTCAGTGCAAACGCTTGGTTATTGACTTTGATATAAACTGTTTGTTCTTCGATGATCATCACTACTTCTATTACACCGCCAAGTGCAATGAGCTGCTGTGTTTTTAACTGTGCATCTGTTTCATCGTTTATTAATGCTGTAATGGTATGAGTGCGGACTTTGCTTGGATTATGCATGCCCCACGAAATGAAAAACCAAATCAGCATTAATGCGGCTAAACATAAAAATAAGCCGCTGCTGCCGAGTAGTTTATAGGATAAGCCCCCTAAAATACCACCGAAAAATGCGCCTAAAAACTGATAAGTGCTGTAGATCCCCATTGCACTGCCCTTTGCGCCCGCAGGAGAAATCATTGAGATAAAAGCCGGCAGCGATGCTTCTAAAAAATTGAAGGCGGTGAAATACAGTAAGACACAGATAAACATTAAGGTAAGTGATTGAGAAGTCAGCGCCATTGCAATTAAACTGCCTGCCATCAGTAAAATAGCAAACAGATAAAACTGCTTATTCATATTTTTACGGGCGGCCGTGATCAGCATGGGAATAATTAAGGTAAATGAAATTAACAGTGCCGGAAGGTATAAATGCCAGTGGACCTCAGCTGCCAGGTTCATTTCCTGCAGCTGCAGCGGTAGTGCGATAAACATAGCGGTAAGTGTCATATGCAAAATAAAGATACCTGCATCTAAACGCTGCAGCTGCGGATTTTTGGCCAGTCTGCCGAGTAAAGCTGGAATTGCTATTGTTTCACCGCGCGGGGCTTTGTTGACTACATGGGGAACAACAAAATGAACAATCACAATGCCGGCTAATGCACCGGCTGCTGTAATCAAAAATAAACCCTGCAGACCGATAAACGGTGCTAAAACAGGGCCTGCAACCATAGCAACGGCAAAAGCAAGGCCGATGCTTACTCCAATCATTGCCATTGCTTTAGGGCGCTGCTCTTCCCGGGTGACATCTGCTGCTAAGGCCAGAATAGCACTGGCAATAGCACCGGCTCCCTGTAGAGCCCGACCTGCTGTTACACCGTAAACACTGTCGGAATAGGCCGCGACTAAACTGCCGACGGCAAATATAATTAAGCCGCCGAAAATAACCGGGCGGCGTCCAAATTTGTCGGACAGCATGCCTGCTGGAATTTGTAATAATGCTTGTGTTAAACCATATGCCCCAATGGCAAAACCAACCCAAAGCGGAGAATAGCCGATCAGATCCTGTCCGTAGATTGCAAATACCGGCATGATCATAAACAGGCCTAACATGCGTAGTGCGAAAACTAAGGAGAGTGAAAAAGCGGTGCGCTTTTCAATAGGATTTAGAGCATCAGGTTGCATTGAATCTCCATTTTAGTGCAAATAATTCGGGCGGGGATAATAACATGCGTTTAAAGATTTAGGAGCTTATTTTTAGCGCAATAGCTGACAATTTTCATTATACCCGTTAACAATCAAAATGCATTTATCAGTCGCGAGATCGGACACCAAGGCAAGGCACAACATGATGATAATGGCTAGCCCTTCTCGAATGTTGTAACGCAGTATTGGTTTTCGATCTTGCGACCTACGAGGCAAGTCGTGAGGCAGACATCTTCGTTGTCTTTCGAGCGATTCACTTCGTGATTCCTCTATCGACATTGTTAAATGCAAGCATTTAACAATTCGTTGTGAAGTTTCGATTTAACCCGTTAGATCTTCACCTTCACGCCTAGAACCTGTCTACCTCATTACTTGCTGATTTTTGCAACTTGAATGCTAACGGGTATATACTGCGCGGCTTATTATATTTTTGTTTTTGGAGTATTTTGTGCTGAGCTATCGCCATTCTTTTCATGCAGGTAATTTTGCGGATGTGCTGAAACACACCGTTGCGGCTTCTATTCTTGATTACATGCTGAAAAAAGATAAACCTCTGTGTTATCTCGACACCCATTCTGGGTGCGGCGCGTATTCATTTCAGTCTTCAGAAGCGTTAAAAACCAAAGAATTTAATAACGGAATTTTTCCGTTATGGAAACGTGCTGACCTGCCTGCTCCGGTTGCGCGCTATGTTGAACAGGTTGTTGAGTTTAACGCACAAAGTAAATTGATGCATTACCCCGGCTCACCAAGTATTGCTCGTCAGATGCTGCGTGAGACTGACCGCATGTTTCTTTTTGAGCTGCATCCTAATGAATTTACCAATATGCGTGAAAACTTCTCTGGTGATCGGCAGATTAAAATGGCTAAAAAGGACGGTCTGGAAGGTTTGGTTGCAAATATGCCGCCCAAAGAGCGCCGTGGTTTTATCCTTATTGATCCATCCTATGAAATTAAAAACGAATATGATCTGGTTGTGGAAAGCCTTATTCAGGCGGTACGACGCTTTGCGACAGGAACCTACGCACTTTGGTATCCGGTAGTCAATCGTCAGGTAATTAACCGCATGGAGAGAGAGTTAAAAAAATCAGGCATTAAAAATATGCAGCTTTTTGAGCTGGGTATTCAGGCTGATTCTGCTGAAAGAGGCATGACCTCAAGCGGGATGATAGTAATTAATCCGCCATGGACATTAAAAAAAGAGATGCAGGAATCTTTGCCGTTTTTAGCTGATACATTAGGCCAGGACGGGCAGGGTTTTTATCGAATTGAAACTTTAGCTGCTGAATAAAATTCATTGAGTAAAAACAGCAGAGCTTAATCTGCTGTTTTTATTAGTCTGCTTAACTACGTTTTTTAAAGTGCAGTAGTGTTCTTAGCTTTGAGTAACGATCAGTCTGAGGTTTATCTTTACTCTTTGTCTCGCCGGCTTTTTCTATTTCAATAATTCCGGAGCGGTTCAGAGTGATCTTATAACGCTCAAACTCTTCTTTATATTTCCAGCCCTGATCCAGAGCGACGACGACATTGATCTGGTAGCGCCGTTCGATTGAGGTACTCTGAATCTTCTCTTTGTTAGAGGACGCGTCATTCTGCTCATAGACTTTACCTGTACCTCGCTCCAGATAGCGGGCAAAAGGGCGAAGGCTGAATAAAATAGTTTCTTCCAGTGTATCGTAACCCGCCTGAAAGTCGTAGTTATCAACTTTTGTTTCAATGCGGTAATGTAAAAGTTCAGCGCTTTGTATATTCTGCATATGGCGTCTGGCTAATAATTCTTTACTCTGTGTCGGTAGCTTTTTGGTTTTGATATAATCTAACCAGACTCTCTGTCTGGCAATTTCTGACTGACTGGTTGAGTCTTTTAAGATACGCGACCATTTTGGTTTACCTTTACGGATCCAGCGCCACAGAATATTTTTAAAATCGTCTTTAAAGACTTCACGCACGCCGTATATAACAGCCAGCACTAAAATCATTACTGAGGTCAGTTTACTCAGTGCGCCTTGAGTTTTAATAATTAAAACCAGCACTACACACATAATCAAAGCCGTCGCAACGCCGGTTACAATTTTACGGGTTATATTACCCAGCTCCTGTGTTTCACTTTTAAAAATAACACCGTATTCAATTAAGCGTCGTAATAAACGCATTTTATTAGCAATACGGTTTGGATCCTTAAGCGTTGCTTCGGAGTTATAAGCTTTTTTCTTGCGATAATTGTTTTCTTCTTCACAGATATTAAGCAGTGCGAGACGTGCATCTGAAAACTCGGCATTACGAGGTTTTTTTGCCAGCATGCGCAATATGCTCTGTTCCGTATACCAGGACAGGTAGTTGTCAACATTATCAAAAATAGACTGCAGCTTCGGATCTTTTAGGGTATGGCTGCGGTGTTTTTTTAAAATGGCCAGACTATGCTCAGTTATATCCGCCGCAGCATGGTAGAAATCACGCAGACTCTCGCTGTCATCCAGGCTTAATGTTTCATCGGTATCGGTATCGAGCGCAGTGATGTACTGATAGGCAAACAGGTTAAGGTTGGTTTTGTATTCTTCAGGAGAACGTTTCATACGGCTGGCAAAACGCGTATGTAATAGAGGCAGATGCAGGCCTTTGGTAAAATAGGCGCGACGGCCCTTGATAGCCGAATTAAAATAATCGGTTTCAGATAAGGTATTTTTATTAATGCCCATCTCTTTTGGTAAAGAGAAGTATAAATCGATTCTCCGTGATTCACCCTTTTTTATCTGATGGGTGACTTTGATGGACAGTTTGTCCTGCTGCTTGAGTTTTACCTTACGCAATCAATTCTCCTGTGTTTATTTTAATAATCTTGTTATTAACTTTAATTATATATCTAAGTGTTTGACTTGTACTGAGTATTTAATAATAAAAATGAAGCTATTTTTTTTAGAGGCATTTTGTTAACTTAGCGCGCTGAATTTTCCCTTATTTAAAAGGCCTAAGCCATGAAATTATCACTATTAACCCAGCCCGTTTATGATCATTTATACCGTGATATTATGCAGTTTCGGGAAACCTTTGATCTGCCTTGTGAAGATCAAAATTCGTTAGATGCTAAAGCTGATACTCTGCATAGCTCTTTGATTATTGAAGAATTAACTGAGCTAGCCGAAGCAGACTGTAAAATTGAACAGGCAGATGCCATTGTTGACAGCGTTTATGTTCTGATGGGGCGCCTGGTACATTTAGGTGCATCTAAAGTAAATGACAACCTTGAAATCAGTTACCTGATTGATCTGCTGCTGAATGTTGCTAAGCACCGGGAAATCAACTTCCTGCCCTGCTGGGACGAAGTACATTCAAGCAATATGAGCAAAGTCTGCCGTAATCAGCAGGAATTCCAGGAAACGCAGGTATTTTACGCTAAGCAGGGCGTCGCTTTGGTTGATAGTATTAAAGGTGACTTTGTTATTGCCAAGTGTGCGCAGGATGTAGAAATGGCAGGTAAAACTGTCCGCCAGGGTAAAGTGTTGAAATCTGTTTATTACCGTCCTGCTAATTTGGCTGAATTAGTGAGCTTTTAAACCTTTTGTACTAAAAGATGCTTTATTATATTTACTGCTCAATACAAAAAAACCACAAGCAGTGCGGCTTGTGGTTTTTAGTTAATCGATTTGCTTATCAGCAGGCTGTTAGCGGACACCGATTAGTATTGCACCCGGCAGTACAAAGAAAGTGCCCACTACATAAGAAAATGCTAAAAGTTTGTTTTTAGTACCAACTTCAGCAAGGTGTTCCGAAGCTTTAATCGGCAGTTCACGCAGGAACGGCACTCCATAAATTAAAGCAACGGCTAAGAAGTTAAACAGGAAGTGAACCAGAGCAATGGTTAAAGCTGCTTCGGCCATTTCACCGGAAATTGCGGTCGCAGCTAATAATGCAGTGATGGTTGTGCCGATATTAGCGCCTAGTGTAAACGGGTAAATCTGACGTGTGGTGAACATACCGCTGCCGGCTAGCGGAATCATCAGACTGGTTGTGGTTGATGATGACTGCACCATAACCGTCACTAATGCACCTGAAGCAATGCCTGATACCGGGCCTTTACCTATGGTGTTATGAAGAATATCTTTCGCTTTACCCACTAATACTTTCTTCAGTACTTTGCCTAGGAAAGTGACCGAGAATAATATTATGCCGACACCGGCAATAACCATGGCGATACCGCCCATTTTACCTGGAGCAAATGAGACCAGATCTGTCACCAGATTAACGCCTGGTTTAGTGAGCGGCTTCATGAAATCAAGGCCTTTCATGGAAATATCAGCATTGCCGACAAAAAGGTGAGCCGCGGAAGACGCCAGCTTTTCTAATATGCCGAACATGATCTCTAAAGGCAGGAAAATAGCGACGGCTATCAAATTAAAGAAGTCGTGCACAGTAGCTGCACTGAAGGCACGTTTAAAGTCATCTTTTTCTCGGATATGACCGATAGAAACAATCGTATTGGTGATTGTCGTACCCATATTAGCGCCCATAACCAGTGGGATGGCAATGGATATCGGCAGCCCGCCGGCAACTAAGCCAACCGTTACCGCGGTAACGGTTGAAGATGACTGCACTAAAGCAGTGGCTAATGTGCCTAATATCAATGCTACAAACGGATTAGTGGCGAACTGGAATATCTGCTCTGCACCGCTTGCACCGCCCGAGAAAATTTTGAAACCACCACTAACCGTGCTCACTGCAACCAACATGCAGTAAACTAAAAAGATAACGGCCGTCCAGTTGAACAGTTTGTTTAGTGACTGATTATTTTGATTTACACTCATTTTTATTACCTGTTGTAATTTATGACGATTATATTTCAGTTTTTTGACAAGCAGATTAAAACAGAGAAATGTGACAGAAATATTTCAATGGCTGTTTATTTGGCAAACAATTAATCATAACTAATAGAATCAATTGCTTAGTGTGGTAAGTTTTTCTTTAAAGTAGGTGTTTCGAGTTCTAATTAAGGTGTTTTAATGTAAATAAGTAAAAGGTGCAGAAGGCCGTTAAGATAACTTCTGCGCCTTTTATTACAACCGCTAAGCTTTTTCTTTAAGCAGATAAATTAGTTCTAATGCTTTTTTCGGGGTTAATTCATCGGGATCAATACTCTGCAGCAGATCCACCGCAGGGTGTGTTTCCGGCTCTGCAAAGCTTAATGCGGCTTGTACGGGTAGTTGATCTGCATTTAAGTTATGGCTTGATGCCAGCTCTAACTGCTGCAGCTTACGTTTCGCGTTCTTAACCACCTCTTTTGGTACACCTGCCAGTGATGCGACCTGTAAGCCGTAACTTTTATTCGCGGCGCCTTCCTGCACTGCGTGCAGAAAAGCAATGCCGTCACCATGTTCAACGGCATCTAGGTGAACGTTCACCAGCTCCGGGATACTTTCCGGCAGGGTGGTTAATTCAAAGTAATGAGTCGCAAACAAAGTATAAGCCTGGATCTTTTCGGCTAACTCCTCGGCACAGGCCCAGGCTAGTGATAAACCGTCAAAGGTACTGGTGCCGCGGCCTATTTCATCCATTAAGACTAAACTGTTTTTAGTGGCATTATGCAGAATATTGGCGGTTTCGGTCATCTCCACCATAAAGGTTGAGCGTCCGCTGGCCAGGTCATCCGATGCGCCGATGCGGGTGAAAATACGGTCTACAGGTCCGATTTTTGCGCTTTGTGCAGGAATAAAACTGCCGATATGCGCCATCAATACCATTAAGGCAGTCTGACGCATATAGGTTGATTTACCACCCATATTCGGTCCGGTGATAATCAGCATACGGCGCTGGTCATTAAGGTTGATCGGATTGGCAATAAACGGGGTTTTGCTAACCTGTTCAACAACCGGATGGCGGCCTTCTTCAATCTCGATACCGCTTTTTGCCTGTAGCGTCGGGCGGATATAATCGAGTGTTAATGCACGTTCTGCCAGATTATTAAGTACGTCTAACTCGGCTAATGACTGTGCGGTAAATTGTAAGTTGTGCAGATGCGGCATCAGCAGGTCAATTAACTGTTCATAAAGTTTCTTTTCCAGCGCTAAGGCTTTGCCCTGACTGGAAAGCACTTTATCTTCATGCTCTTTAAGTTCTGCAATAATATAACGTTCGGTATTTTTCAGGGTCTGGCGGCGCACATAATGTGCCGGCACAGCATCAGACTGTGAGCGGCTGGTTTCAATATAATAACCGTGCACTCGGTTGTAACCGACTTTCAGGGTAGCAATACCAGTTGCTTCACGCTCGCGAAGCTCCAGTTTCTCAAGGTAGTCAGTGGCCCCCTGAGCGAGGTTACGCCACTGATCCAGCTCTTCGTTATAACCCGGGGCAATCACACCGCCGTCACGGATAATTACCGGTGGGTTATCGATCACCGCTTTTTCTAATAATTCTAATAGTTCCGGGTATGATCCCATCTCTTTACTGAGCTTGCTGACCAGTTCAGGCGGCATTTCAGCAATCAAGTTCTGCAGCTCCGGTAATAACGAGAATGCGGTACGTAAACGGGTTAAATCGCGCGGACGTGCTGAGCGCAGTGCTAAACGTGCAATCACACGTTCAACATCGCCAATCTGTTTTAAAGGTTCAGCTAATGCACAGGTTAGATCCTGATCAATTAGCGTCTGAATCATGGTCTGGCGGTAGTTTAAGATATTAAAGTTACGAATCGGCTGGTGGATCCAGCGTTTTAATAAACGGCTGCCCATGGGCGTAACCGTAAAGTCTAAAACTTCCGCTAGGGTATTTTCGAATCCGCCGGAGAGGTTTTGAGTCAGTTCTAAATTTTTACGCGTGGCGGCATCTAAAATGACGCTGTCAATATTCTGCTCAAGTTTAATCGACTGTAGATGCGGCAGGCTGGTACGCTGCGTATCTTTTATATACTGCAGTAAAGCGCCGGCGGCACAAAGAGCCACTTCTGCTTTTTCGACGCCGAAACCGATTAAATCTTTGGTACCAAACTGCTGATTTAAGGTTTTTTTACTGGTTAAAAGTTCAAATTCCCATTCCGGGCGGCGGCGGATAGTCGGCAGGTGTTCGATTAAATTAATATGTTCGAAATTTTCCGGATATAAAAGCTCAGCGGGATTGAGGCGCTGCATTTCCGCCTGCAGTGTTTCCAGATGCTGGAACTGATTAATAATAAAGCGGCCGCTGCCGATATCTAATGATGCCACGCCGAAAGTGTTCTGCTGCTGATAGACGGCACATAGAAGGTTATCACGTCGGTCGTCAAGCAGCGCTTCATCAGTTATTGTTCCGGGTGTGATAATACGAACAATTTTACGTTCAACGGGGCCTTTAGAAGTAGCTGGATCACCAATTTGCTCACAAATTGCAATTGACTCGCCCATTTCAATTAATTTCGCTAAATAACCCTCTACACTATGATAAGGAACGCCGGCCATTGGAATGGCGTTACCACCGGTTTTACCGCGTTGTGTTAAGGAGATACCAAGCAGTTGTGAGGCTTTACGAGCATCATCAAAAAACAATTCATAAAAATCACCCATACGATAGAACATCAGGGTATCGGGTACTTCGCTTTTGATGGTTAAAAATTGCTGCATCATCGGCGTATGTTGTTTTAATTCTTGCGCAGTTGGCTTCATAATGAATACACTTAATTATTATTGGTTAAATAAGTTGGAGAAAACTTATGTTTACTGAAAAAACCGTTCAAGAATTAGCGCAGGTATTAGGTGAAAAACTGACTAATGCAGGGCTGGTTGCAGCAACTGCAGAATCCTGTACCGGTGGTGGCGTAGCATACGCTATTACAGAAATTTCTGGAAGTTCGCAGTGGTTTGACCGTAGTTTTATTACCTACAGCAATGATGCTAAAAATCAGATGGTCAATGTGGATCCGCTGCTGATTGAAAAATCTGGTGCAGTGTCAGAGCCGGTTGTAGAACAGATGGCTATCGGGGCGGTAAAGAATTCGGATGCAGATCTTGCTGTTGCAGTCAGCGGTATTGCCGGACCCGACGGCGGCACAGCTGAAAAACCTGTAGGCACAGTATGCATGTCGTGGTACAACGCTCATACATGCAGTAAAACTGAAACCTATTTATTTGTTGGAGATCGCTCGGAAGTCAGGACACAAGCTATTCGCCTGGCACTTCTTGGATTGATTGAAGCCGTCGAATAAAAAATAATTTAAACAAGCAGTCAAAAAGCACTTGATACTGTTCAAATCAACAGTATACTAATTGCTGTGTACTGAGTGCATATACAGTTAAAATAACGAAAGCACTTGATACAACATCTGCTAAGAACATATCAGTCACAAATTATATTTGTGTATACAGTTAAACAAATACGTTTATACGTGAATCTGGAGAAAACATGAGTCAGGATAAAAACAAAGAAAAAGCATTATCAGCGGCACTTGGTCAAATTGAAAAACAGTTTGGTAAAGGCTCAATTATGCGTCTAGGTGACGGCGCCGCTGCAATGATGGAAATTGAATCTGTTTCGACCGGCTCACTCAGTCTGGATGTTGCGTTAGGCATAGGCGGTCTGCCGTTTGGTCGTGTTGTTGAAATTTACGGGCCGGAAAGTTCTGGTAAAACAACGTTAACATTACAAGTTATTGCAGAAGCACAAAAAATGGGTAAAACTTGTGCGTTTATTGATGCCGAGCATGCTCTTGATCCTATCTACGCTAAAAAGCTCGGGGTAGATACTGATAATCTGCTTATTTCTCAGCCGGATACCGGTGAGCAGGCGTTAGAGATCTGTGACATGCTGGTGCGCTCAGGTGCAGTTAATGTGGTTATTATTGACTCCGTTGCGGCGTTAACACCAAAAGCCGAAATTGAAGGTGACATGGGTGATTCTCATATGGGGCTTCAGGCACGCTTAATGTCTCAGGCACTGCGTAAACTGACCGGTAATATTAAACAAACTAACTGTTTATGTATCTTCATTAACCAGATTCGTATGAAGATTGGTGTGATGTTCGGTAACCCGGAAACAACAACTGGTGGTAATGCACTTAAGTTCTATGCTTCTGTTCGTCTGGATATTCGTCGTATCGGTGCGATTAAAAACGGCGATGAAATTGTCGGTAATGAAACGCGTGTAAAAGTAGTTAAAAACAAAGTTTCACCACCATTTAAACAAGCTGAATTCCAGATCCTCTATGGTGAAGGTATTAACCACTTTGGTGAGTTAATCGATCTGGGTGTTAAACAGGATTTTGTTGAAAAAGCCGGTTCGTGGTATTCATACAACGGCGCTAAGATTGGCCAGGGTAAGAGTAATGCCAGTAAGCACCTGCAGGAAAACCCGGCATTAGCTGAAGAGTTAGAAGCTAAAATTCGTGAATCTTTAATGCCTAAAACTGAAGCTGAAGAAGAAAAATCAAAAGTAAAAACAGCAACTGAAGAAGCTTAAGCTTTTACTGCATATTAAGTAAGATAAAAGGCGTGAAACTTCACGCCTTTTTCATTTCTATAAAGCGGTTATCCACAGCCAGTAAATCTGTACTAGAGCTTCACAGCATCCATTTTAAAAATAGAAAAAACAGCATTCCTAAGCCGATGGTTTTCAACAGGTTTTTAGTCAGCAGTGCAACGGCCAAAGAAAACAGCGCTGCGGTTAAATAAACATTTGTAAAACTGATATCTAAGACACCTGCAGGCATTACAACTGAAGGAACGATAATTGCCGTTAGTACGGCAGGAGGCACAAACTTTAATGCTTTTTCCAACCAGCTGGGAAACTGCATCTTGCCGGCAAATGCAAACATGACAAAACGGATTGCAAAAGTCACCACAAACATACCGAAGATAAGATAAAACTCATTCATAAGAAAGCTCCTTTTTAGACAGCTGGATGACACTCAGCCCAACCGCTACGCCGATAACGGCGCTGATAATTAACCCCAGCTTATTAGGCAGATCGGCAAAAACAAGTGAGCTTAAACCTGCACTGATAATGGCCGCTATCATGGCTTTGCTGTTCATATAAGGTACAACCATGCCGATAAAAGTTACCGACATGGCAAACTCTAACCCCCAGCTGCTCATATCCGGAATCAGGTTACCCAGCAGAAGCCCAGCGATAGTGAAGCTCACCCAGGTAACATAAAAAGTGAGCATGGAGCCTAAATAGAAATAATGTGCATAGGTATGGTCTTTCTGCTGGTAACGCTGGCTCATATTCGCAAAGGTTTCATCGGTGAGACCAAAAGCGAGCAGTGCTCGTAAAGATAAAGGCAGATGTTTTACGTACTCAACCAGTGCCGTCGCATAGAGCAGGTGGCGTAAATTCACTACAAAGGTGGTGAGAATAATAATTTCTAAGGGAGCCTGCACGGCAATTAAAGCCAGAACAATAAACTGGGCTGAGCCTGCAAACACAATGACTGACATAGCAACTGTTGCTAGTGCAGATAAACCGCTGTTCGGCGCCAGCGTGCCGAATAATAAAGCAAACGGAACTGCGCCGACAATTAATGGTAGTGAAGCTTTTGCACCGCCGAAGAATTCCCTTTTTTGAATTGAAGTAAAGATCATATTTATGCCTTTGTGAGTTGTAATTCCATGTACATATCGGCTCGTGGATATGAGCTTTTACCTTCGGGGTGTTCTAGTGTTGTGAAACCGAAATTAGAATAAAGGTTAATAGCGCGTGTCAGCCTGCTGTTGGTTTCAAGCCAGACCTTATCGGCGTGAAGCCCGCGAACTTTATTAAGAGCGGTTAAAAGCAGGTGACGGCCGATACCCAGCCCCTGCGCCTGCGGATCTACCGCCATTTTGGATATTTCAAAGCTGTTGTTCTCACACAAGCGTAACGCCAGGGCCGCAACTATTTTGTCGGCCTGCCTGGCAAAAAACAGATAACCGCCGCGAGCAAGATAGAAGTCTTCCGGTGTGTTTAATGACTGCTGGTCAGTTTCGGTTAACTCGCCGTTAAAGTAAGTATTTAACCAGTTCATATTCAGCCTTTTAAAATCATCTTTGTATTGTGGAGCCCAGTTTATAATTTCAATATTTTGTGCTTTGCAGTTAAGTGTCTGTAGGACGCTGTTCTTAAAATTCTGCTGCTGAAATAACTTTTCAAACTCATTTATCGCGTCGAGAAGCGGCATTTTTTGGCGGGCCTCAATAAAATGAATCTGCTGCTGCAGTGCAGCCCACACCGGTTTTGCCTGTTCAATGATCTGCTCTGCTTTATCAGACAAACTTAACTGGCTGGCGCGTTTGTCTTTAGGATGGGGGCTTTTAATTAAATAACCCTCACGGATCATTTTATCGGCCAGTTTGCTGACTGCCGGGTGGCTGACGCCTAACATTTCAGAGGCCTGGGTAATTCCCTGCGGGCCTTGGTGGTGGATAAGTGTAAGCAGCGGAAAGTAGCTGGGGTTAAGTGAAATCCCCGTTTCATTATAAATATGGGCAACTTCGGACATGAGTGTATCGCTTAAGCGTTTAAGACGGCTGCCTAGACTCAAATTGCCAAGCTGGTGCATATAATCCATGGTTATTCCCTTAACTGTTTACGTAACTGGTTACGTAGTTAGTTTCTCCGTTTTTTAAACAGCTGTCAACTGATCATAAATAACACATTTATTCAGTGATAAAGCGCCTATTTGCCTACTTTCCCCGCACCACGCTCCATGCTATATTAGTCGGCATTTATTTTTCACCCGTTTGTAGTTTTATATTTATCTATAAAACGACAAAACAGATACTTTACATGGAATAACTCATGATCAAATCGACTTCTGAAATCCGTCAGGGATTTCTCGATTTCTTTGCTAAGAAAGGGCATCAAACGGTAAGCAGCAGCTCACTTGTGCCGGATAACGATCCAACCCTGCTATTTACTAATGCGGGAATGAATCAGTTTAAAGATACTTTTCTTGGTACTGAAAACAGAGCTTATACGCGCGCAACTTCAAGTCAGCGCTGTGTACGTGCTGGTGGTAAACACAATGACCTTGATAACGTAGGTTATACCGCTCGTCACCATACATTTTTTGAAATGTTGGGGAATTTCAGCTTTGGTGATTATTTCAAACGTGATGCAATTAACTTTGCGTGGGAATATCTGACTGTTGAATTAAAGCTGCCGAAAGAAAAGTTATGGGTAACCGTATTTGATCAGGATCCTGAAGCTGAAAAAATCTGGCTAGATGAAGTGGGAGTAGATCCTGCGCGTTTATCACGTATCGGCGCCAAAGATAATTTCTGGTCAATGGGTGATACCGGTCCGTGTGGTCCATGTACAGAGATTTTTTATGATCACGGCGAACATATCTGGGGTGGCCCTCCTGGAACACCTGAAGAAGACGGTGATCGTTATATTGAGATCTGGAACCTGGTATTTATGCAGTACAACCGTCATGCCGACGGCACTATGGAAGATTTACCAAAGCCTTCTGTTGATACGGGCATGGGTCTTGAGCGTATCTCTGCCATTATGCAGGATGGTCACTCAAACTATGATATCGATATTTTTCAGGCATTAATCGCCAAGGTTGCCGAGGTAACTGGTGCGAAAGATCTGCAGGATAAATCATTGCGTGTCGTTGCCGATCATATCCGCTCTTGCGGTTTCCTGATTTGTGACGGTGTTATGCCTTCTAATGAAGGTCGTGGTTATGTACTGCGTCGTATTATTCGCCGTGCTGTACGTCACGGACATAAGCTTGGTGCAAATGAAGTTTTCTTCTTCAAAATATATGAAGAATTAATTAAACAGATGGGGGACGCTTACCCTGAGCTGCTGCAGCAGCGTGTTTTTGTTGAAAAAATATTACGTTTAGAAGAAGAGCAGTTTGCTAAAACCCTAGATCGTGGTTTACAGATTCTGGATATCGAATTAGATAACCTTGAAGGTTCTGTTATCCCCGGTGATGTTGTTTTCAAACTGTATGATACCTACGGTTTCCCTGCTGATTTAACGGCTGATATCGCTCGTGAGCGTGAGCTGACTATCGATCAGCCTGGTTTTGACAGTGCGATGGCAGAGCAGCGCGCTCGTGCGCAGCAGGCAAATAATTTCGGTACTGATTACAACGATGTTTTGAAAATTGAACAGACAACTGAGTTTGTCGGTTACGACTCGTTAGAAATTACTGCGGGCGTTACCGGGTTAATTCATGACGGTGTCTTTGTTGAAAGCCTAAATGAAGGTGACAATGCTCAGGTTATCTTAGAAAAGACCTCTTTCTATGCTGAATCAGGTGGTCAGTCTGGTGATGCCGGTGAGTTAGTTTTCCCCGGCGGCGTTTTTGTTGTAACGGACACCAAAAAATCCTCTGATGCTGTCTTACATATCGGTTACTTAAGCACGGGCACATTAAAGCTTAATGATAATGTTCAGGCCTCTGTTGATCCTGTTCGTCGTAAATCGGTTGCGCTGCATCACTCAGCAACGCATTTACTGCATTCTGCTCTACGTCATACTCTGGGCGAACATGTTACCCAGAAGGGCTCATTAGTTGACGCTGATAAACTACGTTTTGATTTCTCACATTTTGAAGCGCTGTCACTGGCTAGTTTGCGTCAGGTTATGTTCCTGGTGAATGAAGCGATACGTAATAACTTTGAAGTTGTTACTAAGCTGATGGATATCGAGGAAGCGAAAGCATCTGGTGCGATGGCATTATTCGGTGAGAAATACGATGACATGGTGCGTGTGGTACAGATGGGAGATGTCTCTATCGAACTTTGCGGTGGTACTCATACTGGCCGTACTGGCGATATGGGCATGTTTTTAATCCGCTCTGAATCAGGTATTGCCGCCGGTGTCCGCCGTATCGAAGCTTCTGTCGGTATTGCTGCCGGTCAGGCGATCGATAACGTTTTACAGGAAGTAGAAAAAGTCTGCGGCTTAGTGAAAGGTGATCACTTTTCTCTAGGAGAAAAAGTTGAGCAGATCTTAGATCGTAATAAACTACTGGAAAAAGAGATTGCACAGCTGAAAGCTAAAATGGCCAGTGATGCCGGCTCTAACCTGACTGGTAATGCGATTGAAATTAACGGCGTAAAAGTTGTTATTGCTAACATCGAAGGCATTGATCCTAAGTCACTGCGTGACAGTGTTGATGAAATGAAAAATAAACTGCAGTCCGGTATTGTGGTTTTAGCGACTGCGGTCGGTGATGATAAAGTTAATCTTATTGCCGGTGTGACCAAAGACTTAACTAAAAAAGTCAAAGCGGGTGAGTTAGTTAATTTAGTTGCCGGCCCGGTTGGCGGCAAAGGCGGCGGTCGTCCTGATATGGCTATGGCGGGTGGTAATAATCCAGCAGCTTTAGCCGAAGCGCTGGCGTTAGTTGAACCTTGGTTAAGTGAACGTTTATAAAAAGACTGGCCTGTCTGAATAAAGGCAGGCCTAAAGGTGGGATATAACAATGGCATTAATAGTTCAAAAATATGGTGGTACCTCAGTAGGTAATATCGAACGAATAAAAGTTGTTGCTGAGAAAGTAAAGGCGACAAAAGATGCAGGCAATGATGTTGTAGTTGTTTTATCTGCAATGTCCGGTGAAACCAACCGTATGATTGCACTTGCTAAAGAACTGAACGCGAATCCGAGTCCGCGTGAAATGGATGTGTTACTGACAACCGGAGAGCAGACAACCATTGCTCTACTGGCTATGGCTTTACACCAGTTAGATATTGATGCGGTATCTATGACGGGTGATCAGATTCGTCTTAAGACCGATGCAAGCCACAGCAAGGCGCGAATTTTAGATGTTGAAACCGACAATATTGTGCGCAGCTTAAAAGCCGGGCGTGTTGTTGTTATCGCAGGTTTTCAGGGGCGTTGTGAAAATAATAATATCACGACCTTAGGCCGCGGCGGTTCCGATACCTCGGCTGTAGCTATTGCGGCAGCCTTAAAAGCCGATGAATGTCAGATCTATACCGATGTTGACGGTGTTTATACAACCGATCCGCGTGTTGAACCTAATGCCCGCCGTCTCGACAGCATTACTTTTGAAGAGATGCTGGAAATGGCAAGTCTGGGTACGAAGGTTTTACAGATTCGCTCTGTGGAGTTTGCCGGGAAATACAATGTCCCGCTGCGTGTATTATCAAGCTTTAAAGACGGCGGTGGTACATTAATTAGTTATGAGGAAAATAAAATGGAATCTCCAGTAATCTCTGGTATTGCTTTTAATCGTGATGAAGCTCGCTTAACCCTGTCCGGTGTTCCTGATCAGCCGACTGTTGCCGCGCAGATCCTTTCGCCGATTGGTGAAGCCAATATCGATATTGATATGATTGTACAAAATACGGTTGGTAACGGTAAAACTGATTTTACCTTCACGGTGCATCGTGATGATTATCAAGAAGCTAGGGAACTTCTTGAAGCTGTCTGTGTCTCACTGCAGGCTGAGGCCGTTCAAGGTAACAATGAGATTGCGAAAGTGTCCATTGTTGGTGTCGGTATGTGGAATCACCCTGGTGTCGCAAAGAAAATGTTTGATACATTAGGTCAAGAAGGTATTAATATTCATCAGATTGCCACATCAGAAATTAAAATTTCAGTTTTGGTTGACAGTAAATATCTTGAACTAGCCGTACGTGCTCTTCATAAAGCATTTGAATTGGCGACAGAGCCGACAGAAGAAAAATAATTGAGATATTACCGGGTAAAAAGATCTGAATTTTACTTTGTATTAGTTCATAATAAAAAAATGGATAATCTAATTGGAATAGGAGCAGTACATGCTAATTTTAACACGTCGAGTTGGTGAGACTCTGATGATTGGCGACAATGTAACAGTCACAGTTTTGGGTGTAAAAGGGAACCAGGTACGCGTTGGTGTGAATGCGCCGAAAGAAGTATCTGTTCACCGTGAAGAAATTTATATGCGCATACAGGCAGAAAAAAACGGCGAAGCATAAGCGAAGCCGTTAACTGTTATAAAAGAGCCTCTGGGCTCTTTTTTTGTGCCTGAAACTCATATATTCGCACTATTGTATCCTACGTGTAGAATTACCTTCGACTGCCTTAATAGCAGTCCCCTGAGAACTTTCTTTATTGTACGCCCACCTGAACATAATAAATCCGATAACTTTCTTTATAGTGTGCCTGTGGGGCAGAGCAAACCGATAACTTTTTTGTTGTTTACCCGTCTGCCCGGCATAAACTCGATAAACAGATATTTGCCAGCTGTAATAAAGGAGGCTGCTTTGTGACCGATTGAGTATGCACTGTTGTTTATTTGTATCAGGTGGACACTTATTAATATGATTATTGTATTTTTTCTGACTTGCTAAGTTTTTTAAGCCGCTGTAGCTCTTTAATTCAAAACTAACACTGCTCCAGCAGGATGAATAACAGCCACTTAACGGTGGTATTCTGTGCTATCAACTGTTGATCTTAGACGTTTTGTTTGTTTAGTAAGCAAATGGAATTTAATCACCAAAAAAAGTTTGACTTGTTTTCATAAGACAGTAATATACGCCTCAACAAGACGACGGTGGGGTGGCCGAGTGGCCGAAGGCGCTCCCCTGCTAAGGGAGTAACGGGTTTATAGCCTGTTCGAGGGTTCGAATCCCTCCTCCACCGCCATTCTTGTAGATTCTTAAAGCGGGTGTAGCTCAGCTGGATAGAGTACCTGGCTACGAACCAGGCGGTCAGGGGTTCGAATCCCTTCACCCGCACCATCTTTCTATTTGCACGAA
>NZ_KB907006.1 GCF_000381745.1 Psychromonas ossibalaenae ATCC BAA-1528 | reverse complement strand
ATGTCTTATGGCAACTCTTACAATAATATCTCTGTGTCTTACCAGCTTTGCCCCACTTTTTAAAATGACTCGAATGACAGTGAGGACATTGAGATGAATTATCAAACATAGGCTGAAACATCTCATTAACGGTGATTTCAGCCTGTGATGCTTGGATCGACTGGTGAACAATTTCTCTTTGAGCAGGTGTCATCGCTAGAAGAGTTTTAGTTATTTGGTTAAGCTGTTTGGTAAATGATTTAGTATCCATAGCTTTTAGCTTCAATAAGTTATGCGTACTTACAAGTATAGACAACAACTATCTGGAACAGAGCCGATTAATACTATAAATATAGACTAAACTGACCTATATGCAGAGGCATGAAACATTTTGACTCTATTACCGACCCGCGCATCGAGCGCTGTAAAAAACACAATCTACTCGATATTCTTCTCCTCTCAATTACTGCTGTAATGTCAGGCTCTGAGGGATGGGAGGATATTGAACATTTTGGCCATATAAAACTGGATTGGTTACGTCAATATCGCGATTTTGAAGCTGGCATCCCCCGCCATTATACCATCGCACGTGTTATCTCCCGTTTAAAGCAAGTGAAATAGAACATGCTTTTCAATCCTGGATAGCTAGCCTTGTAACAAAAACAGGCTGCGATGTTATCGCCATTGATGGTAAAACAGCGCGTCGCTCATTTACCACTAAAGGCCGAAAAAATGCATTACACACTGTCAGTGCTTGGAGCTGTCAGCACCAATTGGTATTAGGCCAAAGTGCGGTAGATGCAAAAACAAATGAAATCACAGCAATACCTGAATTGCTCTCACTTCTTGATATTGAAAGTAGCATCATCACTCTCGATGCAATGGGTTGCCAGAAAAAAATAGCCGAGCAAATTATCAAACAAAAAGCGGATTATATCCTCGCGCTTAAAGGCAATCATTCTGGTATGCAAGCGGAGCTAGAAGCATGGTGGCATAAGACTCAGCGAGAAGGATTATCAGAGCAAAATTATGCCGAGCATACAGAAATCGACAGTGGCCACAGACGCATTGAGACAAGAACATACCAGCAGATGTTGGTTGATAAACGATGGTTAGGCAAAGACTACCGTTGGTCAGGCCTTAAAAGCATCATTAAAATAAGCTCAACAGTTCACCATAAATCCACAGGGCAGGATACGAGTGAAACGCGTTGGTATATTGCATCATTAGATTTGAATGCGGAGCAATCACTCCATGCTGTGCGTAGTCACTGGCAAGTGGAAAGCATGCATTGGGTATTCGATATGACATTTAGAGAGGATGAATCGCGCATACGTAAAGGCTGTGGCGCATTAGCGTTTAGCGTGATGAGAAAGATAGCCATGGCATTGTTTAAGCAAGACAGCACAAAGTCGGCCAGTATAGCCGCAAAAAAGAAAATGGCAGGGCTAGATGATAATTATCGCTCAACCCTGCTAGAGTCTGGGATTAAAATGCGCTAGCCGTGTCAGTGATAGCAACAGCCAGCTGGGCTGGAATTAATATATTTGATTATTTAAATACACTACAGCGTGAGCAAGAAACGGTGAAGTTGGCACCTGAAAATTACCTCCCTTGGAATTACCAGTAAACAACATCCGCTCCGTCATAGGGTGGAACGGACTAAATTCTCTGAAGTCAAACTATCTTGCCGTAAGCTCACGTCAAAAAAGAAAAAACGGTTGACAGAACAATTAAGTTTGCGACGTCACCAAGGCCGAAGCCTATCTTTTCTTTTAAGCTTATTTGTGTGGAGGGCATATGTACTCCTTAAGTTATTGGGTTGTTAGATTGTTAGGTTTTGAATAATTCCTAAACAACTATATTGATAATAAGAGCCTTCCCTCAATTACAAAATTAATTTATCTTTTTACGTTTTTTTAAAGTGTAACTTCTATCTATTTCAAGACATAAAATGGGATTTTCAGGGTAAATCACCCACTCGTGGCTTAACAGATAAGAGCTTATCGACAGGGGAATTAATATATCTCATTGCATGGTAAACCGAGAAGACGTCAAGGATAGTGAGCATACTGCAGTAGATACAAATACAGCAGATTGACTTATAAGATTTTTCCTAGATGTTTATTGCAGTCAAAAAAACGCAAACATTAGAGACATGGATCACATTTACTAAATAGGTGAATTTTAGAACTAATTTTCATAATTGAATGCGCACTAAATAAAATCAATGATATCAGCCACGGTAATCACACACTTGAATAGGAAGTATGGCTATGACTGAATTTTTCAAAACGGTAAAAAAAATTAACTTTGAGGGAAAAGAATCAACAAATCCGCTTTCGTTTCATCACTACGATGCAGATAAAATGATTTTAGGAAAATCGATGAAAGAACACCTTCGATTTGCGGCCTGCTATTGGCATAACTTCTGCTGGAACGGGTCCGATGTCTTTGGCGCAGGTACTTTTGAACGTCCATGGCAGCAGAGTAATAATCAAATGGAAATTGCAAGAATGAAAGCTGACGCTGCTTTCGAATTCTTTTCCAAACTCAATGTTCCTTATTATTGTTTCCACGATACCGATGTTGCACCTGAAGGTAGTTCATTAAAGGAATATGTTAACAACTTTTCTGAAATGGTTGACGTACTTGAACAAAAGCAGGAAGAGACAGGCCTGAAACTACTATGGGGAACTGCAAATGCCTTCTCTAATCCTCGTTACATGTCCGGTGCAGGCTCTAACCCAGATCCAAAAGTTTTCGCTTATGCCGCTACACAAATTTTTAATGCGATGGGTGCAACTAAACGCCTTGGCGGAGAAAACTACGTTCTCTGGGGCGGCCGAGAAGGTTATGAAACACTGTTAAACACAGATTTACGTCAGGAACGGGAACAGCTTGGGCGTCTAATGCAGCTGGTAGTTGAGCATAAACACAAGATTGGTTTTAAAGGTACGATTTTAATCGAGCCAAAACCACAAGAACCAACCAAGCATCAGTATGACTATGACACCGCAACAGTATACGGTTTCTTAAAGCAGTTTGGTTTAGAGAATGAAATAAAAGTTAACATTGAGGCAAATCACGCAACGCTTGCAGGGCATAGTTTCCAGCATGAAGTTGCAACAGCAACATCACTTGGCTTATTCGGCTCTATTGATGCAAACCGTGGTGACCCTCAACTTGGCTGGGATACCGACCAATTTCCAAACAGTGTTGAGGAAAACACTTTGGTTATGTATGAGATTTTAAAAGCCGGTGGTTTCACGACCGGCGGCTTTAACTTTGATGCTCGTGTACGACGTCCTTCAATCGATGGTGAAGATTTATTCCATGGTCATATTGGTGGAATGGACACAATGGCACTGTCACTTGAACGTGCAGCCGCTATGATCCAGAACGATCAATTATCATCAAACATTGCGAAACGATACGCTGACTGGAACGGTGATCTTGGTAAAAAAATTCTGTCAGGTACACTATCGCTAGAAGAACTGGCAAAACTTGCAACTGACAGTAACCTTCAACCTGTTAAACAATCGGGGCAGCAGGAAATGCTAGAAAATATAGTTAATAACTATATTTATAAATAATTTCCTTTTTCACTTACCGCTGTTAACTGTAAATAACGATTTAGTATTCAGTGGCATTGTAATGTTCAGATTGACTATGCTTGAGCTTCAATGGGTTATTTAAAAGCATCACGGCCCAGAGCAGGAGATTAGGCAGATATAAAAAAACCGCGATAAACGCGGTTTTTTTACTCTTTAATAAACTGATTAATTAGTTAATTAAAGACGCTCTGCAATCATTTTTTCCAGTTTATCCTGGTCGAGAGCAAAGTTGCGGATACCTTCCGCTAGTTTATCAATCGCCATCGGGTCCTGATTATGTTCCCATAAGAACTGTGCATGAGTTAACGGTGATTGAGATGTTTTTTCAGCTGCAGAAGGCGCTAATTTTCTAACCACTTCTCCTTGTGTATCTGCTAACTGCTGCAGTAATTCAGGGCTGATAGTTAGTCGGTCACAACCAGCTAGCTCTAAGATTTCACCCGTGTTTCTGAAGCTTGCGCCCATCACAACAGTTTTATAATCGTTTGCTTTGTAGAAGTTGTATATTTTCGAAACAGACAGTACACCCGGATCTTCCTGAGGTGCAAAATCACGTCCTTCGTTTGCTTTATGCCAGTCCATAATACGGCCGACAAACGGAGATATTAAATACACACCGGCTTCAGCACAAGCACGCGCCTGAGCGAAAGAAAACAACAGAGTCAGATTACAGTTGATCCCTTCTTTTTCTAAAATCTCAGCAGCTCTAATGCCCTGCCAGGTTGATGCTAGTTTAATCAGAATACGATCGTTAGCAATACCGGCATCGTTATACATTTTCATCAGCTGGCGCGCTTTAACCAGACTTGCTTCTGTATCATAAGATAAACGAGCATCAACTTCAGTCGAAATGCGTCCCGGTACAATTTTTAAGATCTCTTTACCAATATTTACCGCTAACATATCACAGGTATCCTGCACCTGCTGCTGTGCACAATCGCTCTGTGCTTTTGCATACTCAATAGAGCTGTCAATTAAAGGCGCGTAATCAGCAATCTGTGCAGCTTTTAAAATCAAAGAAGGGTTAGTGGTTGCATCTTCAGGTGTATACTTTTGAATCGCTTCAATATCCCCGGTATCAGCCACAACAGTTGTCAGTTTGCGTAATTCATCTAGTTTAGATGTCATAATATTTACCTTGTAAAATTTGTTGGATAAAAACTAAAGCGCTCTTTTGTCACCTAGTAATACAGACTCAAATGCCAGTTCAATCATTGCTTTAAAGCCGGTTTGACGAGCTTCAGATGAAGCCGCTTCACCACGAATGATATGATCTGATACGGTAAGAATCGTTAACGCTTTTGCGCCGTATTCAGCAGCCACACCGTAAACACCGGCAGCTTCCATATCTACACCAAGAACGCCGTAGCTAGCCATTTTCTTGAAAAACTCAGGCTCAGCTGAGTAAAACAGATCTGCAGTGAAAACATTACCCGCTTTAACTTTAATACCCTGTGTCTCAGCAGTGTTCATCGCATTAGCAACTAATTGATAATCAGCAATGGCGGCAAAATCATGATTATTAAATCTGATACGGTTTACTTTAGAGTCTGTGCTGGCACCGGCAGCAATAACGATATCGCCTAAATTAACATCATCAAGAACTGCACCACAGCTGCCCACACGGATAATTGTTTTTACGCCGAAATCTTTAATAAGTTCAGTGGTATAGATAGAAACAGAAGGAATTCCCATACCGTGTCCCATAACAGAGATACGACGTCCTTTGTATTCGCCGGTAAAACCAAGCATATTACGAACATCACAAACTTGAACGACGTTTGTCAGAAAGTTATCAGCGATAAATTTAGCGCGAAGCGGATCGCCCGGCATAATAACAACATCAGCGAAATCACCCATTTCTGCATTTATGTGAGGAGTAGACATATTTTTAGTTCCTAATTATTAATTGACAAGTTAATTTAAGTTATTTGGTATTAAGTAAATTACTGATGTATTTTTGGAATAACATACCGCCTAAATACACGCCTACAATACCCATAATTCCAGATAAAACTGGTGGAGCAGGTATTGGTAATTTTAAAAAAGCAAAGAGCAGCCCAACGACTAATCCTGCAAATAAAGCCTTGAATATTTCATGCATAAGAGATCCCTGAAAGTTGATGCACTGAATAATTAAGACCAGTTTAGTAATTTATAGAAAGCAAAGTGTGACCAGGATCTCTTTAACAAGGTCTAAATATAGATCCAAACCAGCTGTTACCCAAATCTGTTGAAAGACTGTAATATGAAACTCATACGTTATTATTTGAAGGGTTACAGGCTGAAATATGTTTAAATTTGCAAATAACTTTAACTGCTGTAAAGCCGTGCACTGCCGAAACTTTGGTGTGCTGCACAGTAAAGATTATATTTATAGAAGCACAAGATTAGGTTATTTATCAACCGCATGTAAATCCTGTGGAAGCAATCCGCCGTGGGTAAATAATGAGCTTGTCACTAACATTATAAAAGAGAAACTGGACATACACTTCTCTATAAAATTAAATCACTGTCCCAAATGCTCCGGCAGTTTTTTCTTTGATAAAAATAGCCCCTTACATAAGTATGGCTTCACCTCTTCGGGCCGACAAAGAAAACAATGCGCCAAATGCGGCTTAGTTTTTACCATGGCAAACTTCAAAAAAATCAAACAGCTGCAGGCGGTTTTATCTACTATTGTAAACAAACAGGAAACCCGGGAAGCGATAACAATAACCGGGCTCTCTCCAAAATCCTATTATTTTTATCTGCAGCAGCTGTCTTTAATCTTTGCCAACTTCAGCAGATTAAATGAAGAAAAAATAATTGAGAGAAAATATCTGGGCCTGCACAGTGAAGGAAAGGTGCTTTCTCTAATGCATAAAAGAGGTGTTTATACTCTAATCAGCAGTGAGATAAACAGCGGTTATGTCTTATTACAAAGCCATAATCTGACTAGGACAAAGCTGCATGCTGAAGATACCTACCAGGCGCACAGCAACACAATCGTTGTTAATCACGAAACAGACAGCATCGAAAATATGCTGGTCAACCGCTATACACAAAATATGAAAAGAAAGCATTTTGAGCAGCTGCTGGTTGGCGAACTAAAAGCCCTCTCAAAATGCAGCTTAATATATCCGGACAAATTAGCCTATATCCATTTTCAACTGCTTAATGCTTTCACTCAAAAAGCCCAAAAATATGATCATTTTATTGAGCATGAAAGTACGCTCAGAGCCGGGGCATTAATGGCATCATTAAAGGAGATAAAAAAAAACAATGCAGATGTCTATTTCTTTGTGCCGCTAGATAAAGCCAAAGAGCATATAAACGGCAAAAAAATTGGATGGTGGAACGATCGCTGGTACAGCAATGAATTTGCAGCTTACTGCCCGGTTACATCTGCAGTCAAAGAACAGGGTGCAGTACCGCTCAAAAAAACAACCGATGTGGATAGGTTTTATACCTACCTTGATACACATATAAATAAAGGCATAAACAGTTTTAATGTTATTAATGAACTGTTTGAAATACAACGTGTACTTTTCAATTATTGTGAACTGACAGAGAATCAGTCACGAGCAAATAAAATCGGAATAACAGATAAAAGCTATACACCACAAAGCCTCTTAGATGAAGTACTGCACAGCATCAATGCCTGATAAAACATAATTAAGATACAAAAAAACCGCGATAAACGCGGTTTTTTATTAATCTTTATCTTAGTTAAAGATTATAAGCTGTTTGCAGTTTCAACTACATTTTTAACAGTGAAACCAAACATTTCAAATAACTGCTCAGCTGGTGCTGATTCGCCAAATGTTGTCATACCGATAACTTTACCGTTCAGACCTACATATTTGTACCAGTAATCAGCAATACCCGCTTCAATAGCAACACGTTTAGCAACAGCAGCCGGTAGTACAGACTCTTTGTACTCAGCGCTTTGTGTCTCAAATACATCCGTACAAGGAAGAGAAACAACACGTACCGCTTTACCTTGAGCTGTTAGTTCAGCGTGTGCTTCAACAGCAAGCTGTACTTCTGAACCCGTCGCAATCAGGATGATTTCAGCAGGAGTCGCACTGTCTAATAATACGTAACCGCCTTTTGCAACATCAGCTAACTGCTGTGCATCACGCGCCTGCGGCTTAAGGTTTTGACGGCTGAAGATAAGTGATGTAGGGCCGTCAGTGCGTTCAATTGCAGATTTCCAAGAAACCGCAGACTCTACACTGTCACATGGACGCCATGTATCCATATTTGGTGTTAAACGCAGGCTGGCAATCTGCTCTACCGGCTGGTGAGTCGGACCATCTTCGCCAAGACCGATTGAGTCATGAGTAAATACCTGAATAGCGCGCTGCTTCATTAATGCAGACATACGTAAACCGTTACGAGCGTATTCCATAAACATCAGGAATGTTGCGCCGTAAGGAACAAAACCTTTGTGCAGTGCCATACCGTTAATGATTGCTGACATAGCAAATTCACGCACACCGTAATGCAGGTAGTTACCAGATGCATCATCAGCTGTGATTGCTTTAGTACCAGACCACATCGTTAAGTTAGACGGTGCTAAATCTGCAGAGCCGCCTAGAAGCTCAGGCAGCATAGGTGCAAATGCTTCGATACAGTTTTGTGATGCTTTACGTGTTGCGATATTCGCTGAATCAGCTTGTAAATCAGCAATATACTGAGTTGATTTAGCTTCCCAGTCAGTAGGCATTTCACTGTTAATACGACGCTTGTATTCAGATGCTAATTCAGGGAAAGCGGCTGCATAAGCGGCAAATTTCTCATCCCAAGACTCTTCAGCAGCCTGACCGTCTGTTTTATTATCCCAGTCAGCGTAAATATCAGCAGGGACTTCAAAATCACCGTAGTTCCAGCCTAATGCTTTACGTGTTGCAAGAATTTCATCAGCACCTAGTGGAGCACCGTGACAGTCGTGTGTGCCCTGCTTGTTCGGTGAACCAAAACCGATAGTTGTTTTACAACAGATAATCGTTGGTTTCGTTGTTTCCGCTTTAGCGGCAGTGATTGCAGCTTTGATTTCTTCGCTGTTATGACCGTCAACAGAGATAACATGCCAGCCGTATGCTTTGAAACGTGCCGGAGTATCATCAGTGAACCAGCCTTCAACTTCACCATCGATAGAGATACCGTTGTCATCCCAGAATGCAACAAGTTTACCAAGACCTAAAGTACCCGCTAAAGAACAAGCTTCATGGGAGATACCTTCCATTAGACAACCGTCGCCTAAGAAAGTGTACGTATGGTGATCAACGATATCGTGACCTTCACGGTTGAACTGGGCTGCTAAAGATTTTTCAGCAATCGCCATACCAACAGCGTTAGTAACACCTTGTCCTAGAGGACCAGTTGTTGTTTCGACACCCGGTGTGTAGTCATATTCCGGGTGACCCGGCGTTTTAGAATGCAGCTGACGGAAAGACTTAAGATCATCAATTGACAGATCGTAACCCGATAAATGCAGTAGAGAATAGATCAGCATTGAACCATGTCCGTTAGACAGAACAAAACGGTCACGATCTGCCCACTGCGGGTTAGTCGGGTTATGCTTTAAGAAATCACGCCATAGGACTTCAGCGATATCAGCCATGCCCATTGGTGCGCCTGGGTGACCTGAATTGGCTTTTTGAACGGCATCCATACTTAAAGCTCGAATTGCATTAGCTAGCTCTTGACGAGAAGGCATCTGTATCTCCTGGTTTGGTTTAGTTACGTATTAACAGCGGGTATTCCGTGCGCAGGATTATCCCAAATGAACAGGGCAAGATGCAATGAAAATATTGCAAATCCATCACATATTTTTACAAATTTAAGCTCATTTTCTGCCTAATGGAGAAACTCGCTCTTTGTTCAGCAGATAGTGTCCTATCTTTACAATAATACTCCCTTAAAGATAATAGAAACATGAGCGAACCAGACTACACGATCACTAAATTATTACCTCTGGTGTTATTAAGCACCTGTTTCAGTATGGCCTGCGTTTACATCTTTCGCTCAATTGTCTTTAATCCTGTCTATCCGGATATCCATAACTTAAGCAATGAACTTGTCCCTCCCCTTTTAGGTTCCGTCTTCTTAATTATTCTCTTTTATCTGTTTGCCAGGCACCTGAAGTCCGGTCTAGCGCATGTTGTCTTAGAATTTCATATCGGTCTGGGACGACTGCCTTTTTTAAATCTTCTTTTTCAATTTCTAAGTGCCAGTGTCGCTTTAGTGACCGGCTTTGCTATCGGGGCAATTGGTCCGGCTGTACATATCGGCGCAGCCAGCGCGAATCTGGTCGGGCAGTTTTTTCTAGTTCGCTCCCACACGTTACGGGTATTAACAGCCTGCGGCGCAGCCGTTGCTATTACCGTCATGCTTGATACTCCTTTTATGGCGATATTATTTACTTATGAAACCATCATTCGTCAATTTAGGTGGCGCACCCTGCTGCTGGTCACGGCAGCCACACTTTTTGCACAATGGTTTGCACACGAGCTGGGTATTTATGCATTTATTATTAATGTCACCCCCTTCTCTATCTCGTTACTGCTGCTGGCAAAAATGCTGTTATTTGGCGCACTCTGCGGTCTGCTTTCCTCTTCCTTTTTAAACTGTATCGATTTCTTAACTCGAAAAATCAGTTGTAGTTACTGGCTGAAACTCCTGCTGGCCGGTCTGATAACAGCTGTGTTCTCCTGGCTTTCTCCAGAAACAATCGGGCTCGGATATGGACTAGTACAGGACCTGCTTTATGAACCACAAGCACTCACACTGATCACACTGTGGCTGATTGTTCGCTTTATCAGTTCAGCTGCAGTCATCGCGTTAGCGGTACCTGGCGGCGCGCTGGCACCAAGTATTATCTTAGGAGCATTATGCGGCGCGCTGTTTTGTAAGTTATTTGCTGTTGATGAGAGTCAGCTTTTTATTATTGTCGGTATGGGGGCACTGTTAGGCGCAGTATTACATGTGCCGCTGGCTGGTATTTTATTTGTTTTAGAGAGTACTAATGATCTTACTCTGTTACTGCCCTGCTTAGCAGCGAGTTACAGCGCTTATTTTATCCACCAGCATTTTAGCAAACAGAACAGTTTAATCGAATTATTATTAGTCAGACAGAATGTTATTCTGCGCAGCGGTTCATTAAAGAAAAAGCGACTAACGTCGCCCCTTTAGAGATGATAGCGTGAGTAAATATTAACTTTGCTGTTCTGCATAACCTGTATCTTTATTCGGTCCGAATACAAAAACAATACCTTTATCCAGCAGAATCTGCGAGGTTTTATCAAAAAAACTAACCGCCTGATCGCTTGGCATATGTTTTAAAATTAACTCAATGGCAATATCAAAACCTTCAGCATCCGGCAGTGCTTTAATTAACTCCCCTGATTCGATAAAAAACAGATAAGTATTTATTTTCTCCTGCAGAGTATAAAGGTGCACATTTTGCTCATCCCAGGCCAGCGCATCAATAATGCTTAAAAATACACGGCGTGCTTCTTTTTCCAAACCGATCGCATCAATACTATCTGTGTCAATTACACTCATTTTTTCCCTTTTAATATTATTTAAAACAAACCGACTGAGCTTTTATTAAGCTCCTGATACTATAGTAAAGCACTGATTTTATTATTCATGCGGATGTACAATACGCCAGTCAGTGAAACCGCCTTCAATACTATACACATCTAAATATCCCTGCTCACAAAGATACTGCGCAACACCTTTACTGCTGTTGCCATGATAACAAATTACAAATACAGGCGTATTCACATCCACTTCTTTCATAAACTTAGCCACACTGGCATTAGTCAGATGAAAAGATCCTTCAACATGATCGGTCTCAAAAGATTTGTCATCGCGAATATCAACTATCTTTACATCTTCATTTAAAGAGCGCTGTTTTGCATCATGCGCATTAATTAACTGGAACGTCGGCATAGTATTTCCTTATTAGATATAGCCTTTACACACTCAATTTAGCAAACACAATTGAATTTATGCAACATTTCATTCACCAATTGATAAATATTTATCTATACCCGTTACCAGTCAAAATGCATTTATCAGTCGCTAGCTCGGACACCAAAACAAGGCGCAACATGATGACCTTTCGAGCGATTAACTACGTTAATCCTCTGTCGGTAAGATTAAAATAAAGACTTTAATCTTTAAATGGCTAGCCCTTATCAAATGTTGCAACGCAGTATTGGTTTTCGATCTAGCGACCCGCAGGGAAAACCGTAAGGCAAACATCTTCGTTGTTGCGAAATCTCGATTTAACCAGTTAGATCTTCACCTTCTCGCCTAGAATCTGCTCACCTTACGACTTGCTGATTTTTGCATCTTGAATGATAACGGGTATATCGCCCCCTGTGCTTTTAAGCACTCACTGACCGGTCTTTTCAAGATTGTTTTTTATGCTCAGAGAAATTTAGCTGTTCACCGATAATATTACTGTTTACCGGATCAGAGTCGCAGCGGATAAAATAAAAAATTAGCACCGAAGTCGACTCTAAGCGTATAATCGCGCGTACTCGCTGATTAATATTCAGCAATACTCATTTTAATATCGTATCTATTTTAGAGGTGAATGCATGTTTATAGTTACAGGCGGCGCAGGTTTTATCGGCAGCAATATAGTCAAATCACTTAATGAGCGCGGCATTACAGATATTCTGGTTGTTGACGACCTTACTGACGGCACCAAATTTGTAAACTTAGTTGATCTGCAGATCACTGATTACATGGATAAAGACGAGTTTATTACGCAGATCGTGTCGGGCCAGGATTTTGGTAATATCGAAGCAATATTCCACGAAGGCGCCTGCTCTGCAACGACAGAGTGGGATGGAAAATTCATGATGGAAAATAATTATGAATATTCAAAAGACCTGCTTCATTACTGTATCGAACGTGATATCCCGTTTTTATACGCATCATCTGCAGCAACTTACGGCGGCAACGATACTTTTAAAGAAGAGCTTAAATACGAAAAACCGTTAAACGTCTACGGTTACTCAAAATTCCAGTTCGACCAGTATGTACGTGGTATCTGGCAGGATGCTAAAGACCATGGCGAAACACTGCCGCAAATTGTCGGTTTCCGATACTTCAATGTCTACGGACCGCGCGAGCAGCACAAAGGAAGCATGGCAAGTGTTGCTTTCCATCTGAATAATCAGCTTAATGCAGGTGAAAACGCTAAGTTATTTGAAGGTGAACACAAACGTGATTTTGTTTATGTGGGTGATGTCTGTAAAGTAAATCTATGGTTCTTCGATAATAACGTTTCAGGTATTTATAACCTCGGTACCGGCCAGGCAGAATCATTTCTTGAAGTAGGTAAAGCAGTGGTTGCATACCATCAGAAAGGTGAAATTCAGCGCATTCCGTTCCCGGATCATTTAAAAGGCTTCTACCAAAGCTTTACTGAAGCCGATTTAACTAACTTGCGCGCAGCCGGGTATGATGCTGAGTTCAAAACAGTGGCACAAGGTACTGCAGAATATATGGCAATTATTAACAAATAGTTCTTTTACCTTAGCAAGCTGAAAAAGCAGTAATGGCTCATTACTGCTTTTTTATTTTAATTTCTAAATGAGATGTATAGATGAATATATTGATGGCGCTCTCGCAGCTTGAAGTGACAGGTGCAGAGGTTTATGCAACAACAGTTGGTAATCAACTCAGTCACAGAGGACA
This sequence comes from Psychromonas ossibalaenae ATCC BAA-1528, assembly GCF_000381745.1. Classification (GTDB taxonomy): domain Bacteria; phylum Pseudomonadota; class Gammaproteobacteria; order Enterobacterales; family Psychromonadaceae; genus Psychromonas; species Psychromonas ossibalaenae. The sequence continues at coordinate 30,538 of NZ_KB907006.1, read as the reverse complement.
TCAGGTTTTTTATGTCTCAGATACATTAACTAAAAAGCATAACGGTCCTTTTTTTAAACTGCGCTTTAATAAACGCAGCGTGCCAAGGCGCTTCTGGCATGTTTTTTATTTAATCTATCTCATTAAAAAACACAATATTCAACTGGTACATGCACATTCCCGCGCTTCAAGCTGGAGTTGTCACCTTGCCTGTAAACTTACCGCCACTCCTATGGTCACGACAGTACACGGCCGCCAGCCGGTACATTCTTCAAGTAAAAAATTCCATGCCATGGGTGATAAGGTTATTTGTGTCTGCGAATCAATTCAGCAGCAGATCGTAACTGAACTGGGTGTCGAATTGAATAAAACGGTCGTTGGCCGTAATGGTATTGAATGTAACGATTTCAAAGTACAGGTATCACCAGATAACGATAAAAAAATCATTTCGATTATCGGACGATTAAGCGGTCCTAAAGGTGATGTTTGCTATCACCTGCTTAATCAATGCATCGATTTAGATAAATACCAGGTGCGTATTATCAGCGGTACACAAGTGGACAAACGCTTTGAGCCGTTTAAGAACCAAGTGGAATTCCGCGGTTACAGCAATGACGTGCAGACGATTATCGCACAGTCTGATTTAGTTATTGGAGCCGGCCGTGTTGCGATGGAATCACTGCTTTGTGGACGCCCTACTTTTGCTATCGGCGAAGCAAGCTCCATTGGTGAAATCACAGCGGATAATATCCAGCAGGCGATGAGCACTAATTTTGGCGATATAGGTAAAAAAGGATTAAATGTTGATTTTTCAATATTAAAATCGCAGATCGAAAAAGCACTGCTGCAGACAAACTGTGCGCCTGAAGTAACAGAACTCATTAAAGAAAACTATGATTTAGATAAAATTGTTGAGCAAATTGAAATAATTTATCAAGACACCTTTGTTGAGAAACGCAGGCAGGAAATCCCGATAATTATGTATCACCGTTTTATTAAAGATGAATCGGAAAAAGGGGTACATGGGACTTACCTTGATATCAATATGCTTGAAAAACATTTCAAGCTATTAAAACGTTTGAATATCGAAACCTTAACCTTTGCAGATTTAAAAGATTCAGGCACTGTTTCACGTCTAAAGCCAGGAAAACGTTATGTTATTATCACCGTTGATGACGGTTATAAAGACAATTATGAATTACTGTTACCTTTACTGAAAAAGTATAACTTTAAAGCCGTCGTGTACGCAGTTACCGGAGAGTCATTTAACCGCTGGGATGTGGAACAAGCTGATAATCCGGAAAAATCTGTTGCGTTAATGTCAGCAGAGCAGTTAAAAATATTAAGTGACTCCGGCTATGTTGAAATCGGCGGGCATACTTTAACGCATCCTAAACTGGATACGCTAACTTATGAGCAGCAGTTTAAAGAAATAAATGAAAACAAAACAGAGCTGGAAAAAATCACAGGTAAGCCGTTAGCCTCTTTTGCTTACCCCTTTGGCATTCACAATCAGGATTCTAAAGATATAGCGAAACAACTAGGTTATGATTTTGCCGTTGCAACAAACAGCGGCCCACTGGGCATGCATCAGGATTTATACCAGATCAGACGTATCGCCATTTTCCCGCGCACCGATGTTTTCGGATTATGGCGCAAAATTCGCGGTAATTATGTATTTAGAAAAGCCAAGTGATATGAAGAAAATTAATAATCTAACAGCAGAAACCAGTGCTATGACTCCCGTTCTATCTATATCTGCAGCAGGATACTAAATAATGAAAATTTTAATTATCAGCCCGTCATGGGTCGGTGACATGGTGATGACCCAGTCATTATACATCACTCTAAAAGAGCAATACCCAGAGTGCAGCATTGATGCATTAGCCCCTAAATGGTGTCTGCCTATTCTAGAAAAAATGCCGCAGATCAATCAAGCAATTGAAATGCCCTTAGGCCATGGAGACCTCGACTTTAAGGTTCGCTATCAGTTAGGAAAATCATTACGGAATAAAAGTTATGATATCGCCTACATTTTACCTAATTCAGCTAAATCAGCGCTTATTCCTTTCTTTGCTAAAATTCCAAAACGTATCGGCTGGAAAGGTGAAATGCGTTATGGTTTATTAAACGATTTACGTAATAATAAAAAATCATTTCAATATATGGTTGAACGTTACGTATCTCTTGCTTTCCCTAAAGATAAAATGACAGGATCGGGCTGTTTAGGAGATATACATTCTCTGCCGAAACCAAAATTAGCGATTAACGAGCAGATCAGAAACAGCATTTTAGGGAAATTTAACCTTTCATTAGCTCCTAAAATAATCGGCCTTTGTCCCGGCGCCGAATTTGGCCCGGCAAAACGCTGGCCTGAAGAGCACTACGGCACTATTGCTCAAGAACTGATCAAGCAGGGTTATCAAGTATGGTTATTCGGCTCAGTAAAAGACAGAGCAACAACCGATAAAATAGCCTATCTGGTTAATGACGCGGATCAACACAAGGTTGTTAATCTTGCTGGTAATACGACGCTAAATGAAGCGGTTGATCTGTTATCCTGCTGCCATACGGTTGTCAGTAATGACTCTGGATTAATGCATGTTGCGGCGGCTGTCGGCTGTAACATTGTAGGGATTTATGGTTCAAGCTCTCCTCAATATACCCCGCCGTTATCAAATCACGTTGAAATAGTGCATACAGATATTGAATGCCGTCCCTGCTTTAAAAAAGAGTGCCCATATCAGCACCTAAAATGCCTTAAGGATCTAAAACCTAATACGGTAATGGACTGTATTCAAAACTTCATAAAAACAGAGGAAAAATAGCGGCTGAATATAATATGAAGCATCTCTTCGCGCGAACAGGTGCTCTTATGCTAATCCTTCCTAAGTCCAAATTTGGTGCTGGCTGAATTTTCTTGTCTCACTTGATCAAATAATGCCTCATTGACCGCAGAGCGGGGCAGTTCTGTGTGATAGAGATGGATCTGATTGGCCATAAAGAAAATATTTTTTACTTTCACGCCAGAAAGTCTTAAGCGGTATTCTATATCGCTGTCTTCACCAATACCCGGGGCTTCATACCTTTCATCAAATCCATTGATTTTCAACAAATCAGCTTTGTTGGCAGAGAAGTTACAGCCGAGCAATCCTTTATTCTTGCGATTAAGGAAAGCAGAGAAAGGCTGAAGCCTAATACGAAACCCTTTCTCTATGTTTTTCCCTTTTCCCTGCAGATAATCACAGATAATTGAATTTCGATAAGATTTGAAAATCTTATTTGGCTCAGTATGCTGAGTTTCTCGTATTTTATCACTCACACCAGGCGAAAGATCAGCTCTGCGGCCATTTAAGCAGGTATTTTCTTCCGCCTGAAGTAAATGATCAGCTACAAAATAATCTTGCGGAATACAGTCCCCGTCAATAAAGATCAGATAGTCATTGTGTGAGACCAAAATAGCCTGGTTAAGGATTCTATTTTTTCTGAATCCTTTATCCTCATGCCAGACATGGTGAATCGCAAAATTGTAATCTCCGGAAAGCGCTTTGACTTGGGTGACACTCTCTTCTGCTGAACCATCATCAGCAATAACAACCTCAAAATTGTTTTCATATTGATTATTCAGGGCGGTTAATATCATCTTTAAACTTGTTACATTATTATAAAAAGCAATAATTATGCAGGCCTTAAGCATGAATTCTCTCCGGTAGGCTTGGTAGGCAAATAGATATTAAATAGAAAAAGCAGATGGTTTGATACTCAAGCTGGTTAGTATAAAACATACCAATAATAAAAAAGGCGGCAATGACATTTAACCCCGAATGTTTAATGCTGGGGCTGCCTTTCATGATCTGCCTGGTGATGAGTGCTATTAGTACTAAGAACATTATTTCATAGACGATACCAAGTTTGTTAGTCGCATCCAGAATACCATTGTGGTTATCACGAAAAGAAAATTCTGGATAGTCACTCAGTATATTCTTGTTTACGCTATTAATATATGTACTGTACTCTCGTTCGAAGTTAATAGGCCCACTGCCAAAGAAAAACGCAGCTGGATTGTTCTTCAGGTTATCAATAGCGAATAAATATCCGGACTCCCACATTTTAATTCGTGCAGAGTTAGATTTATTTGTTGTTGTATTTGTGATACTGCCTATTCTGTTTTCTACTACATTGACTTTTGATGGAAAGATGAACATCAAGAGAGGCAATACGACTAATAATACTGCGGACAACTTCAGCAACACATCTCGCTTGTAAACAACTAAGTACAAGACCGTTACCATGAGCGATGCCAGCATTCCACCTCTCGATCCGCTTAGGATAAGGCAGACATATCCGATAACTATCAATAAAAGGTAGATAATTTTTTTCTGTTTTTTCTCCTTGTTATCTAATGCTAGAGGTAATAAAAACACTAGGAAGTAGGTAAGCATTTCAGACCAGCGGCCGACATCGAAAAAGCTAGTGATTCTTTCTCCATCCCAGACACCAAGGTTATATGCATGATAAGCAACATTAACAACTGCGACCAGAAACCCGGCACATAACGACTTTATTGCCAGGCTCTTATTCTCTGCATTCATGTTGATCATAAATAGACAAGGAATGACTAATAGAAAAACGGCTTTACGGGCAAAGTAGATCGTATCTGCTGAGTTAGATGGATAAATGAGCGTTGATAGCAGGCCGATAATATACAGCGAAATGGATAAAATAAAGATCTTATTATTCGCTATTTTGGCCCGGTAATTTTTATTACTTATGAATAAATAAGCAAAAAGGATAAAGAGTAATGCGACAGATATATTTAAACCCGCTTTTGACGTAAAGACAGAAAAACCAAAGAAAATAACAATGCATTTCTCAAAAAAATTAACGTTTACCAGATGTTTCATTGCTTTTTATATGCCTTTTTTTAATTTTTATAAACTGTCACTATTTTTCTCACCACTAAAGTGAGTCTCAGCCCTATCTTTAAGTCTTGCGTCAGCGAGCTTCACTTTTTGACTCAGATTGTCAATTTGATGACGAAATCCTTTATGTTAGACGCCGAACATAAAAGTATCAATAATCCTATCTTCGATTTTTCCATACACTTTGAAAAATAATTGATTTGATATTTAACTCATCAACAATATTATGAGAGGAAATAATATAATAACTATTCATTAGAGTAGGTTCTTTGCATCTAACTGCCATTTTTCACAAGCTAACTCTGCCATATCAACCACCACTAGAGCACGTAACCTTGCTATTGTAACGCATACGCCATCCGTTGCTATATTTTATTCTACCAAACCTTTTCGCCCTTCCCGTTAAGCATCTGTCATAGAATAGTGTTCAATGCGGATCCGCCACTCCAGTCCCTCGATAAAACAATAGAAGCTATAACTAAAGCAGCTTAACGGTCAACCAGTACTTTTTTAACCTCCATTAATAGATTGTTGATATCAAAGTTATTAATATCAGACTCTTCACCAGCTTTATTATTCGGCTCTGAAAATACTTGTTTCACTTTTTTAGAGCCCGGCCCCCACAGTTTGGCATTATTTCCATGACCACCTCTATAAATAGCGACCATTTTTTTATCAAATGCTACCGCAATATGAACAATTGAGGTATCCGGACTAATAACAAGATCGGCACACTTAATGATCGCGGTCGTGTCTACTATTCCACTCAGGTTTGAATTGAAATACACTTTACTATCATAAGATTCGCTTAGTTTTTTAAGCTTTTCTCTTTTGTCAGGAGAGAATACAAATGTGACCGCAACATCCGGTATTTCGATCAGTCCATCTACAATAGATTTGACAGTTTCTATATTTAAAGTTCTATGCTTACTGGCTCCATAGGGATTGATAACAAGCAAATGACGTTCACTGATACGGCTTCTAAATTCTTCCGCTATACGCACCCTTTCTTCAGGTAAGTGAATGTCATAACTTAAATCTACATCCTGTACTCCAAGTGTTGTTAAAACAGCCCCATACTTATTGCTGATATGATGATCAGCGTCTTCGTAAGGCAGACTTAAATCAAACAAATTCCAGTCGAGTTTATTAATTCCAAAATTATACTTTCCTGCACACTGCTTGATAAACATCATCTGTTTAACACGCGGCACTTCTGTAAAATCGATGACTAGATCGTATGCATCTGATTTTATTTCTGCCGCTAATTTTTTTATTTTTGAAGAGGAACTTGAATAATCATAGATACGATCGATATAAGGATTCATCGCTATAATATCTTTTGCAATCCCCTTGACCACAAGGCCAGTTCGTACGTCTGGATTATTTTTTTTAAGCTCTCGAAACATCAGAGTATTGATAACCATATCTCCGATTTTTCCATCACATCTTAAAAATAAAACCGACTTGATGTTTAGTTCTTCAATAAGGTTATTACGGGAAATAATCTCATGCGCATCAGTTAAAACACTTTCTTTACGATCCCGGCACCATTTCCCAAAAGCTAACCGTTTAGGGCGCGTAGCGTCCTGAAAAATACGATTAACTTTACTTGCAAATTTTTTCATAAACTTCTCTTAAAATCTTCTATTTATTAAATACAACAACCGGCTGTTGTACATCTACACATTTTCCCATAAAGAATAGTGTCAGGCATAACAACCGGGCTCTCCTTTAAGAGGGCACTTTACCGCTAGTTAACCAGAGCGGTTTAAAACAGTCAGTCGATATAATCCCGCCTTGCCGTGCGTTTGTAAATTAATTACAAATACTTTAATTTGCAGTGTTCTTCAATCATTGCCCGTTTCATTGACTAATAATTAACAGTGCTTCTAATAATCAGCAAAAGGCAGTAATAAAAATTAATAATTTATATTTTAGAAAGTATACTGTAACTAACTTTTCATTTCTCTTTGAATCCCATGCTTAAATTTATCTATTCACTTGTATTACTGTTCATTGCCCCCGTATTTCTCTATTCCTTATATAAAAAGAAAGATGGTAAACCATCCATTGGTCCGCGCTGGAAAGAGCACTTTGGCTATACACCGGCTTTAAATTCAAAGAAACCTGCTATCTGGATACATGCTGTATCTGTTGGAGAAGTGATTGCCACTATTCCGCTGATAAAAAAAATTAAAGCAGAACATCCTGAGCAGAATATTTTAATCACAACAACAACCAGCACAGGTGCGGAGCAGGCGGCTAAATTAGGACCGCTAGTCGAACATCGATATATGCCTCTGGATTTTAGCTTCGCGATAAAACGTTTCATCAAAATAATACAGCCGCAGCAGCTTCTTATAATGGAAACAGAGCTATGGCCGAATACACTTAGTGCGGCAGCAGAAGCTAACATTCCCATAACTATTGTTAATGCGCGCTTATCAGAGCGTTCCCGTTCCCGTTACGCCAAAGTACAGGGCGTTTTTAACTTATTATCAGAAAACATCACGCAGATTTTGTGTCAGACGAAGGATGATGCTTTACGCTTTCAAAAACTAGGTATTGAAAGTGATAGAGTCAAAGTCACCGGGTCTATCAAGTTTGATATTAATATCTCTAAGGCTGATATAAATAAAGGCGTTGAACTTAGAAAACAAATAGGCAGTAAACGACCGGTTTGGATTGCAGCAAGCACTCATCCGGGTGAAGATGAACAACTTTTCGATGCGCATAAATCATTATTAACAACACAGCCAGAAGCACTGCTTATTCTTGTACCAAGGCACCCAGAACGTTTTGCTTCGATGTTTAAGCTAAGTCAAGAGAGCGGCTTTAATACCACCAGCCGCTCAGGTAAGGCGTCTATTGAAAAATCTACACAGGTTTATCTAGGTGATACCATGGGTGAGATGCTGAGCTTAATTCAAGCAGCCGACATCTGCTTTATGGCGGGCAGCTTAATCGGCGATAAAGTCGGCGGACATAACGTACTTGAACCCGCAGCACTGGCAAAACCGATATTGAGCGGCCCGAGTTATTATAACTTCACCGATATTACCAAACAGCTTATTAATAATAAATCCTGTACAATCTGCGCAGACAGCGGCCAGATAACAGCCCAGCTGCAGAAACTGCTTAATGATCCAGAATTACGAATGCAGCAGGGAGAAGCTGCTGTTCAGGTGGTTAATAGCAACAAAGGTGCCATCAAAAAATCGATTGAGTTTTTACCTGAATTTGTCTGATTTTTCATACAATTAAGACCTTAGCTAATTAAAAATAGAACTTAGATTTAAAGAGAAAATATAATGAATGTTGAAATCATAATGGCTACATATAACAATATTAAAGATATGAAACTGGTCTTTGATGCGTATTTAAATCAAAGTGATTCTAATTTTTCATTATGCATTGCCGATGACGGTTCAAGAGATTCTGTTAAATCATTAGTATCTGTATACCTTGAACTGGGTCTTAATATACGTCATCTATGGCAGGCTGATGCAGGTTTTCGAAAAGCTAAAATAGTCAATAAAGGAATAGAAACAAGCGTAGCCGATTATATTATCCTGACTGATAATGACTGTATCCCATCTGTAAACTTTGTAGCTGATTACAAAAGAGTCCTTCATAAGAATAAGTTAATTATCGGCCGAAGAGTCGATCTTTACCCGCCAGTTTCCGATGCCCTAAGAAATAACAAGATTGCTCTTCAACGTCTTGAAAATCCATTCTGGTTAATTTTCCAGTCTGCTGTAAAAGGTCTTAAACGCCCTGAAATTGGGATTAGGTTTCCAGCTTGCATATGTAAAATATGGAATAAAAAACCAAGAAAAGCAATCGGCGCCAATATGGGGGTTAGCCGTGATGCATTATTAAGTGTAAATGGTTTTGATAATGACTTTCAAGGTTACGGCTTTGAAGAAACGGATTTAGAATGGAGATTAGCTAAATACGGCTTAACTAGTCAAACCGTACTGGGCCGCTGCGCACTATATCACCTGTTCCACATTGAAAAAAAAGAATCAAAAGAAGCCGAACTGCATTTACAGCGAAAAAGAAAAGCAGGAAAAATGCGCTGTGACAATGGTATATTATAAAACACAGCTAATTAGTCTGTTGGTAACCTATCATCAAAAATTCCCAGTATTGCTCTGACCAGTTAAAGTGACTGTTTTTTGTTTTTTCTTTACGGAAAGAGCGTAATAAACGCGCTAAGGTTTGCTCTTTCCAAGCGCCAGCAGTTCTCTGCGCACATTTATCAAAATCAATTAACCAGACTTTATCTGAATCATCCAGCATGATGTTGTGACTGTTCATATCGCTGTGGTAAATATTATTATCATGAAATAAACGAATTACCCGGCCTATTTCTAACCACTGCAGTTCGCTGATTACCTGTCTGCTTAAAACAGCCACTAAATCCTCAGCACCTTCAATTAGTTCAATAATCAAATCCGCCTGATAAAACAGGTTTTTTTTTGTAATACGGCCGGCATAGGGCTGCGGGATAGGTAAACCTAATTGCGACATCTTTTCTAATAAAGAGAACTCTTTATAAGCGCGTGTATTTTTTAAACCGCAATACAGGAAATTATCCGGATTAATTTTTCCGATTAAGCCGCCGCGATAATAATGGCGTAATACATATTTTTTCTGTTGATGCTGAAAAAACCAGGTTGTCCCACGTCCAACGGAACTGCCTGTTATCAGATTATTACCCTGCAGGTAATCAAGCTCAAAAAGCGAAGCAGAAAAAGTATCGCTGTTAAAAAGACAGATTTGTTTGTTTAATTTATTAATTTTCACATTTATGACTTTATTTGGATAAATGAAGGTCTGTTATTTTACATTAGCAATCGTCCTTTGCATAATGTCGCACTTGTTACTCAACTTTTCTTTTAATAGGTTTTTTATGCCATTATTCACCTTCGCACCTAAATCAATCTGCATTTTGCGCCTTAGTGCCATTGGCGATGTCTGCCATGCAATTGCCTGTGTGCAGGCAATTCAAAGACAATGGCCGGAAACTAAAATAACCTGGGTAACGGGAAAGTTAGAAGCACAATTAGTACAAAACCTCGCGAATATTGAAGTGATCAGTTTTGATAAGAAACTAGGCTGGAAAGCGTATTTTCAGTTACGAAAACAGTTAAAAAATCATCGCTTTGACGCCCTTCTGCATATGCAGGCGGCTTTGCGCTCCAGTCTGGTCAGTTTAATGATTAAAGCGAAGATTAAACTTGGATTTGATAAAGCACGAGCGAAAGACGGTCAGTGGTTATTTACTAACAAAAAAATCGACACGGCTAAATCATCACACGTACTGGATGGTTTTATGGCTTTTGCAAAAAGACTCGGTGTACAGGATTTAACGGTAAAGTGGGAGCTGCAGTTACCGGCAGAAAGCAGACAAAAAGCAAAATTACTTATTGATAACAAACCGACCTTTATTATCAGCCCGGCAGCCAGTAAAGCTTATAAAAACTGGACTGTTGAAGGTTATAGTGCAGCTGCAAATCATGCTCTCAAGCAGGGGTATCAAGTTTTAATCTGCGGCGCGCCAACCACATTGGAAAAAACAATAGCAGAGCAGATTGTTAATAATACGCAGCAGCAGGCCACAAACTTAATCGGGAAGACCACCTTGATTGAGCTTGTTGCATTAATCCAGCAGGCAGATATTTTACTAGCACCGGATACCGGACCGACTCATATGGCCACCATGGTTAATACACCGGTTATTGGTTTATACGCCCATCACAACCCTAAACGTACCGGCCCGTACACACAATTAAATCATGTTGTCAGTGTTTATGAACAGCTGATCAGCAGACAGACAGGTAAAACAATTAATGAGCTTCCATGGCGTGCACGGGTCAAAGATACGGATGCAATGCAGCAGATATCCATTAAGTCAGTTACCACGATGTTTGATCAGATAATTAAAGAGCAGGAATAGATAAATGTCAGAAAATAAAATCAGCGCGATTATCATCACTAAAAATGAACAAAATAATCTTCCCGCATGTTTAGATTCTTTAACCTGGGTTGATGAGATTATTATTGTCGACTCGGGAAGCATCGATCAGACTGAGAATATTGCCGCCAAGTACGGTGCTAAATTCTACTCTCATACAAACTGGCAGGGCTTTGGTAAACAAAAACAGCTTGCGCAGAATTACGCGACCAGCAAGTGGATTTTAGCTATTGACGCCGACGAAGTTGTTTCTCCTGAATTACAGCAGTCAATTCAACAGCAGATCAGCGCAGCTGATGCAGACACAGTTTTCAAAATTCAGCGTAAAACCTGGGTATTCGGACGCTTTTTAGAACACTCCGGCTGGGTCGATAAAATAATCCGTGTTTATCCAAAAGAGATAGCTCGATATAATGATGCGCTTGTTCATGAAAAAATAATCACCGATGAGAATGCTAAAATTGCCCAATTAGACGGAGATCTGTTCCATTACTCCTATGGAGACATGGAAAACTATTTGGTTAAATCAGCAAGTTACGGCAAGGCCTGGGCAGACGGGCGGCAAGCCCGAGGTAAAAAGTCTAGTCTGACCCAAGGCTTTACCCATGCTCTCGGCTGTTTTTTGAAAATGTATCTGTTAAAGCGCGGCTTTTTGGATGGTAAACAAGGGTTACTGATTGCAGTTCTTTCAGCACACTCTACCTTTATCAAATATGCAGATCTTTGGATCCGTAATAACGATTCCAGAGCAGATAGAAACAACTAACCCGCATATCAAGGGAGCATTGCCGCATGCTCCCCTTCTGAATTAGTTAAAACCATGTCCCTGTAAAAAAACTGATAACTCCTTCATCAACAGGTTAATATCAATCGACTGCATATCTTCCTGACTTTTATCATTACTGGCGGGAATAAAAGCAATATGGCGCCCTTCACTATTTAACGGCTTCCAGCGCAAAGGTGTTGCACTGCGCTTAGCCGGGAAGAAACCAGCCGTTAAGACATCGGCGGCACCGGCAATATGCAGCGGCCCTGTTGAGCCTGCAATAAACAGATCTGCGCAGCTGATTGTCTGGCAGAACGAAGTTAACCCTGAAGTAGATATATACAAGTAAGAAGTTACATCTGCTTTTAATAACCCCTGCAGTTGTCCGGCTTGCTGTTCTTCACCTGGTCCGGCTGTTAACACAAAACCGACACCCGAGAATTTTTCATTTAACAGCTGAATTAACAACGCATACTGCTGTAACGATAAGTTATTTGCACTGCCTCCGCTGCCCGCGTGAATAAAACACAGCTTGTTAACAGCGGCTGGAAATTTTTCTAGCAGTGAGTTTCTGAGATCTTCTTTCAGCTTCTCAGCAGTATTTAAAAATGGAGCCGTCACTTCTACTGGACTGATATTGTTTTTCTGTAAAAAATGACGAATCAGATCCAGGTTGTACTCAAACTCTGGTTTTGCTGACTGCGAACGGCGCTGCTTTAAGCGGTCCGTAAATAGAAACTGCGCCCACTTTGTAGCAGGTGCCAGGCGATAGGGGATTTTCGCTTTCCGTCCCAATTGTGCATTACGGGTAGTTGAAAAGAGACAGATATAATCACTGTAGTTTTCAGATTTAACCTCTTCAATCAGCCTGCTCTGCAGTGATTTGCAGGAGTCATCAATAATTATATTATCTATCCACGGACAAAGCTCTGCTAACGGTTTTGTATAAGCAGGCACCAAAGCATCAATCTGCGCATCGGGCATCGACTTTTTGAGCATGGCGAAACTTGGCCATGCCAGCATAAAATCACCGATTTTATCATTGCGTACGACAAGTATTTTAGACATCACTTACTCTATTGCTCCTTAATTAGCGATACATTGTACTGTATTTTTAAGACTCTTGAAATTAGCTGTGTGAAGACAGCCACTTTATTGGCAGGTGCATTAAGAATATATTTGTACATAAAATAAAAGAGACATAAACTGCATGATTGATATTCATTGATGATTGAAGATTAGAATTATTATATTCAATTTAGCGTCATTTAATGAAACTGGTTATTTTAATACAAAGGTACTCAATGAAGGTCTTAATAATTCGCTCAGGCGCACTTGGTGATACTGTTTTTGCAAGTGCAGCGATATCTGCAATTCAACAAATTTTACCTGACGATACGCTGATTAACTGGCTGGGAGCACCATTAGCTCACTCTCTTTTTGAACATGATCCGCGAATTCAACATGTCTATTCAATCAAGCATAAAAAAATTCCCATTTTATTCAACTCTGATAAAAAACGTATAATTTCCGACAGTCTATCCGCCCCCTATGACCTTATTATCAACTTAGAAAACAGCCCTTATTTTGTCTCTTTAATGAAAAAAATAAATGCTGAACATAAAGTTGGCCAGCCTTACACCGAAGGTCCCGTAGAACAAAACAACGAACATGCTGTTGATGCAATGCTGCGCATTGTTGAATTAGGCCTAGCCAAACTCAAACCTAATTGTAACCTAAAACAATCAGCACCAACTTTAATCGGTACTGATTTCGCTCCTTTACAAAAAAAGTTTAATTTAACAAAACCTTATATTGTACTGCACCCGGGCAACAGCCATGTAGGGCGTTCAAATCCAATAAACTACCGAGCCTGGCCGTCCAGTCACTGGCAGGTTCTAGCTAAAAACTTAGCCGAAACGTACAAAGAAACGCATCAAGTCATTCTAATCGGCAGCCCAGAAGAAAAACTGTTAGTTGATGTCATTGAAAAAGAAGCTGCTGATAAAGAGCTTCTGAATTTATGTGGAAAAACGACTATTAGTGAACTGATCACACTGATAGAGAATGCAGCTGGCATAATAACAACAGATACCGGTCCTTCACATATCGCATCGGCGGTGAATACGCCTGTATTCGCCATTATTGGTCCAAATGATTACCGGCAGACAGGCCCCTATTCACATGCAGGCAACTATGTTGAAATTATCTCACTAGCTCTTCCATGCAGCCCTTGTCTACCTGACGGCAGTATTAAACAGTGTACAAATAATATCTGCATGCAGGAACTGCAGCCTCAACTGGTAATGCAGAAAATAAGCAAACATCTCGATAAGTCTAAATAGAACTTTTAGTTACAATCCGCATTAAAATTTACATACAAAAAAGCAGCTGATATACAGCTGCTTTTTTATACTAAGAATAAATTATTTGTTAATAACTTATTTCCAGGCTTTCCACGCATTAATCAAGCCGTTAGTTGAACTGTCATGACTTGCTACCGCATCATCATTAGTTAACTCAGGTAAGATCTGACCTGCAAGCTGTTTACCTAATTCAACGCCCCATTGATCGAAGCTGAAGATATTCCAGATAATGCCCTGAGCAAATATTTTCTGCTCGTACATCGCAATCATCTGACCTAACGTTTTAGGTGTGATTTTGTTAACCAGAATCGAGTTAGTTGGTTTATTGCCTGCGAACACTTTAAACGGTACTAAATCAGCCATCTGTTCAGCTGTTTTACCAGCGGCCGTGAACTCAGCTTCAACTTGTTCTTTCGTTTTACCAAATGCTAACGCTTCAGTCTGCGCGAAGAAGTTAGAAAGCAGTTTAGCGTGGTGATCACCGGCAGGGTTATGGCTTACAGCTGGTGCGATAAAGTCACAAGGGATCAGTTTAGTCCCCTGGTGAATCAACTGATAAAACGCGTGCTGGCCATTTGTGCCAGGTTCACCCCAGATAATCGGGCCAGTCTGGTAATCAACAAGTTCACCGTTACGGTCAACACATTTACCGTTTGATTCCATATTACCCTGCTGGAAATATGCAGGGAAACGATGCATGTACTGATCATAAGGTAGAATTGCTTCCGACTCTGCGCCGTAGAAGTTGTTATACCAGATACCGATAACCGCTAAAATCACTGGAATATTGTCTGAAAATTCAGTTTCCGCGAAATGTTTATCCATTTCGTGCGCACCTTCAAGCAGGGCTTCAAAGTTATCGTAGCCTACAGTTAATGCAATTGATAAACCGATAGCCGACCAGATTGAGTAACGACCGCCTACCCAGTCCCAGAATTCAAACATGTTTTCTACATCAATACCAAACTCAGCAACTGATTCTGCATTAGTTGATAAAGCTGCAAAATGTTTTGCAACATGCGTTTGATCTTGAGCAAAATTCAAGAACCAGTCACGCGCACTGTGTGCGTTAGTCATTGTTTCCTGTGTGGTAAATGTTTTTGATGCGATTAAGAACAGTGTGGTTTCCGGATCAACTTTCGCTAAAGTTTCAACGACATGCGTACCGTCAACGTTAGACACAAAGTGAGTTTCAATGCCTTCAACTTTATAAGCGCCTAATGCTTCAGTCACCATGTAAGGACCAAGATCCGAACCGCCGATACCGATATTGACGATATCAGTAATGCGCTTACCTGTGTAACCTTTCCATTCACCTGAATGTACTTTGGCACAGAACGCTTTCATTTGTTCCTGTACTTTATTGATTTTCGGCATAACATCTTCGCCGTCAACCATCACAGGAGTGTTACTGCGGTTACGTAATGCGCTATGCAATACCGCACGGTTTTCAGTGACATTAATCGTTTCACCGGCAAACTGTGCTTTAACTGCACCTTTTAAATCAACCTGTTCAGCCAACTGCAGAAGCTTATCGAAAATTTCCTGAGTGATTAAGTTTTTAGAAAAATCGATTAACAGATCATCATTAAATGAGCGGGAAAACTGCTTAAAACGCTCCGGGTTACTGCTGAAAAGTGCAGATAATTCCATATCAGCATGAGTATCAAACAAAGCCTGTAGTTCAGACCAGGCTGCAGTTTGCGTAGGATTGATATTTTTTAGCATAAATAGTTTCCAGAAGGTAAGGTTTAAAAGACTAAAATATTATATTTAGTAAACAATAACGGACTTAATAAACGGATGTTAGTTCGCTTTAAAAGAGCTGTGATCATTCGCAAAAATTTATTTTTTATTAAAGGAATTCTAAAGTAAAGTCAGCAATTCTACCGTAACAAAAAGTAACATAAACAAATTTTACACAATCTCTTGTTTAGCATTCAAGATTAATGATCCAATTTTCAGCAGAATCAGGTATTATCTCGGCTCTCATTATTACCACAAACAAAGAGAAATCCATGAGTAATGCACTAGAAAACACTACACATTTTGGCTTTAAAACCGTAGAAGAAGATAAAAAAGCAGATTTAGTTGCCGAAGTTTTTCATTCTGTAGCTGCTAAATATGATGTAATGAATGATGTATTGTCTATGGGTATTCACCGAATCTGGAAGCGTTTTACTATTGACTGCTCAGGTATTCGTAAAGGTCAGAAAGCATTAGACCTTGCCGGCGGTACCGGTGATTTAACCGCAAAATTCTCTCGCGTAGTAGGTAAAACCGGCCATGTTGTTTTAGCTGACATCAACGACTCAATGCTTAAAGTAGGCCGAAGCAAGCTCCGTGATATGGGCATTGCCGGCAACGTTGATTACGTGCAGGCCAATGCTGAAGAACTGCCTTTCCCGGATAATCATTTTGATTTAGTGACCATCGCTTTTGGTCTGCGCAATGTCACCGATAAAGATAAAGCCTTAGCCTCTATCTATCGCGTTTTAAAACCCGGCGGGCGCTTATTAGTATTAGAGTTTTCAAAGCCTCTTTATCAGCCGGTGAGTAAATTTTACGACTTTTACTCATTTAACATTCTGCCTAAACTGGGAAAAATCATCGCAAATGACAGCGAAAGTTATCAGTATCTGGCTGAAAGCATCCGCATGCACCCTTGTCAGGATACATTAAAAGGCATGATGGATAATGTTGGTTTTGAAGGGACAGAATACTTTAACCTTAGCGCCGGCATTGTGGCTTTACACCGTGGTTATAAATACTAACAACAGTTAATTAAAGCGAGAAAATTATGCCATTAGACAACCTGCTTTGCGGCTTACTTGAAAGCGGTGTGAATAAACTACACCTGCTGGATGCCAGTGCACAACAAAGACGTAAACAACTTGACGGTCTGATTATTGGTGTATCTTTAAAAGAAATTAATAAACCTCTCTATTTTGTTATCAGCACCCAGCAGATTGATATTCTAGCTAAATATGAAGGCCAGCCGGACTGCTTTATCCGTCTGAATATCTCTGCTTTAAAAGAACTGCAGAATAACCATCAACTCACCCGCCTGATCAAAACAGAACAGCTTGAAGTTGAGGGTGATATCCAGATAGTCCAGCAGTTTGCCCAGCTGCTGACAGAAATGGATATTGACGGGGAAGAGGTACTTTCGACAAAAATCGGCGACGTATTAGCCCATAAGCTCTGTTATCACCTTAAACAATGCACCCAAAGTGCCGTCAAACAGCTCCATAAAATTGAAAAACACAGCGCAGAGTACATTACGGAAGAGTTAAGACTTGCACCGGGTCCATTAGAGGTGATGTACTTCTGTGAACAGGTAAATGATCTGCACAAAGAGACTCAAGCATTAGAAAAACGAATTGAGCAGCGCTTCAGCCGCTGACTCTAACAGCATTTTAAGCTCCTTTATAAGTTCACGCGGAACATCTAATGATAAAATTAAAAGAACTATCCCGCTTATATCAAATAAACAAAACCGTTATAGAATACGGGTTAATTGAACTGCTGCCTAAAGAGCATATTCCGTTCTCTTATCGTTTGATGCGCCTGACGCTTTTCTGGTTAAAAAACAAACATAAAAATACCGACCTGGCGCAGCGTTTACGCCTAAGCCTGCAATCGCTAGGGCCGATTTATATTAAACTGGGGCAGATGTTATCAACCCGCCGCGATCTGCTTCCGGCGGTTTATGCGGATCAGCTTGCCCACCTTCAGGATAATGTACCTGCATTTTGCGGTGAGCTGGCCATAAAGCAGATTGAGAAGTCATTTAACCGGCCCATTAAAGCACTGTTTGATAACTTTGATAAAACCGCCCTTGCCTCAGCCTCAATTGCACAAGTTCATACAGCGACACTAAAAGAAGACGGTCGTGAAGTTGTCATTAAAGTTACCCGGCCGGGTATTGAAAAAACGATTCAAGCCGATCTACAGTTGATGAAGTGGCTGGCGGCGCTGATGCAGCGTTTCTTAAAAGATGCAGATCGCCTGCGCCCGGTTGAAGTTGTGCAGGAGTACGAAAAAACGATTATTGACGAATTAGATCTGATGCGCGAAGGTGCCAACGCAATTCAACTGAGACGCAATTTTTTAGATTCGAAAGTACTCTACGTTCCTGAGATATATCCAGATTACTGTACAAAAGATGCCTTAGTGATGGAGCGAATCTACGGTATCCCTGTTTCGGATATAGAGTCACTGAAAGCACAGAATACCAATCTTAAATTACTGGCCGAACGTGGTGTAGAAGCCTTTTTCACCCAAGTTTTCCGCGACAGCTTTTTTCATGCAGATATGCATCCGGGAAATGTGTTTGTCTCCTACGAGCACCCGGAAGATCCGCTGTGGATAGGTATTGACTGCGGCATTGTCGGTACGCTCAATAATGAAGATAAACGTTATTTAGCTGAAAATTTCTTAGCCTTTTTTAACCGAGATTACCGTCAGGTTGCACAGCTTCATGTTGATTCAGGCTGGGTACCGCCGGAAACCCCCGTCGAAGAGTTTGAATTTGCAATCCGCGCTGTTTGTGAGCCTATTTTTGAAAAACCGCTTTCAGAGATCTCTTTTGCACAGGTTTTAATCAACCTGTTTAATACTGCACGCCGCTATAATATGAAAGTGCAGCCGCAGTTAGTCTTATTACAAAAAACCCTGCTGTATATCGAAGGTTTAGGGCGTCAGTTATATCCGCAGCTAGACTTGTGGGATACCGCTAAACCGTTTTTAGAAAACTGGATGAAAGAGCAGGTCAGCCCCAAAACATTAATGAAAAAAATGCAGCAGAAAGCCCCGTTCTGGTTAGAAAAACTGCCGGAGCTGCCGGAACTGGTTTACCACAACTTGTCACAGTCTAAAAAACAACAGCAGCAGCTGAGCTTGTTAACAGAATCAATTAATAGACAGCAGCGCAATAACAGTAAAAGCTATTTTTATATTGGCGCAGGTTTCACTTTCAGCATAATTTCTGCGCTGGCATATATGAAACCAGATCAAGATTTAGCTTTGTTTTTTGCAGTACCAGCAGTTTTTTCCTGGTTACTTGCATGGAATCATACCAATAAGGGCTAAACTTTGTTATAAAACGTCACAAGCTTTTAACCGTTTAATAAAATAATAGAAACAGAAGGAAATAAATTATGGGTGGTATCAGTATCTGGCAGCTAGTCATTGTCGCCGTGATCGTAGTTCTACTTTTTGGTACGAAAAAACTACGCGGCATTGGCGGTGATTTAGGCGGTGCAATAAAAGGCTTTAAAAAAGCGATGAAAGATGAAGAATCGACTCCTCCGAGCGTTGATGATAAATCAGAAAAAAGCACAACGGACGAACAGAAAATCAACGAAAAAACTAAACATAAAGATCAAGCATAGCCTTGAGCTAAAAGGTTTATAACTAAATGTTCGATATCGGATTTTGGGAGATGATTGTTATCTCCGTAATAGGTTTAGTAGTGCTCGGCCCAGAGCGCTTACCCACAGCTATCCGCAGCGTTCTACGCTGGGTGAACACCGCGAAAGGCATGGCTAACTCGGTAAAAAGTGAAATATCTCAAGAATTAAAGCTGCATGAAATAAATGAGAATATGATCAAGGCGAGCAAACAGGGTCTTAGCGACCTTGATCCTGACCTTAAAGAATCAATTGATGAGATGAAAAAAGCGGCACAGGAAATTACCCGCCCATATCAAACTAACAATGAAGACTTAAATTCATCAATCGCTGAGAAAAGTGTAAACACAGCAGACAGCGATGAAAATAGTATTCTTAATAAGTCTGCAGCACCAATTACACAGGATAAAAGTGAATGAGTTCAAGCGAAACCAGCGATCCGCAAACAAAACACAGCTTGCCGTTAATATCTCATTTATTAGAACTTCGTGACCGCTTATTACGTGTTATTGCGATCGTTATGGTTCTATTTTTAAGCCTGGTTTATTTTGCTAATGATATTTATCACTACATAGCAATCCCCCTTACCAGTCAGCTTCCTGAAGGCTCAAGCATGATTGCAACCGGGGTGGCAACGCCGTTTTTCACACCGATCAAGCTGACCATTGTACTGTCCATCTTTATTGCCATTCCGGCTATTTTACACCAGGTATGGGCGTTTATTGCACCGGGTTTATACAAACATGAACGCAAACTAATTGCGCCTTTGGTGATCAGCAGCGCTCTACTCTTTTATTTAGGCATGGCATTTTCTTATTATGTGGTTTTCCCCTTAGCTTTTTCCTTTTTTACCAGCACAGCACCTGAAGGTGTCACTATAGCAACCGATATCAGTAGTTATTTAGACTTTGTCTTAAAGCTGTTTTTTGCATTTGGTTTAGCTTTTGAAATCCCAATAGCAACTTTAGTCTTATGCTGGACGGGGGCAACAACACCTGAAAAATTAAAAGAGAAACGTCCATATATTGTGGTCGGTGCATTTGTCTTCGGCATGTTATTAACGCCGCCAGATGTTATTTCTCAAACATTACTCGCAGTGCCGATGCTTCTTTTATTTGAAATAGGCCTGCTGTTTTCACGTTTTTATGTGCGTAAAGACAATGATCAAGATGAAAATGAAGAAAAACCTCAAGACTAAATCTGCATAAATTACTGAGTTTTTTTAAATGATAGATATCGGTGTCAACCTGACCAATAAACGTTTTGAAAAAGACTTACCTGATGTTATTTGTAACGCCAGACAAGCTGGTGTTACAAATATGGTTATCACCGGAACCAGTTTAAAAGAAAGTGAAGCAGCTCTGCAGCTCGCCTTATCGGCTCCAGATTACCTGTACTGCACCGCCGGTATTCATCCTCATGATGCCAAAACCTTCGATGCAGCAAGCCTGTCTCACCTTAAAAATTTAGCATCAAACCAGCAGGTGAAAGCAATTGGAGAATGCGGCTTAGACTTTAACCGTAATTATTCCACACCAGCAGAGCAGGAATACGCATTTGTACAGCAGCTGGAATTAGCTGTTGAACTGCAGCTGCCGGTATTTATGCATGAGCGGGATGCAAACAAACGCTTCATTGAACTGCTAACACCTTATATCAGTCAACTTCCCAATGCAGTTCTACACTGTTTTACCGGCAGCCAGGCTGATTTAGAGCGATCCTTAGCCATTGACCTGCACATTGGCATTACCGGATGGATTTGCGACGAACGTCGTGGAGGCCAGCTTTTAGAGCTGGTAAAACTTATTCCCGGAAACCGTTTAATGATTGAGACGGACAGCCCTTACCTGTTACCTCGTTCAATGCGCCCAAAACCAAAATCCAGCCGTAATGAACCTAAGTATCTGCCGTTTATTGCACAGACAATTGCAGCGGCTCGTTCTCAAAATACGGAACAGCTTCTTATAGAAACAAGCGCGACAAGCCGCGCCTTTTTTAATATATAAAATACATTATTTGCTTTAGGGCAGAATTTATAGGACGGGGTACTTTGACACTGCTCCCGAACAAAATATCAGCCTGCAGATAGTTATTCTTACTAACAGACTTAATAGGAATATTAATGACTACTTCTCAAAGTTTCCCCGCACGACGTTTACGCCGTTTACGCAAGCATGATTTTTCACGTCGTTTAGTGGCTGAAAACCAGCTTTCAGTGAACGATCTTATTTACCCTATGTTTGTTCTTGAAGGTCAAAAGCGTCGCGAAAGTATTACTTCAATGCCCGGCGTTGAACGTCTTTCTGTGGATTTGTTAGTTGCAGAGGCCAAAGAGTTAAGCGCATTAGGTATTCCGGCTGTCGCACTGTTCCCTGTTACACCGGATGAAATAAAAACACTGATGGCAGAAGAAGCTTATAACGCAGAAGGTCTTGCACAACGCGCTGTTAGGGCGGTTAAAGAAGCCTGCCCTGAGTTAGGCGTCATTACCGATGTTGCCCTGGACCCTTTCACCACACACGGTCAAGACGGTATTATTGATCAAGAGGGTTATGTATTAAACGACATTACTACTGAAATACTAGTCAAACAGGCACTTTCTCATGCGCAGGCCGGAGCAGATATTGTTGCACCTTCAGATATGATGGACGGCCGTATCGGCGCAATTCGTAAAGCACTAGAAAACGCAGGTTATATCAATACACAGATCATGGCCTACAGCGCAAAATATGCATCAAACTATTACGGTCCTTTCCGTGATGCCGTCGGCAGCGCAGGTAACTTAAAAGGCGGTAATAAATCTACCTACCAGATGGATCCAGCAAACAGTGACGAGGCAATTCACGAAGTGGCATTAGATATCCAGGAAGGTGCGGATATGGTAATGGTTAAACCAGGCATGCCCTATTTAGATATTGTCCGCCGTGTTAAAACCGAACTACAGGTGCCTACATTTGCATATCAGGTCAGCGGTGAATATGCGATGCATAAAGCGGCTATTGATAACGGCTGGTTGAAAGAGAAAGAGTGCGTATTAGAATCATTACTGTGCTTTAAACGCGCCGGGGCGAACGGTATTTTGACCTACTTTGCCAAGCAGGCGGCAGTCTGGATGCAGGAAGAAAAGTAAGTTATTACCCTAAATGGAAAGAGCTTTCGCGGTCAAAACAAATAATCAATAGATATAAAAATCCCGCTCAATAAGCGGGATTTATTCTTAGCACAGAAAAACAGTTTAAAAAATCAAACTTCTTTTTTAGTCATAAAATAGTGCACTAGTGCAATAAATATCGAAAGCATACCCGCAAGTAACGTTGATAAAATAACAATCAATGCACGTTTTGGTGCTGCACGTGCCAATGGAGGCTCTACAATTTCTAAATAACGAAATGGTGAGAATGAACGGTCATCAACAAACTTCAAGTTGTTCAATGTATCTAATGTTATCTGCATTTGTGAAATTGACGGATCTAAAATGCTTAAATCTTTAATTGATTTTAAAACCTTAATTTTTGCTTTTAAGGCTTTCTCACCTAAATTAATCTGAAACAGCTCTTCATTAGGATTTACGTTAGTTTGATAATCAACTAAATTAGATTGAGAAGCAATCTGGTAAGCATATTCTGTTTTCTTCAATAATCGTGCTAACTTCTGCTGTACCTTCACTTCACTCATTTCGACAGAGATCTCAAGCTCTTGTTTTGACGATTCAACAAACATTAAAAATTTTTCAAACTGATTGTCTTTTACAGTTTTACTGATATATACAATATATGCATTTAACAATTCTGCTGATGATTCTTTCATTGACGTTTTAAACGATAAACTTAATTCAGAATGTTCACTGTTTAGTGATGCGTTAATTTCTGTCATCCAGTCATTAAGAACTTTTGAATATTTTTGACGTTCTTCTAGCGAACTCAAACTTAATTCTTTACTGGGAACCTTAATATTATTCTCTTTTAAATACTCAATAAAAACGGAATTTTTTTCTAAGAAGACTTTTTTATTTACTGATGAATTAAAAGCATTAATAAAGTTTTTAAATAAAGTATCAGGTTCAAAAAGATCAATAAAATCCTTCATCTCTTTTTTATTATTGGAAGATGAATTACCGGCATTTAATATAGCGCCAACTTTTTTACTTTGCGAATACAAAGTAGCAACATCATTTATCTGCGGGGCAATAACTTTACCTTTAGCAACCCACCACTCCTGTGCATTTAGAGCATAAAAAATGGATCCAACAATTGCGACAGCACACATAAACACCGTCAGCCATTTATAATCCCAAATAACTTTGAGTAACTCACGCAAATCAATTTCATCATCTTGATAAGCGGGTTGATAAACTGGAATATTTACTTCATGTTGCGTTAAGTTATTTTTATTTGTCTGAGTCATCATTAAAAGTCTTAATATAAAAGAAAAAACAATATTTAATACCGAATTATACAGTATGCGAATAATAAACGATTATTTAAATGTATTATTTCGCCACACTTAACAATATTTCTATCGGCCAGCGGGGTTTAGCTTCTATCTCTAAATTTTCAAAATGACCGGCTTTAAGACGCTGCATGCCGGCATAAGCAATCATTGCCCCGTTATCTGTACAGAATTCGTTACGTGGATAAAAAACTTCACCGCCTCTGGATTTCATTAATACGGCTAATTGAGCGCGTAGAGACTGATTAGCACTTACACCACCAGCAACAACTAAACGTTTTAAACCGGTTTCTTTTAACGCACGCTTACATTTAATAGCAATGGTATCAATCACCGCATCCTGAAACGCAAGGGCAATATCCGCTTGTGTCTGTGCATCTTTGCCCTCTTTCTGGATAGTAACTGCGGCAGATGTTTTTAAGCCGCTAAAACTAAAATCAAGACCAGGTTTATTCGTCATTGGTCGTGGGAATACAAAACGTCCAGGCACTCCGTCTTCAGCCATTTTAGCTAAGCGCGGTCCGCCGGGGTAATCCAAACCCAGTAATTTTGCAGTTTTATCAAATGCTTCACCAGCAGCATCATCAATACTTTCGCCTAATACTTTGTACTCGCCAATATTATCCACCTGCACCATAAGCGTATGGCCTCCGGAAACCAGCAAAGCTAAAAATGGAAATTTCGGGCGGTTTTCTTCAAGCATAGGTGCAAGTAGATGCCCTTCCATATGGTGCACTGCAATGGCTGGTTTATTCCAGGCAAACGCAATACTGCGCCCGATACATGCTCCAACTAACAATGCACCAACCAGACCTGGTCCAGCGGTAAACGCAACAGCATCGATATCATCTTTACTGCAGCCGGCAGAAGCTAGCGCTTCCTTAATTAATGGAATGGTTTTACGTACATGATCACGAGATGCAAGTTCAGGTACAACGCCGCCGTAATCTGCATGCAGGTCTACCTGACTGTACAATTGATGTGATAACAAACCTAATTGATCATCATAAACAGCAATACCAGTTTCATCACATGATGTTTCAATACCCAAAATACGCATATGATAAATGCCCCTTTATGAAAGTAATAATAAAAAATTTCTGCCGAAAAAAACGCGCTAGTTTAACGTAAAAAACTGGCTAACAGTGTTTTTTTTCACCTGCTAATCACCAATAAACACATTGACAGTTAAGCAAAGAGTAGATCTTAAGGATCTTTGCATATATTTCACTATATTTAACACACTAATCCTTTACTTTTTGCCCCAAATAGGATTAAAATCTCGCACCATTTTAAATGAACTGGTCAATATACGACCGTAACCATAAAGGTAATAGGCACATGCCAGTAATTAAACTTCGTGAAAACGAACCATTTGACGTAGCACTTCGTCGTTTTAAACGCTCTTGCGAAAAAGCAGGTATCTTAGCAGAAACACGTAAACGTGAATACTTTGAGAAACCTACTACAGTACGTAAACGCGCTAAAGCAGCAGCAGTTAAACGTCACTTGAAAAAACTTTCTCGTGAAAACGCACGTCGCGTTCGCCTTTACTAATTATTAGATAAAGGTCAATTATGTCTTTAAAAGCAAGATTAAAAGAAGAACAAATACTCGCAATGCGAGCGAAGAATAAGGTCCGTCTGGGCACTGTTCGTATGTTACTAGCTGCAATCAAACAAATTGAAATCGATAATAAAGTTGAGCTGAATAATGATGAGGTTACGGCTGTCATCATTAAATCAGTAAAACAGCGTAAAGATTCAATTACTCAATTTGAAAAAGCGAATCGACTTGATCTTGTTGAAGTTGAAAAGACAGAACTTGCTATATTGCAGGAGTTTCTTCCACAAGCACTGACCACAGATGAAGTGAAAGCTTTAGTCGAGCAGGCTGTTGCATCTTCTGATGCAAACGGTATGCAGGATATGGGGAAAGTGATGGCAGTACTCAAGAAAGATATTCAAGGACGAGCTGACATGGGTGAAGTAAGCGCACTTGTAAGAGCCAGCTTAGCTTAACTCTGAAGATCGTTAGATAAAAAAGCCCCATGCTTAGCAATAAGTTTGGGGCTTTTTTGTTTGTAAAGTACACTTAACAGCAGATCCGCTGAACAACGGATTAATTTAATAATTTACTTAATGGTTTAATACATGGCTGGACGCATTCCTCGAAATTTTATTGATGATCTTATTGCCCGCACCGATATTGTTGACTTCATTGACAGCCGTGTAAAATTAAAAAAGAAAGGCAAAGACTACCGCGCCTGCTGCCCCTTCCATAACGGTAATAACAACTCCTCCTTTTCTGTCAGTGCCGATAAACAGTTCTATCACTGCTTTAACTGCGGAGCGAGCGGCAATGTACTCTCTTTTGTTATGGAATATGACGGTATTGAATTTGTTGATGCCGTTGAAACACTAGCCGAACAGTTATCTATTGAAGTACCGCGAGAAGAAAACGGCTCGCCGGCATCACAGCAAAATAGTTATGTTGACCGTAAAGACCTCTATCAGCTAATGGCTGATATTACCGTTTTCTATCAGCAGCAGTTACGCTCTCATAAAAACAGTAAACAGGTAATCAACTACCTTAAAAAACGCGGTTTATCCGGAGAAACGGTCAAGTACTTTAAAATTGGCTATGCGCCTGACGGCTGGGATGAAGTACGTAAACGCTTTGCTGTTTCGCCTGATCTAGAAAAACAGCTGATTGATGCCGGTATGTTAATCCCTAAAGAAAAAAACGGCAGTTACGATCGCTTTCGGGACCGTTTAATGTTCCCTATTCATGATCAGCGCGGCCGTGTTATCGGATTTGGCGGACGAGTTTTAGGTGAAGGTGAACCTAAATATTTAAACTCACCTGAGACACCGATCTTTCATAAAGGCAAAGAGTTATACGGTTTATACCAGGTTAAGCAGAGCTATAAAGAAATTCAGCGCATTTTAGTCGTAGAAGGTTATATGGATGTTGTTGCGCTTGGTCAATTTGCTATTGATTATGCAGTTGCATCACTTGGTACCAGCACCACATCAGATCACATTCATATTCTTTTCCGCCACAGCAGTGAAGTGATCTGCTGCTTTGACGGCGATAAAGCAGGAAGAACGGCAGCCTGGCGAGCGCTGGAAAATGCACTACCTTATATACAGGACGGTCGAACATTACGCTTTATGTTTCTTGCTGATGGTGAAGATCCGGACAGCTTAGTGCAGAAGGAGGGTAAAGAAGCCTTTGAAAAACTGATCGAACAGGCAGTCCCATTATCTGATTTTCTTTTTCAGCACTTATTAAGCCAGGTCGATATGAGTATTGCGGACAGCAAAGCCAAACTGGCACAGCTGGCAATTCCGCTGATCAGTAAACTTCCTGAAACTGTATTTCGACAAATGATGGAAGAAAAATTAATTCAGTTACTGGGCATTGAAAAACAAGGTTTGAAGAAACTGCTGCCGGAAGCAGCAAAAACAGCTAAGCCCGATAACAAACAGAAAGTAACACCGATGCGCTTAGCCATTTCGGTGCTGCTGCAGCACCCGAGCATGGCTTACGGTCTGCCGGAGTTTCCTGAATTTAAAGAGATAAATTTACCCGGCTTAACTTTATTAAATTCGTTACTTGAAATATGCCGAGTTAGTCCCAACATAACTACAGGGCAATTACTTGAACACTGGCGGGAAAAGCCAGAAAGTAGTCAGCTGAATAAGCTGGCGGTATGGCAAAACGATGTTGAAGAAGAAAATTATGAAGCGGTTTTCTTAGATATCTTAGAAAATTTCCTTAATCTTCACATCAATCAGAAGATTGAATATTTAAAACAAAAAGCCCGTACAGGGCAAGTATTAACTAGCGAAGAAACACTGCAGCTTGCGCAGCTTCTCGTTGAACAAAAACAAAATTAATGGAACTGGAAAAATTTACAATATAAGCGTATAATCGAGCGCTTGTATTTTTTTCAATTACATATCCTATTTGCACTCTATTTTGGACGGTATCTATGGCTCAAACACCTCAGTCACAGCTCAAAGAGCTTATTATAAAAGGTAAAGAAAAGGGTTTCTTAACCTACGCAGAAGTTAATGACCACCTGCCGCAAGATATTGTTGAATCAGAACAGGTTGAAGACATTGTTCAAATGATCGGTGACATGGGGATCCGTGTTGTTGAAACTGCACCAGATGCAGATGAAATGATGTTAGGCGGAGACGACAGCGATACTCCCGATGAAGATGCTGTAGAAGCTGCAGCACAGGTTTTAGCAACGGTTGAATCAGAAATCGGCCGTACAACCGACCCTGTGCGTATGTATATGCGCGAAATGGGTACTGTTGAGCTGCTGACACGTGAAGGCGAAATTGTTATTGCCAAACGTATCGAAGAAGGTATTAAAGAAGTACAGACTTCCGTTTCTGAATATCCGGCAACAATAACGGGTTTATTAGATAACTGGGACAGCTACGAAGCTGAAGAGATGAAACTGACTGATTTAATCAGCGGTTTCGTTGATCCGAATGATGAAATGACTCAGGCGGTCAGTGCGACACATATCGGCTCTGAATTAACAGACAGTCAGTTAAAAGATGAAGACTTGCCTGATGATGGCGAGGATGAAGACGACGAAGAAGAAGGGCCAAAAGGTCCTTGTCCTGAAGAAGCGGCTGAAAAGTTTGCTGAACTTCGCAAACTGAATAAAGTTGTTGAAGATTCAATAGCCAAAAACGGACGCGGTCACGCAGAAACCCGTAAGGCAATCAATGAGCAGGCAGAGTTCTTCCAGCAGTTTAAACTGATCCCAAAACAGTTTGACCGTATGGTTAAAGCCATCCGTTCTTCAATGAATACTGTTCGAGTTCAAGAGCGGCTTGCTCTAAAGATCTGTGTTGAACAGTGTAAAATGCCTAAGAAAGAGTTCATCTTCATATTCAAAGGCAACGAAACTAATAAATCATGGATCGAAGCAATTCTTTCCAGTGGCACCGATTACGCAAAACGTATTAGTGAATTTGAAGAAGACTTAAACCGCTGTTTAAGAAAAATGCTGGCAGTTGAAGAACAAAGTGCACTTACTATCAGCGATTTAAAAGAAATTTCACGCAATATGAGTATCGGCGAAGCAAAAGCACGCCGTGCGAAGAAAGAGATGGTAGAAGCCAATTTACGTCTAGTTATCTCTATCGCTAAAAAATACACTAACCGTGGTTTACAATTCTTAGATTTAATTCAAGAAGGTAATATCGGTCTAATGAAAGCGGTTGATAAATTTGAATACCGCCGTGGTTACAAATTCTCAACTTACGCAACCTGGTGGATCCGTCAGGCAATTACTCGCTCTATTGCCGACCAGGCGCGTACCATTCGTATCCCGGTACATATGATTGAAACGATTAATAAACTTAACCGTATTTCTCGTCAGATGCTGCAGGAGATGGGGCGTGAACCGCAGCCGGAAGAACTAGCTGAACGCATGATGATGCCGGAAGATAAAATCCGCAAAGTCCTGAAAATTGCTAAAGAGCCGATCTCAATGGAAACACCCATTGGTGATGATGAAGATTCACATCTAGGTGATTTCATTGAAGATACGACTATTGCTCTACCGGTCGACTGTGCAACAAGCGAAAGCCTTAAAAATGCAACGAACGATGTATTGGAAGGATTAACCGCACGTGAAGCAAAAGTTCTGCGTATGCGTTTTGGTATTGATATGAATACCGACCATACTCTTGAGGAAGTTGGTAAACAGTTTGATGTAACACGTGAGCGTATCCGTCAGATTGAAGCGAAAGCATTACGTAAACTTCGTCATCCGAGCCGCAGTGAACAGCTGCGCAGCTTTCTAGACGAATAATTCATTTACGGTACAAACAAAAATCCTGCTGATGCAGGATTTTTTTTAACTAAATAGTGATAATTGACTGAGTTTGTCGATTAACACCCAAAAGAGCGATTAATTAATAGGCAAACGACTTACATAGGCTAGACAGATATAAGCGAAGCTTATATAATCGCGTTTCAAATTTGGCCCCTTAGCTCAGTTGGTTAGAGCATACGACTCATAATCGTCAGGTCCCCCGTTCAAGTCGGGGAGGGGCCACCATATTATTGATAAGGCGCATGGAGAAATCCACGCGCCTTTTTCATATCTAGACTTTAGTATTTTAAATCCTGTCCATATCCGGTAACCTCCCTCGCGACTTTCACATTTAAATTCTAAGCAAAATTACAACAATCATATTTCTCAGCACTAAATCATTATTTTAAATCAGCATTGATATGTACCTGTAGATCATTACCAATTCAGACCAGACTGTGATTACCCCATGCCTCCATCATGATTCGCGCTAATCTAACTCAGATACAATTCAGAGCGATTCTAGCGTTAGATAAATTCCTCTAAGTAATTACATTCGCCACTCCCCCCCCTCTGCTACGGAGTCACTCAGCAAGCAGTTACATAGCCTCAACAGATAAAATGAACTGGATTAGTACCGTCGTATTTAAATTAAAAATAATAGCTAGCTCTACTGTCGCCGCCGTCGGGAAATTTAGGCTAATCTAATCTAATCTAATCAGCTCAGATTCTAATTCAACCAGTAATTCACAGACTGATATTCATACTCATATCGCTAATTGTGTCACTAGGGGGATTTTAG
>NZ_KB907005.1 GCF_000381745.1 Psychromonas ossibalaenae ATCC BAA-1528 | reverse complement strand
CCGCCGGAAGAAGCGCGAAGAATACTTAACAAACTGGAATTTCATTACACTCCGAAGCATGCCAGCTGGCTGAATATGGCGGAAATAGAGATTGGAGTTATGAGTAAACAGTGTCTGGACAGGCGCATACCGGACATGGATACATTAAAACGGGAGTTATCCGCTTGGGCGCTTAAACGCAATGAGAAAAAAGAAACGATAAACTGGATGTTCGATGTAGATGCCGCACGTTCAAAACTTAACAAAGCGTACGGCAAACTTATAAAGTCAACTAATCAAAATTAATTGGAAAAGGCACTAGTTACTGCAATCAACGCCTTGCTTTCATCCATTTTCCCTACGCCTAAATAGATCATTTAATTAATGGAATTGGTATTATTTCTGAATTAGATAAGCTATTTTCCGCGCCACAGTTCTCGGAGCAAGCTGCGCTGTCCATGCTCCAAATTTATTAACTATTCCCGGAATAACAACGGCTTTATTTAAATTAGCAAGTGCATAACTGACCACCGGCTGCTTATCCATTACACGCATTTTATAAACCAGTGAATCCGACATATCTGCAACCTGTGCAAACTCCGTTTTAGTCGCGCCCGGGCATAATGTACTCACCCTGATCCCCTGCCCTTTCAGCTCTTCATGCAGTGCTTCACTGAAAGATAAAACAAACGCTTTACTGGCGTAATAAACCGCCAGATTAGGTCCGGCCTGAAAAGCTGCCGTTGACGCGACATTAATAATAAAGCTGTTTTTCTGGCCGCTAAGCAGCGGTATGCACAGGTGCGTTAACGCCACTAACGCGCTGATATTCACCTGCAGCAGCTGCATCTGCCTACTTAATTCGCTGTCTGAAAACAAACCTCTCTGCCCCAGGCCGGCATTATTTATCAGCCCGACTAAACTCAGTGATTCTTTATCAATATAATCACTCACGGCTTGAAGCCCAGCCGTTTCACTTAAATCCGCACTGCAGCAGCGCACTTCTAAATCTGGATATAAACCTTTAATGTTTTTCTGAACCTGCTCTAATCTATCGAAGCGTCTTGCCACTAATAACAATGGAAATCCCTGTTTCGCAAGCTGATAGGCAAACTCTTCACCAAGTCCGGCACTGGCACCGGTAATTAATACATACTGTTTCATATTCACCTTAACTAAAAATCTTAATCTAAAAGACTAAGCTGAACCGCCGATTGATTATCACTGATACGCTTCTCTAATCCAACTGAAATCCCCAGCAGACGGATCGATTTATCCGGTGTCTGCTCTAACAGATGGTGCAGTAATATTTTGAACAAAGATAATGATAATTCAGCTGATTTCCGCTCGGCACTTTTTACCGTAAAATCCCCAAATTTAATTTTTACGCCAACTTTTGTTATCATTTTTTCTTTTAATACTTTTTGTAAACGGCGGTTAAGTTCATCATAAAAAGCATCTAAATGCTGCAGACAGGCAGACTCATCTAATAAGTCTTTCTCAAAAGTACGTTCAACCGCTAATGATTTTCGCTCACGATTAGGTTCAACCACCCGGTTATCAATACCGCGGCTGAAATTCAGCAGCGCACCGCCTAATTTTCCAAACTCTAACAGCAGCTTTTCACTGTCATACTGCTGTACATCTCCGCAGCTGAACAGCCCTTTTAGCGCCAGTTTCTGCTGCGCAACTTTACCCACCCCGGGAATTTTTTTAAGCGCCAGTGTTTCTACAAATTCAGCCACTTTATTAGGTGGGATAACACATTGACCATTAGGTTTATTTTCATCTGATGCTATTTTTGCCAGAAACTTACAAGGGGCGACGCCCGCTGAAGCGGTTAAATGCAGCTCTTCAAAAATTGCACGGCGGATATCCTGAGCAATATAAGTTGCAGAACCTTTAAACAGAGTACATTCGCTGACATCTAAAAATGCTTCATCTAAAGACAAAGGCTCCACCAGATCCGTATAGCGGAAAAATATCTCTTTTATCTTTTTAGAAACCTCGACATAAACCTGCATACGTCCTGGAATAATCACCAGATCCGGGCACAAAGCTTTGGCTTTAAAGCTGGGCATCGCCGAGCGTACACCAAACTGCCGCGCTTTATAATTGCAGGTTGAAAGCACACCGCGGCGTTCACTATGACCGCCTATTGCAAGCGCTATATTCTGATACTGCGGATTATCCCGCATCTCTACAGCCGCATAAAAACAATCCATATCAATATGAATTATTTTTCGTTGTGGGGAAGAATTTGTATCAGTCACAATTAACACCTGTTTTTTTAGACAGTCTTTATTTTGTGCTGTTTTAAATAAATAGCAAGTATAAATTTATTTTCTAACTGCCTTTGACTTTACCCTAAGGGTAAAGGTTATGCTAATGTTATCTGAGCTTAGTTATGGTTAAGGAATTAACATGTCTACCGTATCAAAATTAAAACTACCCGTTTATGGTATGAACTGTGCAGGCTGCGCTGGCCGGTTACAAAGCGCATTAAATGAAATCCCTGCTGTAACAGCTGAAGTCAATTTTGCATTAGAAAGTGCTTTGCTATGCTTTGCACCGCAGGCAGATCATAGTGAAACACTTAATCTAATTTTAGCTGTACTGGAAAAAAAGGGCTATCAGACCGACAGCGAAACTATTCTCATTTCAGTAAGCGGCTGGAGCTGCATCAGCTGTGCTAATAAAACCACCAGCATTCTTAATGCATCGCCCCTGATTATTGATACACAGGCTAATTTTGCCACTGAAAAACTACAGCTGAGAACTATTCAGGGGGCGTTATCTGAGACAGATATTAAGCAGCTGGCAGCCCAAATGCCTTATCAGCTGACTATTGAATCCAAACAGGATCTAAAAACTCAAAACGCCTTAAAAGCAGCTGAGCATAAAAAGCGCGATAGGAAAGCATTAGCCACCTTAGCAGCGGCTGTCATACTGAGCCTGCCGTTTCTATTAACCATGCTCAATATGCTTATAAATAATGAACATAGTTTATTACCCGGCTGGCTGGAGTTTACTTTAGCAACGCCCCTGCAGTTTATCATCGGCGCACGCTTTTATAGAGGCGCCTGGCTGAGTCTGAAAAACGGATCTGCCAATATGGATTTATTAGTGGCCCTAGGCACCAGTGCAGCTTATTTTTACAGCTTGTATATTCTTCTGTTCGGCTTAGACCAGCCGCTGTACTTCGAATCAAGCGCTTTAGTGATTACTCTGGTAACTCTGGGTAAATATCTGGAGCATCGCGCTAAACAAAGTACCAGCAGTGCGATTAATGCCCTGATGGCGCTTCGCCCTGATACCGCTAAGGTCAAAAAAGGTAAGGTTTATGTCGATGTGAAAATTGAAAATGTACAAGTCGATGACCTCGTACAGGTTGCTATCGGTGAGAAAGTCCCGGTTGACGGCTTAGTCGTGCAGGGGAAAAGTTATTTAGATGAATCATTATTAACCGGTGAAAGTAAACCGATTTTAAAAAACAATAACGACCCTGTGATTGCCGGCAGTATTAATGGTGAGGGCGTTTTATTAATTAAAACCACAGCTGTCGGTGAGTCCACCAGCTTAAGTAAAATCATCTCATTAGTTGAAAATGCGCAGATGAGTAAAGCCCCAATTATGCAGCTGGTTGACAAAATCAGCGCTGTTTTTGTACCCGTTGTTTTACTTATTGCCCTAGCAACATTTTTATCCTGGTATTTGTTAACGGGTGATTTTCAGCATGCATTAATCAGTGCAGTTGCTGTTTTAGTGATTGCCTGCCCATGTGCTTTAGGGTTAGCGACACCAACAGCGGTTGTTGTCGGTACGGGAGTGGCTGCGCAACAGGGGATCTTAATTAAGGACATTAAAACCCTGCAGCAGGCTTATAAACTGCAGACCATTATCTTCGATAAAACCGGCACATTAACCCAGGGTAAAGGCCAGTTAAACGAAATATTCAGCTTTAATGGTGATAACAAAAGTCTGCTTGCTAAACTCTACGCATTACAAAGCGGCAGCCGCCACCCGATTGCCAATGCAGTTAAGAGCTACTGCTTAGCCAATCAGATAACAGCAAATCATAACGATCATGTCCAGGCCGTTAACGGCGAAGGTATTAAAGGCTTAGTTGATGGTGATTTCCTGGCTGCGGGTAACTTAGCCATGATGAAGCGTTTTAACATTAAAGTGCCGCAGCAAGTATTCGATACAATGTTAAATCAGAGCGACAGTTACATTTATATTGCTTCGGAACAGGCACTTTTGGGTTATATCAGTATTAATGACCAGCTCCGCAGTGAAAGCAGTGAAGCGATAATACAGCTGCACAAACGCGGCCTGAAAACGGTGATGTTAAGCGGTGATAAAGACAGTGTAGTTAAACATATCAGCCAGCAGCTGCAGATCGGCAGCTGCTATAGTGAGCTGAAACCGGAACAGAAACTCAATAAATTAATCGAACTGCAGAAAAACAAACACGTCGCTATGGTTGGAGACGGTGTTAATGATGCTCCGGCACTTGCGCAGGCCGATGTAAGCATTGCTATGGGCACCGGCAGTGACGCAGCAAAAGAAAGTGCATCAATCACCTTAATGCGTAATGATCCGCGCTTAGTGGCACTGGCTGTTGATATTTCCAAGGCAACCTGGCATAAAATACAGCAGAATCTGTTCTGGGCATTTATTTTCAATACCGCGGCGATTCCGGCTGCCGCAATGGGTTATTTAAGCCCGGCGATTGCCGGAGGCGCAATGGCGTTATCAAGTATTACGGTATTAACTAACTCATTATTATTAAAACGTTTTAAAACAAAAAAGTAAGGTATCTATTATGTTATCAATCAGCCAGGCGGCCAAGACAACCGGGTTATCGATCAAGTCAATCCGCCACTATGAACAGATCGGACTAATTCAATCACCGCCTCGTGGTGAAAATGACTATCGCTATTACCCAGAGGCCATGATCCGGCAGCTGCATTTTATTAAAAGCACCAAAGATGCCGGCTTTAACTTGAAAGAGTGTAAAGAACTGCTTTTACTGTGTGAAAATAAAGAGCGCAGCAGTGCCGATGTGAAAATAATTGCGCAGCAGAAAATAGAGGAATTACAAGCAAGAATAGATCAGCAGCAGGTCTTGTTAAACAGTTTAAAAGCACTCACCAAGCAGTGTCACGGCAATTCAAAAGCAGAATGCCCGATAATTGATGCTTTTATAAAATAAAAAAGCCCTTGCGCTGCTGGAGCGCAAGGGCTTTATATTAACAACAACTCAGTTTAAACGGAGGTGTCAGCCTTAGCCGGCTGTGCGTCCGCCCCTCTGAGTGTATGAAGGTGCAGTTCTTCTTCCTTATCTCCGGCTTTAGGATCGTTAAATACATCAACATCCATTTCATCTTCTGATTTAGCAACAATACAGGTCACCACACTGTCACCAGTAATATTAACGGCAGTACGGATCATATCCAGCAGTCTGTCGACTCCCATGATCATTGCAATACCTTCAACGGGTAAACCAACCTGATTAAGCACCATCGCCAGCATAATCAAACCAACCCCCGGCACACCGGCAGTACCCACTGATGCTAAAGTTGCAGTTAAAATAACAGCGCCGTAATCAGCCAGTGATAAATCAATATTAAACGCCTGTGCGATAAATACCGTTGCAACGCCCTGCATAATCGCAGTCCCGTCCATATTTACCGTCGCCCCTAAAGGAACGGTAAATGATGCTATCTTATTTTTTACTCCCAGATGTTTAGTGGCCGTTTCCAGAGTCACCGGAATCGTTGCACTTGAAGAGGCAGTTGAAAATGCAAAAGTAATGGCAGTTTCCATTTTCTTGATAAATGTTAACGGATTAAGGCCGGTAAATACTTTAAAGAATAAGCCGTAGGTGACAAAACCATGCAGCAGCAATGTGCCTGAAAGTACTAGAAAGTAACCCAGTAAATTGCCGATAGCCTCTAAACCGATTTCAGTAAATAGTTTCGCCATCAGGAAGAATACACCGTAAGGGGCAATGTTCATCAGCATCACCACTAACTTCATAATAACTTCGTTAAGATCCGCAAAGACCAATGCCACACGTTCCCCGGCTTTACCTGCAGAGCTAACCGCGATACCGAATAAGATTGCAAATACAATAATCTGCAGTGTATTACCCTGAGCCATAGAGTTGATCGGATTAGTCGGGAACATATTAATGATCACCGAGCCTAAAGAAGGAGCATCCGAAGATTTGAAAGACGATGCGGCAGAAAGATCTGCACCGACACCTGGCTGGAAAATATTAGCCATTAAAATAGCCAGAGTAATTGCAATGGCAGTAGTTGCCAGATAAAAAGAAATCGTCTTACCGCCTAACCGGCCTAACGTTGTAATATCTTTTAATGAACTTGTTCCACAGACTAACGATACAAAAATAAGCGGTACCACCAGCATTTTCAGGCTGGCAACAAAAATTGCGCCGCCGACGTCAAAAACGCCATGAACAATATAATCGTTTACAAAACTGATATCCGAAAAAAAAGTCCGTATAAGAAAACCTGTCGCAATACCAATAAACATGCCGAGAAGAACTCGTTTTGTTAGTGACATTTTTTGTTTAACTTCAGTCATAAATAACCCTTAAAATAATAATATTTACTGCAAGGCCTAATGCAATGCAGTGCTTTAAATTATTGAACTGTACATTTTCCTTTTCAATTGGTGGTCTATACCCGCTAACAAACAGAGCGCGTACAAAAGCACTAACAGTAAGCATATTAAATACTTAAATAATAACCGAGCCGGTTAACAGCCTGTCGGTGCAATAAGAAAGATCTGAAATATATATGGATATATTTAGGAGTAGATCCATTGAGATTGATTGAGGTATTTTCAATAGCCTGTTTCAGGCTGGTTATTTACCTCTTCCTTGAACAGCTTTGACGGGCATCCTGATCCACTGAGGGTAACTAATTAGTGGTAAAACTTAAGTTATTTTTAATAAAATGTCTACAACGCAGCAGTTTTAAAATAAAAAAACATAACCAACATCACCAAAACAATAATATTTATATTTATTTAAATCTGCAGTGACCTTTCTTATTCTTCTAGGTAAAAACTGCTTTTACACATAGCGGCACCGTTTACCACAATAGTCAGATGATGTTCTCCAGAATAATATTTTCGGGTAGAAATTCTTTTAAAACTGAACTGCTTAGTCACCTTTTTAGTGTTTGTATTTAGGACTGATTCTGATATTTTAAAAATTTTTTCGGCTCTTTTACCATTTTTTTTCATAAAACCGAGAACAAACTCAATACGAAGTTTTCCTAACGGTCTGCTGCTGTTTAGAGAAAATGAAAAATCTAAAGTCTCTCCTATTTTTACCCTTTTATCCGCTTTAAAAGAAATAACATTAATGTGTTCAGGCACAGCAAACCCGAATAAAGCTAAAACCTCCGGATGCCCCTGCTTTAACAATCCCCGGCAGGCATGCTTAACAATCCAGTCTCGGTGTTTATTTTTCCCAATCCATTCCCGGGCAATATTCACCACCAGCTGCGGATTGTCTTTACTAATATCATTAAGGTTATTCGCTACACTTCTGCGCACATAAAGGCTGCTGTCATCTTTTAAAAGTTCGAGTATTTTTATAACTTCCTGAGGGTCTTTTTTAAACTCAGCTAAGGCATTCGCCCAGGGAAGACGCGGGCGGCAGCCTTCAGAGGCGAGCCTTCGTACATGTTCATTATTCGAGAGAGTCCAAACAGCCATCTGCGCCATCATCTGCTCAGGATATTTATTAATAAACGGACGAACAGCAAATTCTGAACTGGAGTATTGAGTCAGATGCTCAAGTGTGTCAATTGAAGTGTGATAATCATCCAGCCCGTATAACTCCACAAAAGCAGGGAAAAACATCGCTTCATAACCACCAAAAAACGGTGCGGCCTGCTTTAGTATTGCAGTACTTTTTGTAAAATCTGCGGGTAGAAACTGATATAAGGTTTGTGCGATAAAAGTTAAACGCGCTTTGAGCTCTTTATCGGGCCAGTGCCGGTCAAAAATAGTTTTATTAAATTCATCCTGAGCGAACTCAGGATGAATTTCTGCAATTTTACGGGAAACTGAAGCGATAAAGTCAGTCGTATAAACATGTTTTAACAGTTCAGCCATTATACATCCCGAAATAAGCTTTAATTAAAGTACTCGCTCACCATAATGGAAAACACAGAATTCTCCTTCCTGCATTTTATTCCAGGTTTCATCTTTAGTCAGCGGACGAGTAGCGATCACGCTCACCACATCACTGTCAGAAGTTTCCTTCTGAAAATCGACCACCATATCTTCATCAATCAGCTGCGCTTTGCCAAACGGTGCTCGACGGGTTATCCAGTGCAGGTTATTGGTGCAGTAACACATTACATATTCACCGTTACTCAGGAGCATATTAAAAACGCCCATTGCCCGTAAACTGTCAGCGTAACCGGCAATCCTTTTGAACATCTGTAAAATATCTTCCGGCTCACCAGCATAATTCTGATGCAGCTGATCAATGATCCAGCAGAAAGCACGTTCACTATCCGTCTGGCCGACAGGGTGCGCATAACCCATAGGTAAAACTTCATAGCCGGTTAACTGACCGTTATGCGCATAAGTCCAGTTTTTCCCCCATAACTCGCGAATAAACGGATGGGTATTCTCTAAGGAGACACCACCACGATTTGCCTGGCGGATATGACTGATCACCGATTTACTTTTAATCGGATAGTTTTTCACCAGCTGGGCAACGCGAGAATCACAGCTTGGTTTGGGATCTTTAAAACTTCGGCAGCCTTTACCTTCGTAAAAAGTAATACCCCAGCCGTCTTTATGAGGGCCGGTTTCACCACCACGCTTAACCAGCCCGCTGAAACTAAAACAGATATCAGTGGGCACATTCGCGCTCATACCTAGTAACTCACACATCTTAAGCCTTTTTTTTAAAATTAAGCCATTTTTTGTTCAATTAAATAAATCAGAATATGAATAATTTTAATATGAATTTCCTGAATACGATCAGCAAAACCAAAATGAGGCACGCGGATTTCAACATCTGCCAGCCCTGCCATTTTACCGCCGTCTTTACCGGTTAAAGCAACAACCGAAATCCCTTTTGCTTTTGCAACTTCAACCGCTTTTAAGATATTTGCCGAGTTGCCGCTGGTTGATAAACAAAACAGTACATCACCACTGCGGCCGACACCTTCAAGATAACGCGCGAAAATATACTCATAGCCGTAGTCATTACCAACACATGAGATATGACTCGGATCTGAAATAGCAATCGCCGCATATGAAGGACGATTTTCACGGTAGCGCCCGGTTAACTCTTCAGCAAAATGCATTGCGTCGCAATGCGAGCCGCCGTTACCGCAGGAAAGTACTTTTCCTTCCTGTTTAAGTGAAGCCGCGATTAATGAGGCTGCTTTTTCAATATTCTGTAAATTCGTTTCATCGGCTAAAAAGTCCTGTAATACCTTTTCTGCTTCTAATAATTCGTTCTTAATAATTGCCAGGTTCATATTATCCCTTTTAAATTCTATGCTTCGGGTGGCTGTGAGAAATGAAAATCATTTCTTCATTATAATAAAAACATTTTACACGGTTAATACACTGATAAAAGAGGTACAGATAAGTTAGTCGAAATTAAAGCGAATAGTGGGAGATGCCGTAAAAGAATGATCTTATCTAATTACAGAAAGCAAAAAGCAAAAAGCAGAGAATAAGTTCTCTGCTTTTTTAGCAGATTCATTATTTTTAAATAAAGAATCTGTATTTATAACCTGTCAGGTATAACCTCAGGCTTGTCGATTAATTAGTCACGGTTAATCGTACAAGTTTTTTCTTCTTTAACGATACCAGCTTCAATTGCATCGATTGCTTTTTGATCGTGTGCATTTGCAGGACAGCCGCAAGCATGTTCACTTGTTGCGTGTAAACGAGCTTGTTCTAGGTGCCATTGTGCTACTTTAATATGTTGATCAACATTCATGGTAAAAATCCTTAAGATGAAAACGGTATTAGAAATTGATTTAAATCAATTCGTCGATTATAAACAAACCAATTAGACAATCCAGTGCTTATTAACTGAAAACGATGATTATTTAACAAAAATATTCATCTGTATAACAATCCGCTCCTTTACTGCCAGGGTAATGATAATCACTCTCAACCACATACTACTGCTCACTTTAAAGCAGTTCAATGCTGCTGAACTGTTTCCTAATAAATACAGTAGATAATTCGTTTTGTTAAATACAACTACATAGGTAGAAAGAATGACACAAGAGAGAAAACGTAACATTTTGTATCATTTAGCGGCGTGTAATATCAATGTGCTAAAGATGTGAGTTAATGCCTATTGTGGCTACTGCATTTTTGATTTAATCGGGTTATAGTCGAGAATATTCTTCCAACTCGGGTTTTTAATATGATTATCAAACAATCCTCACTCATTTTACTTGCAGGCTTAACGCTTGCCGGTTGTTCAAATTCAGTGTTACAGTCACCCACTGATAAACATAGTGATGCATACACAGCACCGGCTCAAGCAAGCCAGACACTAGCCAAAACTCAACCGTGCTGCCAAGACTTTAGTCAGCTGCAGTATAAAGAAATCACCAATGACGATACGCTTTATATTCCGCTAACCAGCGACGCTCAAGTTTTTGCATTTCCTGAGGGCAAGAGTTTTGTTCAGGCGTATAAATTAACCATTAAAGCCAACAAACTGAAGCTGACGGTAAGCTCGCTGATCAAAGATACGGCGCTTGCACCTCAGCTGACCCTGTTAGATGCTGATTTTAATGTTACCCGTACTATTTCAACAAAACATTTTTTATATAAAGAACCCAGTATGCTAGACGGCGATCTGTTATCTACAGATCTGACAATATTTAGAGCACAAGCTGATAATATGGCAAATGAAACTTATCTGCTTTTTTATACAACAGAGAAAGCGGCGGCAGGTAGTACAACGGTACTCCACCCGGCAAAAAGTTTTGCAATAGCACACGGTACAGTCCCCCCTGATATTGCCGATCCTGTTATCCCGCATTCAGCAATGGGTTTAATCCAGCTTAAAGTTGATATTCAAGGAACCAAAGCTGATGTTGAAAACAGTTATATTCCAGAAGCTATACCAGCAGGAATTTCGATGCAGAATGAGAAAAAAGTACTGACTACGGAAGTAGAGTTTAATCAGGCTATTGTTCAGGCTGTTGCAGCAAAAGAGATTGATAAAGCGCTAACAATTGTGGATGACGCAGAAGAAGCTGGTTTTAAAAATGCCAGAGAGACTTTTATCGAAGCACTTAAAAACAGCGACTGATGAACTGAAAGTGACGGATACTAATTATCCGTCACTTTGCTACCTTGAAAATACCTCATTCCTCTTTAAGACAAAGCCTTAAACTCTACCGTGTATTTCCCTAACCCTGCGTATTCGATTTCAGTACAGCGATCAAATTCCACTTCTACTATTCCAGCATAAGAGCCAGTGATAATAGCCTGTCCGGCTTTAAAGCAGACACCACGCTTAGTCATAAAATTAATTAACCAGTATAAAGGCTCTTGAGGCAGTTGATTTGGGTGCCTGCCGGAAAAAGTTTGTGTCTTACCTGCCTGTGTTACCTTGATAGATATTTCAGATGCCGCATACGCTTGTGATTTTTCTATCTGCGGACCAATAAACAGTCCCTGGTTAACTAAACAGTCGGCCAGCTTCTCATAAAAAGTCACTGCACTGTTTTCTGCAAACCTGTCCTGCATTAACTCCAGCGCCATATGACAGGAAGCAACCGCTTCATCTATCTGCGCTTCACTGTAATCCTGCTGTTGAGCAGGTAAATCTTGACCTAATACAAAAGCGATTTCAGGTTCAATGCGTACTGTCTGATTATCCGCAAACAGTCTACATAGATCGCCCTGCTGCACCGTCTGTGAAAAAATCGGTGCAACCACCAGCTGGTTATCCGCTATTGGTAACAGGCATTTCCAGCCGTCGACAGCATTATTACGCTGTTTTATCATCTGCTCCTGGACAGACAATGCATCATCAATACAATGCGGCTGCAGTTCGCTGTTAAGACAGGGAGCTTTTGTACCCGCAGCGCGGCGCTTCAGTAATTCGGCTGCAGCTTGTGAAAATTTATCAGAAGTGTTCATAATTAAATCTCAATTAGATAAAGCCTGTCATACTAGCTTTTACAGGGTGGAGTGGACAGCAAAACTATTACTTCCCGCATAAAAAAGGTCGCGGATAAACACAGCCTTTTATTGCTTAATGTAAGACTAAACTGAAAACAATTTAAGCAAATAACATCCTACTGATAGTGCGAACACCGTGGCCTTTACCGCCAGCTGCCCACAAACCGTTTGCACTGACCTGATAGCTGCCCGACAGATCAAAATGAATCCAGCCTGTTTTCGGCTGCTGTACAAACTTAGCTAAAAATGCAGCCGCAGTTGAAGCGCCGGCCATACCTTCACCGCTATGAATATTGGCAATATCAGCAAAGGGAGAGCTGATCTGCTGCAGATGAAACTCTTCAAAGGGTAAACGCCAAAGTTTTTCATTTTCTTGAGCAGCACAGTTTGAAGCAAGAGTTACCAGCTGTTCATCCATGCTTAACACTGTATTATAATCACGCCCGACCGCCATTTTAGCGGATCCGGTCAATGTAGCCGCATCAATAATAGCTAAAGCTTTATCTTCCTGGGCGGCAATAAGCCCGTCTGCTAATACCAGACGTCCTTCCGCATCACTGTTTAAAACCTCAACCGTTACGCCGTTTTTATAAGTGATCACGTCACCTAATTTAAGCGCATTGCCGCTGATCAGATTTTCAGCACAGCATAAATATAGTTTAACACGTTTATTCAAACCGTTTACAATCGCTAATGCCAGTGCCCCGGTGAGCGTTGCAGCACCGCCCATATCACTTTTCATAGCGGCCATACCACTACTTGGTTTCAGACTGTAGCCGCCGGAGTCAAAGGTAATGCCCTTACCCACTAATGCATATGCAACGGGGGCATGGACATCTCCTGTTGGATTATAATCCAGCTGCAGCATGCATGGCGGACGCGAACTGCCTTTACCAACCTGGTAAATCCCCTGAAAGCCATGCTCTAACAGACTGTCACCCGAGATAATGTCATGCTCAATATGCATACTTTCAGGTAA
Organism: Psychromonas ossibalaenae ATCC BAA-1528; assembly: GCF_000381745.1. Taxonomy (GTDB): domain Bacteria; phylum Pseudomonadota; class Gammaproteobacteria; order Enterobacterales; family Psychromonadaceae; genus Psychromonas; species Psychromonas ossibalaenae. The sequence continues at coordinate 31,045 of NZ_KB907005.1, read as the reverse complement.
AACATGCTTTATTAAAGCAACAGCTTTATCGCATAAAACTTCTGGAGATAAGGCTTGCGGCCCTAAGTTAATTGTTTTACGAACCCACTCCATAATTAATTTACGTGATGTCAGAACTTCGGCTTCATTCCCCTCAATGTCACCAAAATGCACCTGAGCACCATTTTTTGCATTGTAAAAGCCTTGGCTGAATGCCCAGCGCAGTTCGGTAGTCCAAAGTTCTCCCTGAAGTTTTACCTTTTCAATACCCATACCGTCCAGTTTTCTGGCGGCACTCTGCACCACAGAAAATGCAGCGGCCGACTCGTCAATATGAATCTGAGCATGCGCTTCAGAGAAACTCAGCAGCGCATTTTTTCCCCAGCTGGGATGCGCCGTATCCGATGATAATGAAACAAAAAAAAAGTCGGTCATATTCTTACCTTTTATCAAAAACAAAAACGCAGGCTAGTGCCTGCGTTTACAATATTCTAAGGAATAAAAATTACATTTCTTCAATCCAGCACTGCTGCACGGCTTCTAATATACGTTCACTGCAGTGCTTAGGATCATCATCAAACTCTTCAAGATTCAAAATCCATTCACGTAAATCAGTAAAACGAATTTGAGCCGGATCCTGATCCGGATAGATATCCATTAAAGCCAATGCTAATTCCTGAGAGTCCAGCCATTTTAAAATCATCTTATCCTCCAGTCTTATCTTATTGCTAACTGAGTTTATGCTGCTTTAAATATTCTGCTGAATTAAGGTTTAATGATTCTCAGAAACAATATTAACGGTGTATTTTGGAATCTCTACAACTAAGTCTTCATCTTTTACACAAGCCTGACAGCCTAAACGCGACTCAGGCTCAAGTCCCCACGCTTTATCCAGCATATCATCTTCTAACTCATCACTCTCTTCAAGTGAGTCAAAACCTTCACGCACAATCACATGACAGGTCGTACAGGCACATGACTTTTCACAGGCATGTTCAATACCGATCTCATTCTGCAAAGCAAGATCTAAAATAGTGTCACCTTCAGCCGCTTCAACAACTAAACCTTCCGGGCATAACTCTTCATGGGGTAAAAATATTACTTTTGGCATCTTAATCGCACCTTATGCTTTTAATTTATCTTTTAACTACTGTTAAATCTGATCGACAGACTGACCAGTCAAGGCCTGCTTAATCGACGCATCCATACGCAGTGAAGCATAATGGTCCGTCAACTTATCAATCGCTTCAAGCGCATCTTTAATCGCATTTACATCGTCACCACGGCCGGTTTCGGCAAGTGCTTTAATATTTTCAACAATGCGCTGATACTCATTCTCAGACAGCAGCTGTTCACCGTCTTTTTGTAATGCAGCTTCCAGATTTTCGATAACACGCTTTACTTCAACCTGCTGCTCAATCAGCATACGCGCCTGAATATCCTGCTGCGCAAAGGCAGTTGAATCAGAAAGCATCTCCATTACCTGAGCATCACTTAACCCGTAAGAAGGTTTCACTTCAATATGTGCCTGTACACCCGATGATTTTTCCATTGCGCTGACACTTAATAAACCGTCCGCATCAACCTGAAAAGTCACACGAATATGCGCAGCGCCGGCTGCCATCGGCGGAATGTCCGTTAAAACAAAACGCGCCAGGGAGCGGCAGTGCTTAACCATTTCCCGCTCACCCTGTAAAACATGAATCAGCATCGCTGTCTGACCATCTTTAAAAGTAGTAAATTCCTGCGCTCGTGCAACGGGAATAGTGGTATTACGCGGAATTACTTTTTCAACCAGCTCGCCCATGGTTTCCAGGCCTAATGACAGAGGCAGAACATCCAGCAGCAGCATTTCTGAATCGGGTTTATTACCCACTAAGATATCAGCCTGTACAGCAGCGCCGATAGCGACCACTTTATCCGGATCAATACTGGTTAACAAATCACGCTTAAAGAACTCACTGACTTTTTCACGCACTAGAGGAACTCGAGTTGATCCTCCGACCATCACCACTTCTACAATTTCATCAAGACTGACAGCGGCATCTTTAACGGCACGTTTACAGGCGCGTAATGTCTTTTTCACTAATTTTTCAATCAGCTGTTCGAAGGTATTTTTGTCAAGCAGACCAGACCAGCTCATATGCTGCAGTTCAATGCTCACCTGCTGCTCGGCACTTAAGATTTGTTTAGCATTACGAGCAGCCTGTAATAATTCCTGCTGCAGTTCAGGGCTTATCTGACCGCTAATACCTGCTTGTTCCCTGATCCAGTTAACAATAGTCAGGTCAAAATCATCACCACCAAGAGCAGAGTCGCCGCCGGTAGCAAGTACTTCAAATACACCTTTATGCAGGCGTAAAATAGAAATATCAAAGGTGCCGCCGCCTAAGTCATAAACAGCAATAAGCCCTTCCTGACCTGAATCTAATCCATAAGCAATAGCGGCCGCTGTTGGTTCATTTAATAAACGTAAAACGTGCAGTCCCGCTAAACGAGCAGCATCTTTTGTGCCCTGACGCTGGGCATCATCAAAATAAGCCGGTACAGTAATAACCACACCGTCTAACTCTCCCTCCAGCGTTTCAGCCGCCCGTGCGCTTAATACTTTTAATATTTCACTTGATGCCTGTACAGCATTAACCGCACCGCTGCGTGTCTCAATCTGCGCTAAACCGCTTTGGTGCGCGCTTAGCTGATAAGGAAGATGGGTTTTATCTAAATCCTGTAATGCCTTGCCGATTAACCGTTTAACTGAAACCAGAGTATTCTGCGGATCGGTTAACAGATGCTGCTGCGCGCTGACACCCACACTAATTGAACTCTCGCCCTGTTCATTCAGCTCTCCGTAATGCACTACTGAAGGCAGCATATCCTGCTGGTTATGGTCAACTAAAGTTGAAGCTTCACCGCTTCTTACGCTGGCAACAAGGGAATTAGTGGTACCTAAATCGATACCGGCTGCTAATTTATGCTGATGAGGAGCTGCAGATAAACCAGGCTCTGCAATTTGTAATAATGCCATCGTTTATTATCCTGTTTACTAGTTTTAGTCGAATAATTTTTCTTCGAGCAAATCGAGTTCAATTTTAAGTTTAAGCATGAATTTTAATTTTCTTACACTGTCTGCAGCCGCTTCTAGTTGTTTTTCTTGTAACTGCAATGTTATTAATAACTCTAAATTCTGCACCTGCTGCTCTATATTTCCAGCAAAATCTTCTATTTTATCTTCATCATTTTCAGTAAATGAGGCAATTGTTTCCCGCCATTCCATCTGCTGCATTAAGAAGTCTGTATCCTGCAGAGTTCTCTGCTCTAAAGCGATATCAAGGCCATTCAGCAGTAGTAAATACTGAGCACGTAAACAACTGTTTTTTAAAGTCTGGTAAGCATCGTTAATTTCAGTGCTTTTCTGCATCGCCGCTAAACGTTCACTGTCTGAATGCATGGCAAATTTATCGGGGTGAAACTGCTTCTGCAGTTCACGATAGGTTTCAGATAATCGAATTTGATCAACAGAAAAGAGAGCAGGCAGGGAGAATAGTTCAAAGTAGTTCAAAACAGTTTCCTAACGGAGTGAATGTTAAAATAAAAACACCTTTATCTTAACTAAGGTAAAAGGTGTTTTCATTAAATAACGGTATAAAATCAATCTTTAAACACTAAAACTTTCACCACAGCCGCATTCACCGTCGGTATTAGGATTATTAAATTCAAAACCTTCGTTAAGGCCTTCTTTAACAAAATCTAATTCTGTACCGTCAAGATAAACTAAACTTTTTTCATCAACGATGATTTTCACACCTTTATCGCTGAATACTTGATCATCATCATTAAGTACATCTACAAACTCAAGAACATAAGCCATGCCCGAACAGCCCGATGTTTTAACCCCTAAACGCAAACCAATTCCTTTACCGCGATTAGCGAGAAAAGCTGCAACATGTTTTGCTGCTGGTTCTGTCATTGTGATAGCCAAAGTCGACTCCAATTTTTAATATTATTTTAAATAATAATAAGTTAATCCGCCTCAATGCAGGCTGCTTTTTATACAGCGGTCTGCACCAAAAGGCTAATATCTTTATTCAGCCGTATTTTTACTTTTGTAATCATCAATCGCGGCTTTGATCGCATCTTCTGCAAGAATTGAACAGTGAATTTTAACCGGCGGCAGAGCCAGCTCAGCTGAAATTTCGGTGTTGCTGATTTTGCCCGCTTCTTCCAGTGTTTTGCCTTTTACCCATTCAGTCACTAATGAGCTTGATGCAATTGCACTGCCGCAGCCGTAAGTTTTGAATTTAGCATCTTCAATCACACCGTTATCATCGATTTTAAGCTGCAGTTTCATAACATCGCCGCATGCCGGCGCCCCGACCATACCTGTCGCAACAGATTTATCTTCTTTATCAAATGAACCTACGTTACGTGGGTTTTCATAATGGTCGATTACTTTTTCGCTATAAGCCATGATATTTATCCTTTTGTCTTTTCTTTAATTTATTACGTAAAATTCAGCTTGTTATCGTTGCCTTTAACTTCCAGGTAAATCCCGCACCTCATAAAGATAAGAGTGCGGTTTTTCCGCTAAAGTTCAACAGTCAGATCAGTGATGTGACCATTCGATGCTGCTGATATCGATGCCTTCTTTGTACATATCCCATAACGGAGACATTTCACGTAAACGACCAATATTTTCACGAATAATTTTAACTGCGTAATCAATTTCTTCGAAAGTTGTAAAACGTCCGATGCTGAAACGAATTGAACTGTGTGCCAGCTCATCATCACGACCAATTGCGCGTAAAACATATGAAGGTTCAAGGCTTGCTGAAGTACAGGCACTGCCCGATGAAACGGCTAAGTCTTTAAGCGCCATTACTAGAGATTCACCTTCAACATAGTTAAAACTGATATTGATATTGCCTGCTACACGGTGCTCCATTGAACCGTTAACATAAACTTCTTCCATGTCGCTTAAACCGTCTAATAAACGAGTACGCAGTGCCAGAAGACGTTCATTCTCAGATGCCATCTCTTCTTTGGCAATCCTGAAAGCTTCACCCATAGCAACTATCTGATGCGTTGCCAGCGTGCCGCTGCGCATGCCGCGTTCATGTCCGCCGCCATGCATCTGTGCTTCTAAACGGATACGCGGTTTACGGCTGACGTATAACGCGCCGATACCTTTAGGCCCATATACTTTATGTCCTGAAAATGAAATCAAGTCCACTTTCATAGTCTGAATATCAATCTCAACTTTACCGGCACTTTGCGCGGCATCTACATGTAAAATAGTCTTGTTAGCACGACATAACTCGCCATATGCAGCTATATCCTGAATCACGCCGATTTCATTATTCACATGCATCAGACTAACAAGAATAGTGTCTTCACGCAGTGCTTCCTGCAGCTGTGCTGGAGTAACGATTCCGTCCTCCTGAGGATCCAGATAAGTTACTTCATAACCTTCACGCTCTAACTGACGACATGTATCTAAAACCGCTTTATGCTCAGTTTTAGCAGTAATTATATGTTTGCCTTTTTTGCCGTAAAAGTGCGCAGCACCTTTAATAGCAAGATTATCTGATTCTGTTGCGCCAGACGTGAAGACAATTTCACGCGGATCTGCATTGATTAGATCAGCAATTTGTTCACGGGCAATATCAACCGCTTCTTCTGCCTGCCAGCCAAAACGATGCGAACGAGACGCAGGGTTACCAAACTCTCCGTCAAGGGTTAAAAACTGCATCATTTTCTCTGCAACGCGCGGATCAACAGGGGTTGTTGCAGAATAATCAAGATAAATAGGTAATTTCATTTTTGTCTCCACTGCTGAACGTTAAACTTATTGGCTTTTAACGTTAAGTTGAGCAGTCTGGTTAAATTTATTATTTTGAATTTCAGATATATGTTGTACATGCTCAGTCGACATTAACTCTTCAAGGGTAATATCATCCAAAAATGTGGTAATTCGTTCACTAAGCTGTGCCCATAATGAGTGGGTTAAACACTGCACACCGTCTTCTTTACAGCCGCTGTTGCCTGTACATTTTCGAACATCTACGGACTCATTAACAGCATCAATAATCATGGCCACTGATATTTCACTGCGCTGCTTGCCCAGTCTATAACCACCGCCGGGACCGCGCACACTACTGACTAACTCTTTTTTGCGTAATTTAGAAAATAACTGCTCTAAATACGAAAGAGAAATCCCCTGACGCTCAGAAATATCTGCTAACGGTACAGGACCATTATGCTCTTTAATTGCTACATCTAACATTGCAGTGACCGCATAACGGCCCTTTGAAGTTAATTTCATAATACTTCACTCATATAATGGGAAAGAGGTGCATCGCATACCTTTCATGGACTTTATATGAGCAAGTATAAATACCTGACAGTTTTAGTCAAGTAAAAAACCACAAGGTTTAGTAGGTTTTATTTTTTATTTATAATCAGCTATTTCTTATCTGAATCAGCTTCAGAAACAGAATCCTGCCCGGCACTTATAACTGATTTTTGAATGCTGCTGAAGATACCGCGCCACATACGTAACTCTTTTACTTCTGGTCGAGCACGGTTAAAGAAACGGCGTAGTTTTGTCATTACCAGTCCCGGATGAGCAGGTACGATAAAACGCGTATCTTTTAATGTTTCTTCTAGATGATTGAACATGCCTTCAATCTCTTCTGAAAGCGGATATTCTTCTTCCTGCACCGGATATGCCTTTGAAGCTAAAAATGCCATACGAACTTCATAGCTTAAAGTCTGTACAGCCATTGCTAAGTTCAGAGAGCTGTAGTCTGGATTTGCCGGAATAAACACATGAAAATGGCATTTCTGAAGTTCATCATTACTCAAACCGCTATTTTCACGTCCAAATACTAACGCAATCGGATATTTCTGACCTTCAATAACGGCTTTTTCGCCCATCTCACGCGGATCAAGCATAGGCCAGTCTAATGTACGCGGACGCGCACTTGCACCAATCACCAGTCCGCAGTCAGCAATCGCTTCATCAAGTGTTGCACACACTTTATGATTGCTTAATACATCAGTAGCACCAGCTGAAAGTGCAACTGATTTACCGTCAACTTCACACTCCGGGTCAACCAGTACTAGATTTGTTAACCCCATTGTTTTCATTGCTCTTGCCGCACTGCCGATGTTTCCCGGATGAGAAGTACCGATAAGTATAATGCGTACATTTTCCAGCATTTGTATTCCTTTATGTCTATTCAAAATTAAAGAGCGCAAAGTTTAGCATTAATTGATAGCCATGCCAGCAGAAAATAAAGGATTATAAGGGAGATTGGCGATAAAGACGGCCGGCTCAAACACAACAAAATAATAAATATGGACTATAGACGCAGACATTTTCCTGCTGCTTAATCGGGTAGATAACCCTAAGCAAATGTTTTTCAATACAATTAAGAACAAACACAAAAAAAGACGATAAATGTATTTAATTATTTGCAGATTTATGTGATCTCTGTATAATTTTGCGCCGAAGGAATCTCCCTTCAATGTTCTTTTAAAATCTAATGGTGATCCAATGCATCCAATGTTAAATATTGCGATTCGTGCTGCCCGTAATGCAGGCAAAGTAATTGTTAAAGGCTACGAAAATTTAGAAGCCGTCGAAGTCGAAGAAAAATCGTTACATGATTATGTCAGCAGCGTTGATAAAGAAGCGGAACTTGCAATCATTGGTACATTACGTAAATCATTCCCGGACCACAGCATTATTGCTGAAGAGTCAGGTATTGATGAAGGTAAAGATAAGGATTACCAGTGGATTATTGATCCGCTTGACGGAACAACTAACTTCATTCATAACATCCCGCATTTTGCTGTTTCAATCGCATTAAAAATTAAAGGCCGTACAGAAATTGGTATCGTATTTGATCCGATTCGTAACGAGCTGTTCTCAGCGGTTAAAGGCCAGAGCGCACAGATTAACGGTTACCGTACTCGTACCAGCAGCGTAGCTAAACTGCCAGGTACACTTTTAGCAACAGGTTTCCCTTTCAAACAGAAGCATGTTACTGAAACATACCTGGACATCTTTAAAGATTTCTTTATGGATGTTGCCGATATGCGCCGCAGCGGCAGCGCAGCACTAGATCTTGCTTATGTAGCAGCTGGTCGTATGGACGGATTCTGGGAATTTGGTCTGAAACCTTGGGATATCGCAGCCGGTGAATTGCTGCTTAAAGAATCAGGTGCAATTATGACTGATTTCAACGGCGGCAATGATTACATGAAATCAGGCAACGTTGCTGCAGCTAACCCGAAATTACTAAAAGAGATGTTAACGGTTATTCGTAAACACAACGTTTAAGTTATACTGTGAGGCTCTCTACGAAGCGCAAACACTGTTTGCGCTTTTTTATGCCTGTTATTTATACGAAACCCGCCTGTAATGTGCCTGAGCATAACAATAGCTTGATCTAGCCCACCTTCATACTCACTACTATTTGCAATTTAACACTAAGTTATTATTATGAAGATTCCCAAATTTAATGGAAGTGAATAATAATGATTAAAAACTACTCTGATACTTTATTTGAAGAAATGAAACTACTTTCTAAATTCCCTGAAAAATCCCAACTGGAAGGTATTAAGATTCATCAAGATGCCAGCCCAAGCGTCATCACTGCTGCTAAATCTCTATTTGACAAAGGGCTAATTACGCAGACAGACGGCGGTTACCTTACTGACAGCGGTTTTGAAACAGTTGATCATCTGCATCGAGTTTTAGTAACTTTAAGCTAATATCACTTTACCTTGTTGAGTTATTAAACTCATCAAGGTACATTCAGCCTTTATCTCTATTTAAGGCTCTCTTCCATGAAAGTTATCTCATTCAACATCAACGGGCTGCGCGCTCGCCTTCACCAGCTTCAAGCTATTATTGACAAACATCAGCCAGATGTGATCGGTCTGCAGGAAATTAAAGTTCATAATGATGCTTTTCCGGTAGAAGCTGTAGAAGCAATGGGTTACCACGTTTATTTTCATGGACAAAAAGCACATTACGGCGTGGCAATGTTATGTAAAAACAAACCGCTCGATGTCCAGTACGGCTTTCCAACAGATGATGATGAAGCACAGCGCCGCATGATTATGGTCACGGTAGAAGATAAAGACGGCTCCCCGGTTCGTATTCTAAACGGTTATTTTCCGCAGGGCGAAAGTCAGACTCATGAAACAAAGTACCCGGCAAAACGTAAATTCTACCAGGATTTAAACACCTATTTAAATGAATCACATAGCGCTGAACAGCAGGTGATCGTAATGGGTGATATTAATATTTCACCGACAGATTTAGATATCGGCATTGGCGAGGTAAATGCTAAACGCTGGCTGAAAACCCTAAAGTGCAGTTTTTTACCCGAAGAGCGTGAATGGTTAGCAAAATTAATGGATTTTGGTTTTACAGATACCTTCCGTCTGCTCAACCCGGAAGCTGATGATCAGTTCAGCTGGTTTGACTACCGCTCCCGCGGCTTTGATGATAACCGCGGTCTACGTATTGATGTGATTTTAGCAACACAGAAATTAGCAGACAAAACCCTGGATGCCGGTATCGACTATGAGCTTAGGGGCATTGAAAAACCTTCGGATCATGCGCCGATCTGGACAGAATTTGCTTAATCAGCAATAGCTGCAGGCTCAGCTGATAGCTGAGCCTGATTTTCATAAAGCCTTTTCTAACACTTCTTCAATAGTTATCGGTTTAAAGTAAAAGAAGCCCTGCGCCACATCAGCATTTAACTTAAGCAGCAGATCCACCTGCTCTTGCGTTTCTACCCCTTCAACGACTACCCGCATATCTAAGTCCTGACAGATTTTTAACATCGCAGATAAAACTGCAAGTGCTTTTGGATCTCTGCAGATATAACTGACAAAGGAGCGGTCAATCTTGATCACATCTAAAGGCAGCTTAAGCAGATAAGAAAGAGATGAATAACCTGCCCCGAAATCGTCCAGGCATAAGATAAAGCCGAGTTCTTTTAACTCTTTTAAATGCTGAATCGCCATATCGCTGCGTACTAAGGCATTCTCAGTGATTTCTATCTCTACCCGGCTTAAATCAGCAGCGGTTTCATTAATAATCACTTTCAGTTCGTCAATAAAATCACAATGATGTAATGAATTAGCTGAAAAATTAACCGAGATAGGTTTTGTTATCTGCGGGTAGTTTTCAATCATCTCAAGAGACTTGCGGAACACATACATATCGAGATCAAAATACAAACCAGACTGTTCAGCAATAGGAATAAATGCATTAGGAGAAATAATGCCTTTTATCGGATGATTCCAGCGGATTAATGCTTCGTAACCGACAACTGCTTGAGTGGTCATCGACACCTTAGGCTGCAGCAGCAGAAACAGCTCATGCTTAGCCAGACCATTACGCAGATCAGCTAAAAGATCTAAATGGGCACGCTTATCATCTTCCAGCTTAGGTTCAAAAATCTGCCCTACACCGCGCTGATGCTCTTTGGCAACTTTTAAGGCAATCTCTGCATGACGCAGCAGCTGTTCCACGTCAAATCTTTCAACCGCTAAATCACACTCAGCTTCCCCTACCGTGACCCCTAAACGGAGCGAATTGCCCTCCAGTAAAAAAGGTTTAGAGCATTCACGGGTCAAATCTCTAAAATCCCAGTCAGTATCGGGTAGTAACAACGCAAAAACATCCGAATGCAGACGACTAAGAATACCAGAGGACGCAAAACCCCGATTCAAAGCAGAGGTCATCGCATTCAGCACTTTATTCCCAAATTCAAAACCAAGACTTTCAATAATTTCATGAAAATAATCAATATCGATAATAAACAGAGTGATTTTATGCTTACTGCGCCGATAAATGTCAACAGCATTATCAATAAAACCGACACGGTTATATAAACCGGTTAACGCATCATAAAAAGCAGCATGGTTAAGATGAGTGAAAAACTTAGCATTTTCTAAACCAAGCGACACATTTAAGCAGAATAGTTTTAATAATTCTTCATCAATATCATTTAAGTTTAATGCACCATCCATTACCACCACCCCTTCCCAGCCGGAAGGGGTTGATAAATAAATACTGCACAACCTGTCGTTATCGATATTTCTCTTTTCCGTTAATGCCTGTAAAGCCAGTCGACTTGCCTCATTGTCAGTTATCTCCTGCAGATCTTTACCATAATACTGATTGTACAAATCAGAAGCGGCAACCACGTAAAAGGAGTTAGTTTTAGTCCTAGTATGATCAAAGTCGTGCGGCCCTTTTAAAGGACGCTGCGAAACACAGAACATGCCCTGTGCAGACAAATGAAATAACGCATTAATCTGCTGTAATACACCACTGGCAAATTTATGAACAGAGCGCTCTTTCATCAAGCTGGCAGACGCCCCTATGACATTTTCCAAGCCTGCTTTACTTTCATCTAATGCGACTAAATGACTGTATGAACGGATTGCAGTAGCAATAGAGGTATACAGCTTATCTCGGGTTAATTCACTTTTTGTTTTATAATCATTAATCTCGTAACGATTAATAATTTCTTCTTCGGGTGAGTATCCAGGCTGCCCCGTTCTTAAAATAATCTGCAGGTTTTCATATTTTAATTCAGTGCGAATTCGATCCGCAAGCAGCAGGCCTGCATCGGAACTTTCCATCACCACATCGAGCAGAACAGCGGCACAGTCAGGGTTATCCTGCAGAAGCTTAAAACCTTCTTTGCCGGAATATGCACTGATAAAATTTAATTTCATACCCTGCACTTTTGCACCGGACATCGCTAAACGGGTCACATCATGCACCCCAACTTCATCATCAATAATGGCAATTTTCCATACCTTGCCTTCTTCATGCGAAGATGCCTGCGTATCCTCATCATCAATAATATTAATCATAAAATCATTCATAAATGTCATCCTTTTTCGCTGGTGCTATAAGAGGCAGCCTGATTTCAAATGTAGTCCCTATTTCACTTTCCACACGGATTTCCCCGCCCATAATATTATGGACAATATTATGGACAATATTTAATCCGAGTCCCGAGCCCCCTCTTCCCAGTTTGGTAGTGTAAAACGGGTCAAAAAGCTTACCAATAAACTCTTCTTTGACCCCTATACCGTCATCGGAGAACAGTATCTGCAGCTGCTCGGATACTATAGAGAAGCTGATATGGACCTCACCTTGATCACGCCCCTCAAAGGCATGAAGCATGGCGTTATTAAATAAATTAGTGATCACCTGCCCTAAAGGACCCGGATAACTGTCCATTTCAATATCATCAGGCCCCTCTACAAAAAACTGAATATGGGTGCGTTTAATGCAGTGATGCAGTGTAGACATTATTTCATTAAACGTTTCTAATACATTAAACACCCGGCGTTTAGAGCTGGTCTGATCCGTTGCCACCTGCTTAAAATTATTAATAAGATTAGAAGCCTGTGCAAGAGACAGCGTCAGAAGCTTAAATGACGCTTTACTCTCGTTTTCAAAATGCGCTAATGAAGAACGTTTTAATTCACCCGATTTTACCTTATCAAGAAAACGCCGATGATTTCTATTCAGTGTAGTCGACATAGTGACACTAATGCCCAGCGGCGTATTTATCTCATGAGCGACACCGGCAACCAGGGCGCCTAATGAAGCCATTTTTTCAGTAGCAATAAGCTGCGACTGGGTTTCTTTTAACTGCTCTAACGCATGCTCAGCGGTGATTTTTTCACTGAGCAGTGCATCTTTCATCTGACTTTCACGAAAACGCAGCGCATCAAGCTCTGACAGTTCAGTCTGAAACTGTTTTAAACTGTCTAAAACCTCCGTTAACTCATCATTGCGGCTGAACTCTTTCATTTTAAAGTCCCGCTCGCCTTTTCTTAACTTATCTATAGCAATCGTTATATGAGTAATCGGAAGAATAACGGTCCGCCCTACATAAAAAAGAATTGAAACCGTTAAGATGATAATAACGGCTGTTGACAGACCTAAAACCCACGACAAATTATTTGCCAGCAAACCTAAACCATTCATAGAGGCGTTAACATTCTGCCTGGCATCAGAAGATAAGGCTGCTAGTATCAGCTCAGCTTCGCTAAAACTCTGATGCTCTAATTCATCAATGGCCTGCATCGCTTTAACTTTACTGCGGGCACTGTAGATATCAAAAACCAACTCTCCGCGCGATTTTAGCTCATTAAATAAACGCTCTATTTCATTGATACGAATAATTTCATCCAGATTTTGCTCAAGCGGTTTTATCAGGGACAGGTAGGATTCAAACTGCAGGCCGTCAGTATAAAAACTGCGTTTGGCATCTAACTGTCCCAGTATAAAACGATCCAGAGCAGCTAACATATCTCCCGCAAGATCAACAAGCTCAAGGTAGTAACGCACAGCCGGCAGATCATCATTTACAATCTCAACAAAGTTACTACCGGAACCCGCATCAGAAATTTCTTCGTTTTTCATCTGCCTTAAAAGAGTTTCGAGTGGTTTACCAACATTCTCAATTAAATCATTAATCTGCTCAGCACTTTTTTTTTCCAGACTGGGATCATAAACCAGAAAGACACCTTTCTCAGCAGCTTCTCTATGCGCCAGAATAATTTCAGTCACCTGCTTAATCGTATTATTCTGCGCACTGTCTTCAGGAATAAGCTCTTTAAAACGAAAAAGCTTATCAAAATTTCGATAGTACTCCTGCCGCTCTTCACGCTCACCTGTTACGTATTCAAGCAGGTTAGCATTCATTTTTCCTAATTCACTAAGCATAGCGAGAGTATTTAGTGCAGCCGGCATATCATAGTTAATGACTTTACTGCTCGACTTGTTAACCTGCTCTCCGACATAAATAACCACAATCGAAAATGACATCATCACCAGTATGATCAAGCCGAGAATGACATTAATTCGAAATAAGATAGAGCGGCGCTTCATTTACCTTCCTCATATTTACAGCAGAAGGTAAAAATTGAACCAAACTGCTGTAGGAAAGTGTAGTACGAATATGACATTTATGATGTTCAATAAACTCATGAACCTATTGAGTTATAAACCAAAAATAAAAATTGTGAGTAAAATCTAGGTTTTCGGCCAGGGCAGTTTTTCTAATCTGCCGAAGCTGTGAATTTTTGACAAAAACGCCTCAGATAAAAACAATTGTCCCTGCTTCGGTAAAGCCTGAAACGAATAATTTTGCTTATTTAAGCTGAAATCAAGCTGGTAGGCATGCAGATAGCCTCGGTCATACAAAGACTCCTGAGCAGCCTTCTCTGCATATAAGGGATCGCCGCAGACTGGGCTGCCGATACTTTTAAGCGCCACACGAATCTGATGAGTTTTGCCGCTATGCGGTTTGACAATAAATAAACGTATACCTTCGGAGCAGAAAAAACTGAAAAACTGCGTGATCGCAACATTGTCCTTTTTCTGGGTCAGTTTCCACATTGAACGCCGGGACTTCTCCATGCCCCCTTTTATCAGACCTTGTTTCTTTTTCGGTTTTTTATCACTTAAAGCCAGATAATATTTGTGAATCCGGCGCTCAGCAAATAAAGCAGCCAGCTGCGCGGCGGTTTGTGATGATTTAGCCAGCAGCAGTAAGCCGGATGTCATTTTATCAAGCCGGTGCACACTATAAAGTTTACAGGCAAGTGCTTTTTCTGCAGCCACTACCACACCAAACTCACCGTCTTCGCTGTGAAAGTTGATATCAGCCTGTTTATTGATAACAACAAAATCGCTGTTTTCAAAAACTAAAGAAAAATAAGCATTGTAGACCGACAGCTCTGCGCTATCTATTTTAGGCATAAGCGATATCCTGAGTTGAAAAGTGCCCTAATCGACCCAGCAGTGCCGGTAATGAATCGACAATTTCAGGCATATCCGGCAGCTGCGAAAATAACAGCTGTATCTGTGCGTCAGCGCTGTCAGGCGATGCAAGTTTACTCAGCAGCATCAGACTGGTCTGCAGCAGCTGCTCAGGTTCACTGCCGGGCTGAAGGTTCAGACTTTGCCAAAGCGCTTCGATACTTTGAAAAGCCGATAGATAACCAGCGGCAAAAACACGACCTTGAGCTGTGACCTGCAGGCCCTCATCCAGCCATTGATCCGTCGGCAGAGATAAAGGCAATGACTGCTGATAACAGCTTAAGCAGTGTTCATAGAAGTGCAGTGTAGAAGCGGCAAAATCAACCGCCATCTGCTCATCACTAAATGACGGCGCGCTATCTTCAGCCCATAAAAACGGCATCCACTGTTCAACTTCAATCTGAATAGGCGCAGCTGCAATCGACGTTATAAACCCTATAATTTCACTACACTCGCGTGCATTTTTTTTTATTTCCGGGATTTCACAAACATTGAACAGTAGTTGATAAGCTTTATCTGCCATTATATGTTTCCTTTAAATAACAAAAAGCCTACCAGAGGGTAGGCTTTAAAGATTTAATACTCAGTCAGCTTTTAGAATAAAGCGTGAGATAAATCGTATAAGTCCTGACGGAACGGACGTTTCATATCTTCTAAACATTCAATGATATCATGGTGAACCATTGCACCATTCTGAATACCGATACAGCGGGCAATTTCTCCCTGCATAAGCAGCTCAACACCGTAAGCCCCCATACGGCTTGCTAAAATACGGTCAAACGCCATTGGTGCACCACCACGCTGAATATGACCTAAAATAGTCGCACGTGTTTCACGGCCGGTTTTAGCTTCAATACGTTTCGCCAATTCATTTACATCGGTGATATGCTCAGTAATCGCAATAATGGCATGCTTTTTACCTTTATCTTCACCATGCTGAATCTGATTTACCAGTTCATTTTCATCAAACTCAGCTTCCGGTACAATGACGTACTCACTGCCGCCGGCAATGGCCGCCCAAAGCGTAAGATCACCACAGTAACGGCCCATGATTTCAACAATTGAAATACGGTTATGCGAAGAAGATGTATCACGCAAACGGTCAACGGCATCAACAATTGTATTCAAACAAGTCATGAAACCAATAGTGTAGTCTGTACCGGCAATATCATTATCAATTGTGCCGGGAATACCAATACACGGATACCCCATTTCACTCAGCTTTTTAGCACCCATGTAAGAACCGTCACCACCGATAACGATAAGCGCTTCGATACCGTGTTTTTCCAGGTTTTTAATCGCTTCTTCACGTACGCTGACTTCCTTGAATTCAGGAAAACGCGCACTGCCTAAAAAAGTACCGCCACGGTTAATAATGTCAGACACCGAGTGACGCTCTAATTTTTCAATTTTATCAGCGTGAAGCCCTGCATATCCGTCATAGATACCGTAAACTTCGATATCATTCGCAATACAGCAGCGCACTACTGCGCGTACAGCAGAGTTCATACCCGGCGCGTCGCCACCACTTGTTAAAACACCAATTTTTTTAATCACTTGCTACCTCGACCAATTATAGAAATTGACAATAGTTAATATACAAATTGTTATACGCTGAAAATAGACTCTATGAATGACCTATCCAGCCTTTTAATCCTGCGGTAACTCTTATTTAATTAATTATTTATTATTATTTAAAAACTTAAGTTACCTAGTAAAAGCAGTTTACCCTGTTTTTCAGCACATGTGGTTAAATGATCATAAAGATTCTATAAAATGCATAAATAATCATCTGTCCCAGATAATAACGGCTTAAATTGTGGTAAATCTACTAACAATATAGGAATTATCTTACAGTAATTTTTTTCTTTCTTTGTTCTTTCGCAAGTTCATCTGAAATAAGTCTTTCGTCTTGTCATCTGATTGTCATAAACCAACTTTACAGTTACAGCATACTCAAACAAAAGAGAGAGATAAAAATGAAAAATAAAAAAAGAACACTGCGTAATAAACACATCTGGTATTCAGTCTGGAACGCAAAAACAGATGCTCCCAGCCCTAAATGTGATGCGCTTTACCGCCCTATTAGAGTTTCCAGCAAATAAAAAACAGGTCCGGGACCTGTTTTTTATTAAGCAGATCAATCAGCAGACCGTACTACAATTAAACCTGCAGAAACAGCCCCTCAATTTAACCTAACCTATCCGATGCAACTTTGTAAGACGGATCTTCAATAATATTCACTTCAACCAGAACGCCGGCTTTATGAAGCAGCTTACGGCAGTCTGGGCTTAAATGACGAACATGTACTTTTTTACCTTCCTTAACATAACGGTCAGTTAATACACTAATCGCTTCGATTGCAGAATGATCCGCAACACGAGATGATGCAAAATCAACAATCACATGGCGGGGATCATTTTTCACATCAAATAGTTCTAAGAAATTACTTACAGACCCAAAGAAAAGAGGACCGGTTATCGCATAAGTTTTTTCTTTTTCATCTTCACTTGATTCAGTGACAGCATGAATATGACGAGCATGTTCCCATGCAAAAACTAATGCCGATACAATCACACCAACAAATACAGCAACCGCTAAATCAGTTAGAACGGTTACTACGCTTACCAGTACAATAACAAAGGCATCTTTTTTAGGCACCTTGCGCATCATTTTAAATGAAGCCCATTCAAATGTACCTAATACAACAATAAACATAACACCAACCAGTGCGGCCAGCGGTACGACTTCAATTAAACCCGACGCAAACAGGATAAACGCCAGTAATGCTAAAGCGGCAGTTATACCTGATAAACGGCCTCGACCGCCGGAGTTAATATTAATCATGGACTGGCCTATCATGGCGCAGCCGCCCATACCGCCGAATACGCCGTTAACCATATTTGATGCGCCCTGGGCAATACATTCTTTATTTGCACGACCACGTGTACCAGTCATTTCATCAACAACTGTCAGCGTTAATAAAGATTCAATCAGCCCAACCGCGGCAAGAATTAATGAGTAAGGTAAAATAATCTGTAGTGTTTCTAATGAGAATGGTACGGCAGGAATAGCAAAGGTAGGCAGTGAACCGGCGATGGTCGCAGTTTCATCACCTGACATAGTACGCAGGAAATCAACAACAGTACGCGTGTCTAATGCAGGCACAAAATAAACCAGCAGAGTTACAACAACAATTGCGGCCAGTGTTGACGGCACTGCAGTGGTTAATTTCGGCAGAAAATGAATAATAGCCATAGTCAGCAGCACTAACCCAAGCATAATATATAGTGCAGAGCCCTGCATCCATACAAATTCACCGGCAGCATTTTTTACTTTGAACTGTCCAAGCTGCGCTAAGAAAATAACGATAGCCAGACCGTTTACAAAACCGATCATTACCGAATGCGGTACCATACGGATAAATTTACCAAGATGGAATACCCCGCATATAACCTGAATCAAACCAGCCAGTAGTACAGCGGCAAACAGATACTGCACACCGTGATCGGAAACTAAAGATACCATGACTACAGCCATCGCACCTGTTGCACCTGAAATCATACCTGGACGGCCGCCGAAAACAGCGGTAATTAACCCCACCATAAAGGCAGCATACAAACCGACCATGGGATCAACACCGGCAACAAATGCAAATGCAACCGCTTCTGGTACCAATGCAAGTGCTACGGTTAAACCCGATAACACATCATTTTTGACACTGTTCTTACTGAACTGGGGAAATTCAAACACTGCTTATAATTCCTTAATTAACGCGAATACCAGCCGTATGCGAAAATATTTTCGGAATACGATTGCTACAATAAAGTTGGGCGCAAATTATAGACAGTTTTGAGATCAAGTTCAAAAAAACATTTGTCTTTTCCTGATACAGCTCAATAAAACTACTTTTCTTCAGCTGACTGTATGGTATCTTGATAAATCTGCATATTCTGCGCCTGCTGCTGCATTGCCAGCTGCTGTAAAACAGTTTCTCGGGCATCTTCATTGTTAGATAAATAATAAGCGGTCGGGGCAGAGATAGTCTCGCCGTTACCTGTAACCATATTCGCCATATCGACATGAACTTGATACTGAAGCTGTGCTTTTTTAAACTGCGCATACTGCTGCAGTTTATCACCCGTTGGCGGATTTTCCGGCAAGCCGGGCAGAGGCACGGCTGAAATCTTATTATTTATATTGGTATTTGTAACCGATGAGTTATCAGTCTGAGCAAGCTGCATCGCCTGTGCAGAAATACTGACCTGCACTCCGGGTTCGGCAGCGGAATTTATTTTTACTGCTTCAGCAGCAGGCGCTGAAGCAGCTGTTACCATTGACTGGATCTATTGATAACCATTGATGTGCATAAATAGACGGCCTTAACTTAAGAGGAATCCGCATCCTGCATAGTTTGCTTTTTACTCAATTGCAGAGCAAAAAGCATCTAAATCCATTTCAGCATGAATATACTTCAATCACAAAAATAATAAACAACAGTTCATATTAAGGTGAAAGCTCTGTCTCTCTTTCCCAGGCTTTCTGATGATATTGGTAAAGCTGATTTGAGCCTAAATAGTTAGCCTTCACTTTATCTGCATCGTCATAAAAACCTTTATTAAATACAAATGCCCCTTGTAATAACGGTGGTGTTAACCAGGATGTATCAACCGCCAGATCTGCAACGCGTTGTAAACGTTTACTAGCACTTGAACCACCTTTAACGCCAATAGACCATCCCCATTCACCAAAGGAAGGAACATTCTGATGGTACTGTTCAACCTGAGTAAATTTAGCCTGCCGCATTGTTTTTGCTACAGAGATAAAGGCATTCTGCGCATGGAATGGCGAGGTTGACTGCACCACCATCACTCCGTCGCCGTTTAACAGATGATTCAGGCGGTAATAAAAATTAACACTGTATAGTTTATTTAAATCCGGATGACTCGGATCCGGCAGATCAACAATAACCGCATCAAAGGTCTGCTTGTTCTGCAGTAATTTATCAATAGCAATAAACGCATCATCATTAATCACATTAACCCTGGGATCATTAAAACTATTGCCGGTTAAGCGCTCAACTTTAGCCGCCAAATAATCCGGAAGCTGATTTTGCGGGTCTTTAAACAAAGCGACTAAATCCGGATCCAGATCCACTAAGGTCACTGACTTAGGCTGCCACTTCAGTACTTCACGCAGTGCCAGTCCGTCTCCTCCCCCGATAATCAGAATATTGTCCTGGCGGGCAGATGCCTGCATTGCCGGGTGTACTAAAAACTCATGGTAAATCTGTTCATCTAAACTTGAAAACTGCAGACGGCCGTTAATATAAAAGTTATAAATAGGCTCCATTTCGCCGCCTAAATGACGCTGTGTGAATACCAGATTCTGATAAGGGGTTTGTGTCTGGTAAACCACTTTGTCCAGATAAAGCATATTCTGCATCTGTTTCTGCCAGTGACCGCCATATTGAAAAACCAGCACTACCAGCACTGCTAACAGTGCATGACCTAATAATAACGTTTTAACATGTTTTAAATACTTTCTAAAACGCATCAAAAATATAAAACCGGCAATAAGATTAAGCGTTGCCGTCAGGGCGGCCGCCTGGCTTATTTCAATGCGCAGCATAATTAAAACCCAAATCGCCGCACCGACACCTGCACCAATATAATCAGCCCCGTAAATTGTGCCGGCATTATTGGCTAAATGCTGTCCGTAAACGGCTTCTCTGATACGCGCAATTAACGGGATCTCCATACCGATAAAAAAACCTAATATAAAGGCAAACAGATAGGGAAGCTGCGTGCTCAGCCAGTTAAGCTGCGCGAGAAACCCGCCCTGCGGCAGAGCATCCATCGGTATTTGATATGTTTCTGCAATTAGCTGCGGTAAAGTCTGATTAAAAGCGATAACGGAGGCAATAAACAGTGTCGAGCTGCATCCGATAAAAGCCACTACTAGCTCTAAAATAACAAAGCCTTGAAACTCATCTTTTATTTTTTTAGCGGCAAATGCACCTAATCCCATAGAGACAATCATAATGCCGATAATTGCATAAATGACTGTTTCCACACTGCCCAGAATTCGTGCAGAATAATGCGAAAGAAGATACTCATAAATCATGCCGCAGCAGGCAAGAGTCGCCATGATCAATATCAGCAGGCTGTCATCAATCAGCAGTTTCAGTTTTTTCGGATCACGCATTACTTTTCTCTATTTACAACATAAAAAAAGGCCATCAAATGATGACCTGTTAAATTTGTTTTTTTATTTTTTATTATCAGATAATTTACCCTGTTCGGGTTATGTCATTAACGCCATCAGCAATAATGCAATTGAAAATGAGGTAGTTAGCTCAATTGTTGCAATCCCGATATTCTGCTGGTCTTCAACCTCTTCTCTGCGGTTAATTCCCCATAACACAATATATTTCGCCAGCGTGGTTAACAGGGTTAATGAAGCCATTAATATCAGACTCATCACAGCCCACTGACTGATACCTACCCATAAATTCTGAGCATCATAACTGATAAAGTAACTAGCGGCAGTCACCGACATTGCCGTCGAAATCAGATAACCTGAATAACGAATAGCTAAAGCTGTATGACAGCCTTCCAATGTAGCCTGAAAACTTACACCGTTATTACGACTGTACTGCCACTCAAATACACGGGTGATAATCACCAGCATAATCTGTGATACAATCCAGGCAGAAGCCAGTGCAATAAAGGTACTGATATCAAGTCCCTCAACCCAGATCAAAGCGGCACGGACCACAATTGCCGTCGCAATAACCGAGGCGGCATCAACGATACCGACTGAGATATTTCTCTTTAGTATCTGTTCATGTTTATTAAATTCCGGCAGAGCAAACTTATCATGAATAAAGCGTCCGGCTTTAATCATAATTAAACCAGCAAGGCCGTAGCTAAGCATACCTATTAATTCTATAGTGTATGAGCCGGCTAACTCTCCGGTAATAGCGCCGCTTAACGCAATACCCATAGCCGCTACACCACCAGCCAGACTGATACCGTAAGCAAAATTATCTTTTTTGGACAGTTCGTCTTTGGTATCAACATTACCAATAAACCCCATGGTATAACGAATGCCGCCTAATAAAAGAATCGCCACCGCCATATCGATCAGCAGATACCCGATCAGACCACTGTTATGCCCTAACGTTGTTATTAATTCATTCATATTTAAACCTTATTTTCCTCGGCTTATACCGCGTGAAGTTGTCGATTTACTATTACGGAAACTGCTTGATGATTTTGTTTTTGAATAACTTGATTTACCAGAAAAAGGCGCTGCTTTTTGAGCCTGACGACTAGAAGTAGACATACGGCTTGCACCTGTTTTTGATTTTGCATAGGGGCTTTTGAAGCCGCCTTTACCGGCAAACTGTTTCTTAGTTTTTTTAGCCAGATTATCCTGTGTTTTTACCTGCTGCGGCGAGGTATAACGGTTGCGTCCATAATCATTGTAATAACTATAGTCACGGCGTGACGACCAGCGGTCATAGTAAACAGGACGGGGCGACAAAGCAGAAAACATCGCATACATGCCGTACCACTGCCAGAATGATGCACCGGTACTGCTGGTCTGCCATTGACCGTAACCCGGATTACCAACTAACTGACTGCCGGCACCATTATCTTCAGCGCCGTTAGCCGTCAAACTCTGCTGCCTGCTAATTGCATTAACACGTGCCAGTTTACCATCGGACATATCTGCAATAACATTAATTGGATCAGAAAGCGCATCATTAAATAGAGCCGGATCAGAAGCTTCAATGAGATTTTCCGTTTCAAACAACTGCGCTTCAATATCACCGATTACCTGAGGCTGCTCTTTAACCGTTTTTAAACGCTGCATCAGCCCCTGAAACATAGGGCCGTCTTTAGACGCATCACGGCTCAACTGCCCCAGCAGGGATTTAAGTTCCGGTTTCTCTTCACTGAGCAGTTTTGCATATTCCCGTAATATCATGGCATTACGTATAGAATTACTGTCGAGGTTTGATCCTAAATTCTGCAGTAGATAATCAGCTGTTTTCACATTCGCATCGATGCGATCCTGCCGGTCATCACCACAGGCAGCCAACATGAAACTCAGGCAAAAAATAAGTAATACTTTAATTTTCATTACTCTTCCTAATTCGATAAGTGGTCAATCACACGCAGCAGATCATCATGCGTATCTATACCGGCAGGCGGTATTTCGCAGGCCTGCTGCACATGAATTTTATAACCGTGCCATAACACGCGTAATTGCTCAAGCTTTTCAATTGATTCTAATGGAGAAATGGACAGCTGCGCATATTGTGCAAGAAAATCAACCCGATATGCATAAATACCGATATGCCGCTGCAGACTGCCTGGGTCAACAGACTGCTGCTGCTGATTTTCAGCGGTATAGTTATCGCGATCCCATGGAACCGTTGCCCGGCTGAAGTATAACGCCATATTATTTTTGTCGGTAACAACTTTAACAGCGTTAGTATTAAAAACATCTGCACAGTCAGTAATCGGCGCACTGAGTGTTGCTACACTGGCATTGTCATTATTATGCAGATTAGCCGCCACCTGGCTGATCACCGCCGGTGGAATCAAGGGCTCATCCCCCTGCACATTGACAATTATTTCATTTTCAGAAAAATGATATTGTCGGCAGACTTCCGCTAAACGGTCAGTTCCCGACTCATGATCAGCTGAAGTCATACATACTTCAATATTCGCTACATTCGTTAAAACATCACTAATGCGCTGATCATCAGTTGCTACAATCACCCGTGAGGCACCACTTTTTAATGCCTGCTCTGCAACCCGTTCAATCATGGTTTTACCAAGAATATCCAGCAGAGGTTTTGCCGGTAAACGAGTTGAATGATAACGAGCAGGAATAACAACGATAAAAGACATAGTTAGATTTCCTCGTCAGCCGTAATAATACGCGCCCTAACCTGCAGCAGTGCCGGAATACCGTCAACAACCGGATAGGCAAGGTGATCTGGTTTACAGATAAGTTCATTGGTTTCTTTTTTGTAACCGAGTTTGCCTTTGCATACTGGACAGGCAATAATATCTAACAATTTAACGTCTAACATTTTCTTTCCTTAATCTTACTTAACAACTGATCTTTAAAAGCTGACGGCAGCTCTGCTGTTATCGGCAGATACCACCAGTTAGGCTGAGCAAAAGTACTACATTTAACCGCGTCTTTTTCTGTCATCAGCAGCGGAAGCTGTGCAGAGAACTGTTTAAAATCATCACTGCTGAAAGCGTGATGATCAGCAAAAGAGACGCTGTTGTTAATAACAAACTGCTGCTGGGTTAATGTATTAAAAAAACGCTGCGGATAACCGATAGCGGCACAGGCATTAACTCTGCTGCCGAAATCTAATTGACCCGACTGGCCGTCAACACGCAGACAAGTGTCCGGCTGCAGCTGCATAGTAATTTCACCATTTTTCTGTTCGCCGTTATTAATTACAAAATCAACACTGTCTAAGCGCGATAATGTCTCTCTTAACGGTCCCATAGGAATTAAATGATTATTGCCGTAACGGCGGACACCATCAACAATAACAATTTCAATATCACGCTGCAGCGCATAATGCTGCAGGCCGTCATCGGTAATAATGATATCAACTGAGCAGTGCTTCGCTAAGTATGCGGCCGCATCGGCACGAACCGGATCCACCACAACAGGAATACCGAGTCGTTTGTAAATTAACAGCGGCTCATCACCGGCCTCTTTACCACTAACGTTATCATCAACCAGAAGCGGATAAGCACTACTTTTACCGCCGTAACCACGACTGATAACGCCGGGTTTATAACCCTGTTCAATTAAAAATTCACATAACCAGAGAACAAAAGGTGTTTTGCCGTTGCCGCCGACAGAAATATTGCCCACCACAATCACCGGCAGTTCACTGCGGAAGCTCTTAAGAACACCGGCTTTAAATAACAGACGGCGCATGCGGCTTATCCACAAAAACAGCAGTGACAACGGATATAAAAACCAACACCACCAGGTTAACGGACGATACCAGAAGCCCACTACAACTCTCCTGAAGCTTGTAATTTGTTTAAACTGTGATAAATCGCTTCTTTAGCCAGTAGTTCATTATGTGTGCCACGTTCAACAACCTTACCGTCATCAATAACCAGAATCTGATCTGCATGTTCAATGGTTGAAAGGCGGTGTGCAATCACCAGTGAAGTTCGGTTTTTCTGCAGCTCATCAAGAGCAGCCTGAATATGACGTTCAGATTCGGTATCAAGTGCTGATGTTGCTTCATCTAAAATCAAAATCGGCGCATCACGCAGTAAGGCCCGTGCAATAGCAAGGCGCTGACGCTGCCCGCCGGACAGCATAGTACCGTTTTCACCGATAACCGTGTCTAAACCTTCAGGAAAACGTTTAATAAATTCCATCGCATGCGCCGTTTCCGCAGCCTTAATAATATCTTTGCGGCTGTATTTATCTTCACTTGCATAAGCAATATTATTCGCAATGGTATCGTTAAACAGATGTACATTCTGCGAAACAATCGCAACCTGGCTACGCAGAGAGGCCAGTGTGTAATCTTCAATATTCACACCGTCCATGGTTATTTCACCGCTGTCAATATCATAAAAACGCGTTAATAAATTAGCAATGGTTGACTTACCGCTGCCCGAGCGTCCGACTAAAGCAAAGGTTTGTCCTGCCTCAACCTTAAAGCTGACTTTATTTAAAGCCGATTTTTCAGCTTCAGGATAAGTAAATACGATATCTTTTAACTCTATCTCACCTTGTGCACGACTGACGGTTTTTGTTCCCTCATCTTTCGCCATGGTCATATCTAAAATACTGAATAAACTATTGCTGGCGGCGATACCACGCTGGATCTCTGCGTTGACCTGGGTCACTGCTTTTAAGGGTTTCATCAGCATCATCATATAAGTAATAATAACCGTAAATTTACCCGGTGTCAGCGTATCCATAATTTCCGGGAAAGTCGCCAGGTAAAGAACAAATGCCAGAGCAAATGAAGCAATAGTCTGAATAACCGGCACGCTGATCGCGTTAGCACTGGTCATTTTCATATTCTGTGAGCGGACCGTATTGCTGACATGCTCAAATCTCTCTTTCTCAACATCCTGGCCGCCGAACATTAATACTTCTTTATGGCCTTTAAGCATCTGCTCAGAAGAGGTTGTCACCAGCCCCATGGCATCCTGTATACCTTTACCTATTTTACGGAAACGTCTGCTGACAATACTGATAGCAACTGCAACAATCGGCCCAATAACAAAAAACACCAATGACAACTGCCAGCTAAGGTAAAACATCATGGCAATAAAACCGATCGCCGTTGCGCCTTCGCGGAATATTTTTACCAGCGCATTACTGGCGGCATTAGACACCTGACTTGCATCATAGGTGATTTTAGAAAGCAGGTCGCCGGTATTGGTTTTATCAAAAAAGCTGATCGGCAGCGCCATTAACTGGTTAAACAGCTGACGCTGTAATTTCATCACAATGTGATTACCTACCCAGGCCATACAGTAGGAACTTAAAAAAGCGGCAACCCCGCGAGCTGCAACAATCAACACCACAAAAATAGGCATAAAAGTTAAAATACTCGGATCTTCGCCGGTTAAACCTTTATCGATTAGCGGTTGAATTGAAAATACGAAAGCAGTATCAACAGCAGCATAACCTACCATGCCTACAATGGCGCCGAATAAACCTAACTTAAACTCTTTTACATAACCGACTAAACGTTTAAAAACCAGCCAGCTGCTTTGTTCATTGTTTTCCATGGAAATACCAATTATTTTAATAATTAAACAACTTAATCACCCAGCTGTTTAGTATGTTGAGAGAGACAAAGAATGATGATACCAATAAGAGGCAAGATCTTCTCTATATGTTTGCATGTTAATGTGCTGTTTTTCTATATTAAAACGAATAAAACCATTTAAACCGCTGTTTACAGACATTACCCCTTGTTTTTTATAGCGCAGTTTTACCTCTTGTGCAGGAAATCCCCAATGATTCATAAAACCGGCACTATAAATTACCCGTTGAGGGGCAACCGCTTTGATAAAAGTTTCACTGGAGGAATGCTTACTGCCGTGATGCGGGGCCAGTAACAAATCACTTTGCAAACGGCCGCCGTATTTCCGGACTAATAACAGTTCTTGTTTCTTTTCAATATCACCGGTTAACAGAAGCGAATTGAAGCCGTCCGTGATGCGCAGTACACAGGAGTTATTATTATTCTTTTTAGTGATTAGAAACGGCGATAATACTTCTATCGACAGACTGCCTAACTGCCGTTTTTGTCCAGCCCGGCAGAGACGACTGTTCCCCGGCAGCGGTTCATTTTCAGACAACGGCTCACCCAGCAGGATGTGCTTAGGTTTAAACTCTCGATTAATAACAGAAAAACCACCAGCATGGTCAATATCACTGTGACTGATAATAAAATAATCTAAGTGCTTTATGCCTAACAGACTCAAATAAGGCTGAATTTCAACGGAAGCCGTTGTAAACCCAGAAGGGTAACGGGGGCCGCTGTCATACAATAAGCTCTGCCCTGCACTCCTGACCAGCACGCCTAATCCCTGCCCGACATCAAAAACTTCAACAAACCATTTTATCGAATTTTTCCGCTCAGTCCGCAACTCATAAAGCAGAACAAAACTCAGCATTAACACCGCACAAACAAAGCTGAGCCGCCGTTGTACCGTTCCGTGAAAATAAAGCATAGATAAAACAATGCTCAGCAGAGCAAATAAGATAATCATATTTGACTGCGGCAGTGAAAAACTCCGATATACCGAAGCCCCCTGCCCAAAGATAAAAAAGAAAAAAGTAATCAGTTGATCTGCACAATAAAACAACCACAGTGCAGCCGGCTCAGAGAAAAGAGAAAACAGCGTCCCCAATAAAGTCAGTGGAATAATCAACAGTGAAAAAAGCGGGACTGCGATAAGGTTAATCACCGGCGTTAAAACACTGAAAGCAGAAAAACTAAACAACTGTATCGGCATCATCAGCAAAGTTAAACCTAACTGAATCATACACAACAGCTTCAGGTAGCCGAGGGTATTATCCAGCAGCTTGTTTCGCTTACTTTTAAACGGTCCGTTTCCAGCTTTCGGGAAGCGCCATAAAACGGCAGCGATCAGGCACACGGCAGAAAAAGACAACCACAGACTTAAACTCAGTACCGCTAGCGGATCCCATAATAAAATAACAAACAGGGTCATGGCAATTAAATCAAAAAATGCACACTTACGCTTCATGGATAAAATAAGCACAGCAAATGACAGCATCAGAAATGCACGCTGCGTCGGCAGTGAGAACCCAGCAAGATAAGCGTACAACAGCGCGGCCCCCAATGCGCCCGCACTCGCTAAGCGCCAGCTTATCCATCCCAGATAGGATCCTGGTAAAGCAGTATTTACTAAAAAGTGTACCAATAGGTAAGCAAATGAGAATAAAAGGCCGATATGCAGGCCGGAGATAGCAAACAGATGGGATATGCCAAGCTTTGTGATTAGCGCTTTCTGCTCAATAGTGATCAGTGACTTATCTGCAAAAGAGAGTGCTAAAATAATGCCTTGCTGGGTAAGCGGCTCGCTAACCTGTTTTACTTTCTGATAAAAACGTCCGCGAAAGGATAAATCCGAAGATATTTCCTGCAGGTGCTCTTTGATAGTCACCTGATAAGCAATATGTTCAGAAAAAGACCATTTCTGACGGTCAAAACCGCCTGGGTTGGCACGCCCGTAAACAGGCTTAAACGAGACTCTAAAGCGGTGTTTCTGCCCGGCATTCACCTCCACTGACGGTTTATACCAGCGCATCTCTAATCTTGGCGAATAATTTAAGTGATTTCCATCAAGTTCAATTAAGTTAGCCCTAAAATAGCCCTGGTTTTGGGGGCTTATTAATGAACTGACCTGCACAACTATGTTATGGTCTTGCCCGTCAACTGTTTCTTGTAATGAAGATGAGTTAGATAGAGGCAAATTAATATCATTTACAGGATAAGGCAGGCTTCCAGTTAAAGTTAAATTTGCATAGAATGTGAAATATAAGGCAGATAATGGAATAACCGCTAAAATACGAATACTGCGGATGGTTAGCAGCAGTAAAAAAATAACCAGACAAACAATAATGCCCTGATAATTCAGAAGCTGCGGCCAGAATAAGCTTGAAATAAAAACAGCAATCGATAACCACAAAACGGTACGCATTGTCATTCAAACTCACTAAATAAAATTTTAATTATATGCCAAAAAAATTCATTCAGCGTTTTTCTCCTAAACCGGAAACATTAAAAGCACACCCTCACCTCAAGCATTTCGGCGAAGCTTTACATAATCCCAATTTATGGCATTTAAATAGGCGCAGTGCTGCCGGTGCCGTCGCAGTCGGATTATTCTGCGCCTGGATGCCGATCCCGTTTCAGATGGTCTTAGCCGCCGTTCTAGCGATGGTTTTTTCTGTCAATCTGCCTTTATCTGTCGCTTTAGTGTGGATTTCAAACCCCATTACCATGCCTCCGCTGTTCTATGCGGCCTACCGTTTAGGCGCTTTTTTATTAGGGGAGCCGTTAGTTGATTTTCATTTTCACCTGTCCTTTGAGTGGCTTGCTCAGATGCTTGAAACCATTGCGCCCGCATTATTATTAGGCTGCTCTATTCTCGGCTTATCATGTGCACTATTAGGGTACTTGCTGTTTCGTGCTTTCTGGCGTTTTAGTGTTGCCAGAAAGTGGCTCGGCCGCAATAAAAAATAAAATATTCAATGCTGCTCAGCAGCATTTTAATAAACTCTACCTAAAAGTATGATCCAGCTCTGCTATCTTCTAATAAAAACCCGTCCGTAAATTCCCCATAGTACTTTGGTGCTACAATTTTTTACTCGATGACTGATCGTTTTCACTACTTTTTTATCGTTCAGCTGCTTCATAGTTCAAAACCTGGACTAGTATCTATAAACATATTTTCAAAATACGAACGGCGACAAAAATAAAACAAATATCAAATTGTTAACTAAGTCGCTAACTTTTTATATCTAAACTGTCATAATAAATTTAAGTTTTAATTAAGTTCTTTACTTGTACTAATTAATGAACGGACGAAACTATGGATGAAATGATTCGCATTATTAGAAAATTCCTTACCCTGATAATCTTACTGAGCATAACTTTCAGCAGTTCTGCGGATCCCATTGATGATTATATTGCAGTCAGCCTCTACCTTGGAGGGCGGATAAGTTCGGATCTTACTGATAATCAAACAGGTGAGCCGGTCAAGGCCAGTGACGATTTTGCGCAGACATTAGCATTCACCTGGCACCACAGCAGAAATAAAGAAGGTGAGCTGTTGTTTTCTAACGCCAGCCAGGATATACAAGTGTCGGGTGAAAATAATAGTTCAGCGGAACTTAATACCACCTATCTGCATTTTGGCGGCAGGGCTTTATTTACAAAACCTGACAGTGCCTTTTCAAGTAGTGTCGGCTTAGGTCTCGGCGCCACATTTCTAACTCCGGATGAAAGCAAATATGATAATGAAATAGCCCTTTCCGGTAATATCAGCGGCGGCATTCGTTATCAGTTAAATGACAAATGGGCGCTGCGCAGTGATCTGCGTATATATGGTACGGTGCTTAATTCAAACAATTCGCTTTTTTGCGGCGAGGGACAGTGTCTGGTAAAACTAGAAGGCGAAGTCTACGTACAGACAGATTTAATGGCAGGTGTTGAATATAAGTTTTAACTTTTCGATAAGCGCATATAAATAAAAACAGCGCTCAATGCGTAATGCCGATCAGTTAAGAAAAATCTATTGATTTTTAACTGAATAAGATCAAAATCCGATGTTCACAAAACATCGGATTTTTTTATGCAACTATCAACAGCACTTTCCCAGGTATCACTTAATCACTTCACTGAATTTACTGGCCTTAACGAGCTATTAGCACCTGAGTTAGTTACTGATTCACTATCTCAAACTGGCGTGGCTACGATAAGAAAACGTAAGCTCCCTATGGAACAAATGGTTTGGGCTGTTATTGGCATGGCATTATTTCGCAAGTACTCAATGCGCCAACTGGTTAATCAACTTGATATTATCCTTCCAAACGGTACGCCTTATG
>NZ_KB907004.1 GCF_000381745.1 Psychromonas ossibalaenae ATCC BAA-1528 | reverse complement strand
CCAGCGTTCAATCTGAGCCATGATCAAACTCTTCAATTTAAAGTTTAATGCGGTTTCTTTTTCGTAAGAAAAAGAGAACCTAGCTCAATATTACTGACTAAAACTAATCACCGAAGTGATTTGTTATTCTGAATTAATGAATTAATTCGTGTGTCATTCTATTGATAATGTAACTCTTTCACGAAGTGAAAAGTTACTTTGATTTTTTTTGAAATCACATCAACAATGAATGTCCACACAGATTGTTTGATTAAATTGTTAAAGAGCGTGCCTTTCGGCGAGGTGCGTATATTACGTCACCAGCGAACAATGTCAACGGTTTATTTTAACTTTAAAAGCAAACCTCTTTCATTCTAAGACTTGGTGATTAGCCTGCGCTGCATCCCGTGTCTGTGGGGTCGCATTATAGGGATTGCGCGATCATTGGCAAGTGTTTATTGCACAAAAACGGCTTATTTTTGCAATTAATTTTTATACCTGTTTTGCAAACAAGTTATCCACAACTTTGCTTTTGTTATCCACACATTCTTATCGTATAGTTGCCTTTCTTTCTTAATAATGAGGTTTCTATGCTTCCTGTCTTACGTGCTTATAGGGATACTTTTCCTAAAATCGGGGATTCTGTCTATATCGACCCTTTTTCTTCTCTTATTGGTGATGTTGAATTAGCTGATGATGTCAGTATTTGGCCCATGTGTGTTTTACGCGGAGACGTTAACCATATAAAGGTAGGTAAACGCACTAACATTCAGGACGGCAGTGTTTTACATGTCGCTCGTAAAGGCGAAGCAAGCATTGAGGGATATTCTCTACATATTGGTGAAGATGTAACCGTGGGTCATAAGGCGATGCTTCATGCCTGCCAAATCGGCGATCGGGTTTTGATCGGGATGGGCGCTATTGTATTGGATAATGCCCGTATCGATGATGATGTTATTTTAGCAGCCGGGGCATTAGTTCCTCCCAACAAACATTTACCATCAGGTTACCTTTATGTGGGGTCCCCTGCTAAAGCAGCCAGAAAACTAACCGAACAAGAGTTTGCCTTTCTCAAGCGCTCTGCCTGTCATTATGTAAAACTTAAGAATGAATATATAGAAGAAGCAGAGAGCAAGTAATACTGAAAGCTACTGACAGATATAAAAATGGAGCTTCTACTATATAGCAGGAGCCCCACTTCTTAATATTGAAGAACTTATTCTAAATAGTTTCTTTATGAATTAAGGTACTGCTGCTGATATGAAACTCTAAAGCCACTTCATCACACGCATGTTGACGTATGCACATAGCACAGTCTTTCATTACTTTTTCCGGCATCATGGACTTACTCGTCGGGCTGAAGCCTAGTTTCATAAAGAACTCCGGCATGCGTGTTAATACAAAGACACGCTTAATCGCTAACTTCTCTGCACGTTTAACTAACAATTCCACCAGCGCACTACCTTGGCCACGGCGTTCAAAGCCCGGTTCAACACCTAACGAACGAATTTCAGCAAGACCAGTATCGTAAATATATAATGAACCACAACCTGTTACCTGCCCTTCACATTCAGTGACAGCAAACTCTCCGACTGATTGTGCTAAATCAGATTTATCTCTAGGCAGGTTTTCGCCTTTAACAGCCCAATGGTTGACCATTGATTCAACACGCTCTAAATCTGTCAAACGTGCGGTACGAATAATAAGGCCTGAAGTATCCCGATCTGCTAAACGCTGCTCTGCTTCTGATAGTGCATATTCGATCTGCTCCGGCGAAACACCACCTTGTGCTTTACGCGCAGCTAATGTCGCTTCCAGCGTTAATACCGGATAAACATCATCTTCAATCACATCAGAGAATTCTTTAAACTGAGCAACCGTCAACTCTTCCAGCGGCACACCTTTTTCAATCGCCACAACAACTGCAATACCAACGATATGGTGAGCTTCACGGAAAGGAATGCCTTTCGCGACTAAGTAATCTGCAAGTTCAGTTGCATTTGAATAACCGCCCTGCGCCGCTTCTTTAGTACGCTTCTCATTAACTTTAAGATCCGTCAGCGCCATGGAAGCCATTTCAAGACAATCGCCCCACGTATCTAATGCGTCAAATAAGCCTTCTTTGTCTTCCTGCATATCTTTATTGTAAGCAAGCGGCAATGCTTTCAGTGTCATTAACATTCCCGCTAGTGATCCAAATACACGGCCAGATTTGCCACGAATAAGCTCCATCGCATCCGGATTTTTCTTCTGCGGCATTAGCGATGAACCAGAAGTCACCAGGTCAGACATTTCGATAAAGGCAGATTCACCACTATTATAGAAAATTAGATCTTCAGCCATACGCGATAGATGCACCATAGAAAGCGTTGCACAACTCATCAATTCAACAACATGATCTCTATCTGATACGGAATCCAAACTGTTACGCGTTGCCCGGGCAAAACCTAAAGAGTGCGCTAATGCGGTTCTGTCCATGGCGTATGCAGTACCGGCCAGTGCACCGCTTCCAAGCGGACAGGTATTTAAACGTTCAAGGCAGCCTTCCAAGCGGCTATGATCCCGTTCTAACATTTCTAAATAAGCTAAACACCAGTGTGAAAACGTCACCGGCTGCGCACGCTGTAAATGCGTATATCCAGGAAGCACAACTGCCTGGTGAATACGGGCAAGTTCAATTAACTTAGCTTCTAAATTATCCAGATGAACAATCAGATCCTGTGCCGTTTTTTTACACCATAGTTTTAAATCCGTCGCTACCTGGTCATTACGGCTTCGGCCCGTATGCAGTTTTTTACCTAAATCACCAACACGCTGAATAAGCTGCGTTTCCACCCAGGAATGAATATCTTCTGCATCAGACTGTAAGACCTGCTGCGGATTTGCCTGTACTGAAGCTAGTAACTCATTTAATGCAGCTTCTAAATATTTTTGTTCGTCCTGCGTTAAAACATCAACCGTTTGTAATGCTTGAGACCAAGCAATTGAACCAATAATGTCCTGCTCTGCAAGACGGTAATCGAATTTTAATGAATCATTGAACTGTTTAAATTTTACGTCTGCCGCCTGACTAAAACGTCCGCCCCATAATGCCATGTTAATGCTCCGTCGCTTGTTTCTAGTAGTTAGTTTCTTGTTTTAAACAAGGTCTATTTATATTCACTCTAAAACTAAAGCGTATATAAATAGAAATTCCTGTCCGACGACCAAGCCGGACAGGAATTGTATGACGACTGTCTGCTTCGCTTATTTACTGTTCAGCGTACGGATACGGCTTGAAAGTGAATATAAACGAATAAATCCTTCTGCATGTTTCTGATCATAAACATTGTCATCACCAAATGTCGCAAACTCTTCAGAGTAAAGGCTGTTTGGTGACTGTTTCTTAACCGCAACTGCTTGACCTTTATATAGGCGCACAACGACTTCGCCGTTTGCATCTTGAGCAAGAGACTCAGAAGCCGCTAATAAAGAACCACAAAGCGGCGTGAACCAGCGGCCGTCATAAACTAAGTGAGCAAATTCCTGACCCACTTGATCACGCCAGCGGCGAGACGGCTTGTCATGTACTAGTTCATCAATACCACGCAGAGCTGTTACCATAACAGTACCGCCGGGAGTTTCATAACAACCGCGAGACTTCATGCCCACTGTACGGTTTTCTGTAATATCAACACGGCCAACACCATGTTTAGCCGCTTTTTCATTAAGCAGCATTAATGCATCATATGGAG
The DNA here is from genome assembly GCF_000381745.1 of Psychromonas ossibalaenae ATCC BAA-1528. GTDB lineage: Bacteria > Pseudomonadota > Gammaproteobacteria > Enterobacterales > Psychromonadaceae > Psychromonas > Psychromonas ossibalaenae. Next base: position 43,554 of record NZ_KB907004.1, on the reverse strand, counting down.
AAAGCTCAACACCGTCTACCGCTACAACACGTGCGTTTTCAACTTTAAGCGTTAAATATTCAGGCTCATTCGGCGCATCAAGCGGATCAACCGTTAATGTCCAAACTCCTTTGCTCGGCTCGTTATTCGGATCTTCTAACTCACCGCCTTCGTGAGAGATATGCCATGCATTTGCATCACGACTATAAATTTTTGTCGCACTTGCTGTTGTTTCAATATTACGCTCAGCCAGGTAATCCAGCAGATCTTCACGCGAAACCATGTCCCACTCACGCCATGGAGCAATAACCTGCAGCTCCGGAGCAAGTGCGGCAAAGCAGCTTTCAAAACGGATCTGATCATTACCTTTACCAGTACAACCGTGGCAAACTGCATCAGCACCGACTTTAAGCGCAACTTCAACCTGTGCTTTAGCGATGATCGGACGAGCCATTGAAGTACCTAATAAATAAGTGCCTTCATAAACCGCACCGGCAGCAATTGTCGGGTAGATATAATCTTTAACAAACTCTTCTTTAAGATCCACAATGTGACATTCTGAAGCACCAGAAGCAATAGCTTTCTCGTGCAGTCCCACCAGCTCTTCTTCGCCCTGACCAACATCGGCACAGAAAGCTACAATTTCACAATCATCGTAAGTTTCTTTTAACCATGGAATGATTGCAGAAGTGTCTAAGCCGCCAGAATAAGCGAGTACAACTTTTTTTACTTTAGTCATTTGATTATTTTCCTTTCATCAATGTCAGCATGATAGCATTTTGAATGTGCATTCTATTTTCTGCCTGGTCAAAAATTAACGAAGCAGGACCATCCATCACCTCAGAGGTGATGTCCAAGCCGCGATGTGCAGGCTGGCAATGTAGTACATGTTTAATACCAGTTAAATCTAATAATTCCTGGTTAATCTGATAGGGCATAAATTTGGCTTTAATCTGCTCAAGCGGCGTATCATCTCCCATTGACAGCCAGGTATCCCCGTAAACCACATCATAACCTTTAATATCTTCAATATTGTTAGTGACGCTGATACTACCGCCGTTTTCAGCGGCAATCGCTTCTGCCGCTTTCATAACCTGCGCATCCGGGCTATGACCGATAGGGCAAACCGCTGTCACCGTTGCCCCTAAAATTGCGCCGGCAATAAACAGTGAGTGAGTGACATTATTACCATCACCAATATAAGCTAATTTTACTTTAGAAACATCATCATACTGCTGTGAAATAGTTAAAAAGTCAGCCATTGCCTGACAGGGATGGTAAAGATCACATAATGAGTTAATAACAGGCACACTTGAATACTGCTGCATTTCAAGCAGTGTTTTATGATCATAAACACGCGCAACAATACAATCTGCCCAGCGGGAAATATTCGCGGCGAAATCTTTAACATCTTCACGACTTCCCATTGCACCATTTGCCTGATCCAGGTATACGACATGACCGCCAAGTTTATTCACACCAATATCAAAAGTGACACGCGTGCGTAATGACTGTTTCTCGAATAGTGTAACAACACTTTTACCCGCTAACTCTTGTGCATATTTAGCCGGATTCGCTTTTAAATCTTTACCCAGTGCAATCAGATCTAACGCCTGCTGCTGAGTCATTTCCATACCTGTCAGTAAATTTTTCATATTCAACTCTCTACGTAAATACGTGCTTTAAATAACTATTTAACTACTTTTGTGCCCACTGCATGACCGGCAAGCAGTGATACTAATTTCTCTGGACTTTTCCAGCTTGCCAACATGACATAACCTAATGAATCAGCAGCCTGCAGTGCAGCTTTTACTTTTACAGCCATACCGTCACTGATGACATTCTGTGCAATCAGTGTATCAGCTAACTGTGTATTCAATTCAGGAATAACCTGCTTCTGTGCATCCCATACACCGTCAACATCAGAAAGAAAAACCAGCTCAGCATCCACCAGCTCGCAAATAGTAACAGCCGCCTGATCCGCATTAACATTATACAAACGCGCATCTTCTCCAATACCGATAGATGAAATTACCGGGAGAAAGCCACCAGACAACAGGCCGTTGATTAATAAAGGGTTATTCGCAGAACAAACACCCACGGCGCCCAGTTCCGGATCAAGTTGAGTAACACTGCAGCTGAAACCGTCTGCCAGTGATAAACCGACAGCGGAAAGACCGGCCTGCAGTGCTTTCGCCATTAACAGTTTATTTGACGTACCTGCCAGCGCTCCCGCTACATAGGGGATCTGTTCGAAAGGTGTAATACGTAACCCGTCTTTTTTCTCGCTGACGATATTCATTTTATTTAAAACATCTTCCACAATCACGCCACCGCCATGTACTAATAACAATGGGCGCTTTTGCTTTTCAAGGTATGCGGTTAATGCTGAAAACAGATTGCTTAATGCCTGCTCGTTTTCAAGTACTGCACCGCCAAGCTTGATCAGCAGGGGTTTAAGTAAATCGTGCTTTAATATTGTCTGTGTCATTTTCTAAAAAATCCTGCTTATAAAAGTGAAGTAGTGACAGCAAAACCAAAACGTAGATTAATACACTGCATTGCCTGAGAAGACGCACCTTTTAACAAGTTATCGATGGCACTGAAAACAACCATGTCCTGACCGTCAACCGCCCAGCCTAAATCACAATAAGGGGTACCAACAACATTTTTAAGTGCAGGGTAACTGCCGTCAGCCATTAAACGCACGATCGATTTATCTGCATAAGCATCCTGGTAAGCCTGTTTAACCTGCTCAGCTGTCACGCTTTCCTTTAACTGCACATTAATGCTCGCTAAAATACCACGCTTGAAACTACCCAAATGCGGGGTAAATACCACAGGCATTCCTAAATGTTGATCAATTTCCGGTTTGTGTCTATGAGTAAAAACCCCATAAGGCTGCAGGCTTACTTCACAGAAACTGCTTGCAACATTTGCTTTACGCCCTGCACCACTTACACCGCTGGTTGCATTAATAGTCGGCTTAGTGCTTTCTTTAATTAACCCAGCCTGTGCTAACGGCTTTAATGCCGTTAACGAAGCCGTTGTATAACAACCGGGGACGGCAATTAAGTCGGTGTTTTTAACCGCTTCAAAATTCCACTCTGCTAAACCGTAAACCGCTTTATCTAGCAGTTCAGGATACTGGTGAGTGAATCCATAAAACTGCTCATAAAAACCAGCAGACTGAACACGGAATGCACCGGAGAGATCAAACACCACAGTATTTTGGGCAAGAAACAGAGGAGCCAAATTGTGACTCACTTCATGCGCCGTGGCCAGAATAACAATATCGATACCTGCACATGCGTCTGCAATATCTTCATTACCTAAAGGCTGCAGCGGCAGATCCACCACACCTAATAAATTACCGTACAGCGCAGACAATTTTTTACCTTTATCTAAACTACCTTGCGAAACATATAAGCCCGCCAGTTCAATCTCTGGGTGACGTGTTAAAAAATGTGCTAATTCTGCGCCGGTATAACCGCTAGCGCCCACAATAATGGCTTTTAACATAAGAAGTTCCTGTTTCGATTAATAGTCTAATAGAATGATTATGCTCTCAATAACAGCCGCTAAAGAGAGAGATTAATGCTTAGGACACCACTTTATCTTTGAGTGGGTTTTTATGCAAGATTAGTGCATAACTATTTCAAACTTTTTTCATTTGAGCTGAAAAATACAGCAATGGCATCCATTTGTGATTAAATAATGCGCTTATTACTAGCGAATCATTTTAAGGAAACTGTCATTCATCTTGGTACTGCTCTTTTATCTGCCGCACTTTAGGTAAACAGGCCACAAACAAAGGCACCAGCTGCGGATCAAAATGCTTTCCCGATTCACTTTCAATCAATGCGATGCTTTTTTCAATGGACCAGGCTTTTTTATGGGGCCGTTCACTAGTCAGTGCATCAAACACATCAGCAATTGCGACAATACGTGCACTTAGCGGGATATTTTCACCACTTAGCCCGGCCGGATAACCTGTTCCATCCCACTTTTCATGATGATTCTGGATCACTTCTACCGCCATCTGTAGTAAATCAGATTCATGATCACCAAGAATCTGCACCCCGAAATCAACATGTTTTTTCATTACCTCCCATTCATACTTATCTAACCTGCCGGGCTTTAATAATACTTTATCGGGAATAGCAATTTTTCCAATATCATGCATAGGAGCAGCATTAAAAAGCAGTTCCGACCAGGCATTATTTCCTGTGAAGCGTTTGGCCAGAAAACGGCTGTACCAGCTGATACGGATAACATGCATGCCCGTCTCATTATCTTTAAATTCAGCAGCCCGGCCTAGGGTCTGCAGAATTTCCATACGAGTATGACTTAACGCACTGCTTCTTTCTTTCACCAGAGTCATTAAATGTGACTTTTGATCTGCGAGTTTCAGGTGCGCGCTCACACGAGCTAAAACAATCGGCAGGCTTAAAGGTGTAGTAATGTAGTCAACGGCACCCAATGAAAAACCCTGTCTTTCATCTTCCACATTTCTTGTCGTGCTGACAAAAATAACAGGAATTTGCGATGTCTCCGGCATGCTTTTAAGCTGCCTGCAGATCCTATAACCATCGATATCAGGCAGGCTGGTTTTCAATAAAATCATATCGGGTTTATCTGCTGCACATGCATTTTTAAGTGCCTGCGAACAATTATGTGCAATATCAACCTGATAATAAGGCTCTAAAATTTCATCCAGCACCTGAATATTTTCAGGACAGTCATCCACGACTAAGATCCTTTGCTTAGTGATTATATCTTCTAAATCAATCATTCCATTTAATTCCATTCCTGCATTAACTCAACCAGCCTAACTTTAATCATTAAGTCGTTCAGCATTAAGAATTTCAGCACCATTCTGATGTTGTTGATAAGTGAGTATGAATCATTCCATATTGAATATCAGCATTTTTAATTAACCTTACCTGACAAGCTTTTAGAAATGTGAGCAGATCATATCTGCACTGTAGAATACGCTTGTAAATTCATCTTCCGGCGCTTAACTCAAGCATATCACGCCCTATAATTTGACATCTTTTTGTTAGACCGATGCTGGCTCCCCCGCTAATTGCTTCATACACTTGACGATAAGACGGAATGTAAAGTCTTTTTACTTGTTTATAACCGCAAGGACGAAACAGATGCTTATTAAACACAAGTTAATTATTAACGTTACAGTCTCCATATTAAGCATGCTGGTCATGTTACTGCTGATCAACTACTCGTCTTCTTCACTACAGAAAGACATTACTCTCGCACAAGGTATCGGTAAAATCGAATCTAATACACTGCAGCTGCGGCGGCATGAAAAAGATTTTTTAGCCCGTAAAGACAGTAAATATTTAGATCGTTTTAATGAAGGTATTGCCGTTTTAAACGATGAGCTCAGCCACTTAACAAATAACTTAACTGCTCTGGGTATTTCTAATGCAGAAGCCTTAAAGCTGCACAATATTCTAGGCGAATATCAGACCCACTTTACGAATGTGGTTGATACCCAAAAACGTATCGGCTTTGATCCTAAAAGCGGTTTTTACGGGAGGTTAAGGCAGGCAGTACACAGCGCTGAACAGGCCATCGGCGAAGATGATTTTCAGGCATTAAGCCTGATGCTCACCCTAAGACGCAATGAAAAAGATTATATGCTCCGCATTGATGACAAGTACGTCACTAAATTTCAAGGTAACTTTAAAAAATTAAAAAATGTCATTCGCCGCGGTTATTTACCCGACACACAAAAAACAATCATTAATAACGCACTAGAAGTTTATCAAAATGCATTTTTAGCCCTGGTCAAAGAGCAGAAAATATTAGGCTACAATTCCAATGAAGGACTGCAGAAAAAAATGCGTGCAAGTGTTCATCAAGTTGATGCTGTATTAAACAGCCTGGTCAGTAAAACCAATGAAGCGGTTGTTGAATATGTAAGCTCTATTAATAAACTAACCTATGCCGTTTTTAGCATTGCACTAATCCTATCCACAATCATCGGCTGGTTTCTCGGGCGAAGTATTTTAAGTGCAATTACACTGATTAAAGACTCTATGCAGGAAGTGGCTGATACCAATAATTTAACCATCAGCGTCAACTCGAAAACAAATGATGAATTAGCCGTTATGGCAAACGCCTTCAATCATATGATTTCTAATTTTCAGCATTTGATCATCTCCGTTAATCAGTCTGTCGGCAGTGTCAATCAGGCAACGGATACACTGGCGCAAAATATTATCCAGGCCAATGAAGGCGTTGACTCGCAGATGCAGGAAACTGATATGGTTGCCACGGCAGTGACAGAAATGGTTTCCACCATTGAAGAGATTGCCAGCAATACCACAGATACGGCCGATAAAGCACAACAGACCAATACAAATGCCGGTAAAGGCAAGGTTGGTGTTGATGCCACCATAGCTCAGATTGGTGTGCTGTCTGACAAATTAAGCGAATCAGAATCGGTTGTGAATAAACTTGCAGAGGACAGCGTTACCATAGGTACCGTACTTGACGTTATTCGCGGTATTGCTGAACAGACCAATTTACTGGCACTTAACGCAGCCATTGAAGCAGCCCGGGCTGGCGAACAGGGTAGAGGGTTTGCCGTCGTTGCCGATGAGGTAAGAACACTTGCCAGCCGCACCCAGGAGTCCACCAAAGAGATTGAAAACATTATTAGTTCATTACAAAGCAGGACCACCAACATAGTGCAGCTAATGACCGAGTGCCGTAATGAAGGGCAGGAAAGTGCCGTTCAGGCAGGGGAAGCGGGACAAATGCTGGAAGAGATTAATAATGATGTAGTCAGTATTATGGACATGACCAATGCCATCGCGACTGCGATTCAAGAACAGAGTGCAGTGGCATCAGAAGTTAACCGCCACGTTGTATCCATCCGCGACGTAGCGGAGGCAGCCAGTGACTCTGCATCCCAAAATGAACAAATGAGCGAAGAGTTATCACAACAGGCAACGGTATTAACTAAAGAAATCAGCACATTTACAATTTAACTTTATTGAATCGCGCTATGCCTTAAATGCATCACAGCAGTTTAAGGCATTCCAGCCATCCCCTTATTATTGATAAAACCGACGTTTTCACTGTAAATACGTCAACCTGCCGAAAACTTTATTTGCACTAAAAACAAATAAAATTCAACTGTTCATTGTGATTATTGCCTGCCTCTCACAACAATAATCACATAGTTTCTACGCACCGCAAATAATCACAACTGTTTTTTAAAATCTCGCGCCAAGCTTCTTGTTCTCTGCTAGTTTATAGCCTGAAAAGTGTCAGAGAGTATTTATTGACATCACCACTCTTAATGTAAATAAAGGACTTAGGTACATTATCATGCTGATAAAACATAAATTAATTGCGAACACCCTTATTTCTATTGTCGCTATGCTGACAATGCTGCTCCTGCTTAACTTTTCATCATCCTCTTTGAAAAAAGATATCACATTGGCACAGGATATTGGCGCTATCGAATCAGGTATTCTGCAGCTAAGGCACTATGAAAAGGACTTTATAAGCCGGAAAAAAGTAATACATGTTGAACATTTTAACAGCGAAGCACAGCAATTAGCCGAACAGCTCGACAGCGTTGCCCTGACTCTTGAACAGATGAATATTCCTGCGGCAGAAATTCCGGTATTATCCGCAGCTCTTAACGAGTATCGTCAGCATTTTTCTAACCTGGTCGACTCACAAAAACGTATCGGATTAAACACTCGGGACGGATTATACGGAAAATTAACTGCGGCCGTTCGTCAGGTTGAACGCGTCATAGGCACTGATGACTTTGAAGCATTAAGCCAGACACTGCAGTTACGCCGTTATGAAAAAGACTTTCTGATGGAGAATGACCGCAAGCACATTAGAAAATTTGAAAGGCTATTCAAAAAATTCGCAGCCGGCATTAAGACAAGCAGTTTAAGCCTTAGCCAAAAAACAAGCATCAACTATTCTCTAAATAACTACCAGAAAGCCTTCCAGGCACTTGCACAAGAGCAGAAAGTACTAGGTTACGATGCACACAGCGGCCTGCGTAAAGCATTATTTGACAGTGCGGCAAAGGTAATTGAAACCCAGGGCACACTAGTCAGCAGTACAGACCAGGCAATTACAGATTATGTACAGTCTATCAGCAAAGTGACCTATATCCTTTTTGCCGGTGCACTTATCTTATCTATTGTTATCGGCTCAATCGTCAGCCGTAATATTATGAACGGTATTTCACATATTAAAAATTCAATGGTTGAAATTGCACGAAGCAATGATTTAACCATTGTTGTTCCCACTAAAAATAATGATGAATTAGCCGAAATGGCAAAATCCTTTAACGGCATGATTGCAAACTTTCACAGCCTGATCTTATCAGTAAAGCAGTCAGCCGCGAATGTAAGCCAGGCAACCGGCATTCTCGCCTCTAATATACACCAGGCTAATTTAGGTGTTGAATCACAAATGCAGGAAACAGATATGGTTGCCACCGCAGTTACTGAAATGGTAGCAACCATTGAAGAGATTGCCGGCAATACCACAGATACCGCAGATAAAGCGCAACAGACCAACCTCAATGCAGGAAAAGGTAAACTCGGCGTTGAAACCACCATTGAGCAGATCCGTTTATTGTCGGATAAATTAATTGAATCTGAAGATGTGGTAAATGACCTTGCCAGAGACAGTGAAACAATCGGTACGGTACTTGATGTTATTCGTGGTATCGCGGAACAGACAAATTTACTGGCATTAAATGCGGCTATTGAAGCAGCTCGAGCCGGTGAACAAGGACGCGGTTTTGCGGTTGTTGCTGATGAAGTTCGTACTCTGGCAAGTCGCACACAATCATCTACCAAGGAGATTGAAAACATTATCAGCTCGCTGCAGACAAGAACTAAAAGTATTGTCTGCCTAATGACGGACTGCCGCAATGAAGGCAGGGAAAGCGCCGAACAGGCAGGCCAGGCAGGACAGATGCTGGAGGAGATTAACCGCGATATCGTCGATATAATGGATATGACGACCACCATCGCAGCTGCGATTCAGGAGCAAAGTGTAGTGGCATCGGAAGTTAACCGCCATGTAGTATCAATACGCGATGTGGCCGAGAAATCTGGAGAGTCTGCTCATCAAAATGAACAGATGAGTGATGAACTGGCACTGCAGGCCAATAAACTCAGTAAAGAAGTGAGCAGTTTCACCGTATAAAGCACTGCACCTATCCTAAAAAAGCCTTAAGTGCGGTTATCACCTTCATAGGGCTTTTTCTTATTGCAGCTACCCTTTCCTGCTATTAAGTGTACTATCATTTTTATCAATATTAATTTGCTTATTAAAGGGGTCTCATGTCACTACCTGATTTTATCAACTTATATAAAGATCTAATTGCCATTCCATCAATCAGCTCCACCGACCCGTCGTGGGATCAAAGCAACTTACAAGTCATTAACCAGCTGGCTTCATGGTTAGAAGAACTGGATTTCGACTGTGAAATTAAAGAAGTCAGCAGTGCTCCGGGTAAATATAATTTAATTGCTAGTTTAGGTCAGGGTGACGGCGGCCTGCTGCTTGCAGGACATACCGATACCGTGCCCTATGATGAAGGTAAGTGGTTAAGCGACCCGTTTAAAGTGACTGAAAAAGACAATCGTCTATACGGATTAGGTACTATTGATATGAAAGGCTTTTTTGCTTTTGTAATTGAAGTATTAAAAACACTCGATTTAACTAAGTTAGATAAACCACTGCGCATATTAGCAACTGCAGATGAAGAAACAACGATGTCCGGTGCACAGGATATTGCGACGCAAAAAAGTATCAAACCTGATTATGCAGTGATTGGAGAGCCGACGGGCATGGTACCGGTGGTAATGCACAAAGGTCATATGTCTGAAGCAATTCGTATTACCGGACGAAGCGGGCACAGTTCAGATCCCGATAAAGGCATTAACGCCATTGAGATAATGCACCTAGTGATTGGGGAATTAAAAAAAGTACAACAGCAGTTTAAGGATAAATATTCCAACAAACATTTCGAGGTTCCCTATCCAACACTGAATTTCGGGGCGATCAGCGGCGGTGACAGTCCAAACCGGATCTGCGGCTGCTGTGACCTGCATATTGATATGCGCCCTATTCCAGGGGTCAGCACCAATGAACTGTTTATTACTCTAAAAGATGCATTGACAGAAATCGAGAAGCGCTACCCTAACTGCCTAGAGATATACCATTTACATGAGCCTATCCCTTCATATCAATGCCCGATGCATTCAGACCTGATTGAGAAAACACAAATCTATACCGGTAATCAGGCGCAAAGTGCCAACTATTGTACTGAAGCACCTTTTATACAAGAGCTAGGCTGTGACACCATAGTATTAGGCCCTGGACATATCGCCCAGGCTCATCAGCCTAACGAATACTTAGATCTGTCCTTTGTTAAACCTACCAAGGAAGTGATTAAAAAGTTAATTACACATTACTGCACCGTTTAATATCTAGGAGCACTGTGCATGCAGTAAAGGCTATGAAAGAGATGCTCATAGCCTTTAACAGTTATAAAGCGGGCCGCAGCTTAGCTCAGTAAAAAATCAACCACTCACCAATATGTAATTTAATTACACGCCCCCCCTTTCAAATCAAATGAAAGCAAAACTTATGTGATAGTACATTGACTATACAATCTTTTGTGGTAGGTTATTTAACTAGTTTTATTTTTAAAGTGTAATTTTATTACAGAATTCATGGGGTTTATATGACAGAACAATATGCAAATTTGCGTAGTAACGTTGGTTTATTAGGTCAATTACTAGGTAAAAGTATTGGTGAACATTTAGGCAAAGATTTTCTGGATAAAATAGAATCTATCCGTCAACTATCTAAATCTTCACGGGCCGGTAATCAGGATGACGGCAGCACACTCGTTGAAGTATTAGCTAATCTTTCCGATGATGAACTACTGCCGGTGGCGCGTGCATTTACGCATTTCTTAAACTTAGCAAATATCGCCGAACAGTTTCACGGCATTTCCCGGCATTGCGACAGCGGCGTCTGCTCACCAGACCCGATGAACCAGCTGATTGATAAGTTAAAAAAAGCAGATCTTTCTCAAGAAACAATGCAGCAGGCGGTTAATGAACTACAGATGGATATGGTGCTTACAGCTCATCCAACTGAAGTAACGCGTCGTACACTTATTCACAAACACATCGCCATTAATGACTGTTTAAGTCTGCTTGAAATTAGCGATACATCTGAAAAAGAGCGAGATCAACTGCTGGTTCGCCTTGAACAGTTAATCACTCAAGCCTGGCATACGAATGATATTCGTAAAAAACGCCCAACTCCGGTGGATGAAGCGAAAGGCGGCTTTGCTGTTATTGAGAACAGTTTATGGGAAGCTGTTCCGCAATATGTTCGTGAGCTTGATCAGAAACTACAAGATGACTTAGGCTTATCACTTCCACTTGATGCATCCCCAATTAAATTCACCTCGTGGATGGGCGGCGACCGTGACGGTAACCCTTTTGTTACCGCAAAAGTGACTCAGGAAGTACTATTAACCAGCCGCTGGGTCGCTGTAGATTTATACCTGCGGGATATTGAACTACTGACTAAAGAGTTGTCGATGGACAACTGCGATCCAACTCTACGTGCAGTTGTAGGTGATCAGACCGATGAACCGTACCGCGCTGTTTTACGTAAATTACGTGAAGAGTTAAAAGAAACACTGGCTTCACTGAGTGCGACATTACAAGGACAGCATAGTAATGCACAGGACCTGATCACCCGCACCGAACAGCTGAAACAGCCGCTTGAATTATGTTATCAGTCACTCAAAGCTATGGGTATGCACTCCATTGCAAACGGACTGATTTTAGATATCCTGCGCCGTCTGGCCTGTTTTGGTATCAACCTGGTAAAACTTGATATCCGTCAAGACGGTGAGCGCCATGGTGATGCGCTGTCTGAATTAACCCGTTATCTGGGACTTGGCGATTACAATGCCTGGAATGAAGCAGATAAACAGGCATTCCTGCTGCAGGAATTAAACAGTAAACGCCCGCTTATTCCCGCATCTTGGGAACCGTCTGCTGAAGTTCAAGAAGTATTAGATACTTGTAAAGTAGTTGCACAAACAGATCCTGATGCATTAGGCATCTACATCATCTCAATGGCTCGCCAGGCATCCGATGTATTATCAGTGCAGCTTTTATTAAAAGAAACAGGCTGTCCTTTCCGGATCCCTGTTGCCCCATTATTTGAAACTTTAGATGATTTAAATAATGCGGCTGAAGTTATAGAGCGTCTGTTTGCCGTTGACTGGTACCGCGGCTACATTAATGGCGAGCAGCATGTCATGATCGGTTATTCTGACTCAGCTAAAGATGCCGGCGTAATGGCGGCTAACTGGGCACAATATACTGCGCAGGAAGCCCTGGTTAAACTCAGCGAAGTAAATGATATAAAACTGGTCTTATTCCACGGACGCGGCGGCACAATCGGCCGTGGCGGTGCTCCGGCTCACCAGGCATTATTATCACAGCCTCCTGGATCGCTTAAAGGCGGACTGCGTGTTACTGAGCAGGGTGAAATGATCCGCTTTAAATTCGGTCTTCCTAAAGTTGCAGTGCAAAGCTTAAACCTTTATACAGCCGCTATTTTAGAAGCCAACCTTCTTCCACCGCCAGCGCCTAAACAGGAGTGGCGTGATTTGATGGAACAGTTTGCTGAGCAGTCTTGTCAGGAGTACCGTCATTTCATCCAGGAAGAGCCGGAATTTGTTCCTTATTTCCGCAGCGTAACACCTGAGCTGGAATTAGGTAAACTGGCACTAGGCAGCCGTCCTGCAAAACGTAAACCTAACGGCGGTGTTGAGAGTTTACGTGCAATTCCGTGGATCTTTGCCTGGAGCCAGAACCGTTTAATGCTGCCGGCATGGTTAGGGGCAGGTACTTCTCTGAAAACATTATTAGATGAAGGTAAAAAAGAGCTGCTGCAGGAGATGTACTGTAACTGGCCTTTCTTCCATACACGTTTAGAAATGTTTGAAATGGTATTTTTGAAAGCAGATGAAGAGCTGACTCGTTTTTATGAAGAACGCCTTGTCCCTAAAGAGCTATGGCCGCTAGGTGAGCGCTTACGTGAGAATTTAGTATTAACGCGTGAAACAGTTCTTGAGACTATTCCAGAGCATAAATTAATGCAGGAACAGCCTTGGATTAAAGAGTCTATTTCGCTGCGTAACCCTTACGTTGATCCGCTTAATATGCTGCAGGCAGAGCTTCTTTCCCGTTCGCGCAAAAATGGTGATGAAATCTGTCCGGTTATCGATCAGGCATTAATGGTGACAATTGCAGGTATTGCAGCTGGACTACGTAATACGGGTTAATAAGATCTGAATCATAAGCAACAGCTAAAAAGACTTAAATCTGTTACAGGTTTAAGTCTTTTTTCTTTATATAGAGTTAAGATCTAGGCTTATTCCGTTCACCTAGTTCCATCCACAATGCCAGAGATGACATTAACAATGCCATCGGCCAGGCACTGGAAGTGATATAAACAAAAGGCAGAATAGGAATAACAAGCAAAGCAATGACGATACAAAGATAAATATAAATTCGATGTTCAGCTTGTAACATAAGGCCTCCTTGCAATATGATCGCTTTATATTAAATAAGTCTAGTAAGCTTTGAGTATCGCCTTTAGAGCATTTACGACTTAAAACAGATTAGATATAGCAGAGAGTTACAATGAGTGAAGAAAACACCCAGGAATTAGATACGTTAGGTTTACGCTGCCCGGAGCCTGTTATGATGATTCGAAAAACAGTTAGAAAAATGCAGCCGGGTGAGCTGTTAGCCGTCATCGCAGACGATCCGGCCACAACACGTGATATACCCAGTTTTTGTCGATTTATGGACCATACTCTGCTGGAGTCTGATATTGAAAATGTACCCTACCGTTACCTGATTCGTAAAGGCGGATAATACATTGCGGCAAAAACAAAAAACCGCTGTAAAGCGGCTTTTGATAGTTTAAATAAGCTAATAGGTTTTTATCAGTCAGTATAACCATTAGGGTTATTCGACTGCCAGCGCCAGGTATCCTGCATCATCTCAGCTAAACCACCCTGAGCCTGCCAATGCAGCTCAATAGAGGCTTTCTCAGGAGCAGCATAACAGGCGGCAATATCCCCTTCACGTCGAGGAGATATCTTATAAGCAATCTCTTTGCCGCTCGCCAGTTCAAATGCTTTTAGCATCTCAAGTACCGAGTAACCATTACCCGTACCAAGATTGTAAATATGAACACCTGTTGAAGCCGTTATTTTATCTAATGCTTTTAAGTGCCCAAGCGCTAAATCAACAACATGAATATAATCACGAACGCCTGTACCATCTTTAGTATCATAATCATCACCAAAAACAGCAAGTGCTTTTAATTTACCCACCGCCACCTGTGCAATATACGGCAGTAAATTATTTGGAATTCCGTTTGGATCTTCGCCGATCAAACCTGATATATGCGCGCCAACTGGATTGAAATAACGAAGGATGGCAAATGACCAGCGCGGATCCGATTTGGCAACATCCTGCAGTACCATCTCTACCATCAGCTTCGATGTACCATACGGGTTAGTTGTGCCGCCGACCGGAAAGTCTTCACGGATAGGTAAACTGGCCGGATCGCCGTAAACCGTTGCAGAAGAACTGAATACTAAATTAAATACGCCGGCATCCGCCATCGCCTCTAATAAAGTTAAGGTGCCCTGAACATTGTTCTGATAATAAGAAACAGGTTTAGCAACTGACTCACCAACCGCTTTTAGACCTGCAAAATGAATAACACTCTGAATCTCATGCTTAGTAAAAACTGAATCCAGGAAGCTTTTATCTAAAATATCTCCCTGATAAAAAGCACACGTTTTACCGGTGATCTCAGCTACTCGCTTCAAAGACTCCTGCGATGAATTACAAAGGTTGTCGACAATGACAACCTCCTGCCCCGCTTCTAATAACTCCAAAACAGTGTGCGAGCCAATGTATCCCGCACCGCCTGTAACTAAAATGGTCATAGCTGTTCCTAATATTCAATTTTTAACTTAACAGTGAGTTGCTTTCCAGACTAAATCACCAATCTCATCGGTCGGGTTAAACCCGGCAGGTACTTCCAGTAATATTTTACGAATCGTTTCATGATCAAATTCATGACAGGCTTTATCAAGCTTATTTAAAATAACTTCATATTCAGAATAGGGTAAATAACTTTCGTTCGCGGTCATAATACGTTCATGAGCAGTTTTTCCGACATTGTCACCAATTAACAGCTCTTCAAATAATTTCTCGCCGGGACGTAAACCGGTATATTTAATTGCAATATCGCCGTGCGGGTTATCTTCCGATTTCACTTCTAAACCGGATAATTTAATAAGGTTTTTGGCCAAATCAACAATTCTAACCGGCTCCCCCATATCAAGCACAAATACATCACCACCAACTCCCATTGCACCGGCCTGGATAACTAATTGAGCAGCTTCGGGTATGGTCATAAAATAACGGATAATATCAGGGTGGGTAATGGTGACATGATCGCCTTCAGCTATCTGTCGTTTAAACAACGGAATAACCGACCCAGATGAGCCTAAAACATTGCCAAAGCGCACCATACAGAAACGTGTTTTATTATTTTCAGCGGCTAAAGACTGCAGTGTTAATTCAGCCATGCGCTTAGTAGTCCCCATTACATTAGTAGGGCGTACCGCTTTATCAGTAGAGATTAGAACAAACGACTCAACTTCAGCTTCAATTGCAGCTAACGCAGTGTAATAAGTACCAAATACATTATTACGCACTCCCTCAACGACATTGTACTCAACTAAGGGGACATGTTTGTATGCAGCGGCATGATAAAGCGTCTGTACTTTAAAACTTTTTAACACCGCTTTTAATCGCGTTAAACGCTGTACTGAGCCTAATAAAGGAATAATTTTCACATCTAAATCTTGTATACAAACAAACTCAGAAAGCTCTTTTTCTATCTGATATAAAGCAAATTCCGAAAGCTCAAATAAGATCAGTGCCCTAGGTTGTTGTCGAACAATCTGCCGGCAAAGTTCTGAACCAATCGAGCCACCGGCCCCGGTTACCATAACTACTTTATTTTTAATATTTGCATCAAGTAATTCAGCCCGAGCAGGAACACTGTCTCGCCCTAATAGATCATCAATAGGTACATCACGCAGTTGATCAATTGCTGCTGAACCGTTTAAAATTTCATCAAAGTTAGGGATTGATTTCACTTCAATAGGTAAATCAATAAGAGAGTCGATAATTGCTTTACGCTGTGCACGAGTGGCACTAGGCATAGCTAACAATATTTTAGCGGCTCGCGTTTTAGAAACTAAACAGCTTAAGTTTTTGCTATTAAAAACAGTCAGGCCGTTAACAACACTTTTAAACAGTTTTTTCTCATCATCAATAAATGCAACAGGGTGGAACTCATTTCCCTGACGCAGTAAATTGACCAACTGGCGCCCGGAGTCACCAGCACCATAAATAATCACCCGTTCTTTGTATTTATTATTCTGCTGAGAAACAATCACTCGTACAAATAAACGCGCCCCTCCACAAAGTAGAATAAGATAAGTGGCATAAATAATAGGCACAGAGCGAGGAACAAATACATCTGCAAAATAACCAAAAATGACAAACAGTAAAGCAGATGCAAAGCAGCTCGCAATAATGGTCAATAATGCATGTACACTTAAATAACGTAATATAGCTCTATAAAGGCCAACTCTTGTAAACAATAAAAGTGTGCAGATCAAAAGTACTGTTAATAACAAGCGGTATTCATTATGCGCGAGAAAACTTACATCAGACAAACGCGTATAAAAAGAGGTAAAAAAAGCAGCGCAGATAAAAACCGTATCAACAATAATGCTAATAAAACGTTTATAGATGCGCGGTGTTGATAAAATGGAATCAATTAACAGCATGGAGCCCTGCATAAACAGAATAAAACAAGAAAGCCTCGCACCTAGTGTAAGGCTTATGGAAATTGGAATATATCATAATAAAAACTAGATAACGTGAGTGGCTGTCGAATTTTCCAGAAACTACACTAGCAGCCATTCAAGCTGGTTAACTATTAATCAGCACCAAATAAGTCACGAGTATAAACTTTATCGACTACATCTGCTAATTCTTCAGCCATACGATTTGAAACAATCACATCCGCTTCGGCTTTAAACTCATTAAGATCTTTGATCACACGAGAGTGGAAGAACTTATCTTCTTCTAACACAGGTTCATAAATCACGACCTCAATCCCTTTAGCTTTGATACGCTTCATAATCCCCTGGATACTCGATGCTCTAAAGTTATCTGAACCGGACTTCATAATCAATCGATAAACACCGACTTTTTTAGGGTTACGTTTGAGAATTGAGTCAGCAATAAAGTTTTTACGGGTGGTATTGGCATCAACAATTGCACCAATGATACAGTTTGGAACATCAACATAATTTGCACGTAATTGTTTTGTATCTTTTGGTAAGCAGTAACCACCATAACCAAATGAAGGGTTATTATAATGGCGACCAATACGAGGATCTAAGCCGACACCTTGGATGATATGGCTGGCATTCAACTCATGTGATTCAGCGTAAGAATCCAGCTCATTAAAATAAGCCACACGCATAGCAAGGTAGGTATTAGAAAAAAGTTTTACTGCTTCAGCTTCTGTTGAATCAGTAAACAGAACATCTATATTTTCCTTTTCTGCGCCTTCAACAAGCAAGGCTGCAAATACCTCAGCACGCTTACTTTGCTCACCAACGATAATACGCGAAGGGTATAGGTTATCAAACAATGCACGCCCTTCACGTAAAAACTCAGGTGAGAATAATATATTTTCACACCCCGTTTTTTCCTTCACTGATTTTGTATAACCGACAGGTACAGTAGATTTAATCACTATCACCGCATTTGAATTAATATTCATCACATCCTGGATCACGGCTTCAACTGACGAAGTATTAAAAAAGTTCGTCTGCGGATCATAATCTGTCGGGGTTGCTATAATCACGTATTCAGCATTTTGATACGCCAACTGTTTGTCTGTGGTCGCAACAAGGTTTAACTTCTTATTTACTAAAAAGTCTTCAATCTCAGTATCGACAATTGGTGATTGCTGATTGTTTATTAAATCCACTTTTTCAGGAATGATATCAACGGCAACAACTTCATTATTTTGTGCTAACAATACCGCATTTGAAAGACCAACGTACCCTGTACCTGCAATCGCTATTTTCATAATCTTCTCTTAAATGTCAAACTACTTGCCACCATCAACTCGATCACCAGAACCACTGCCTGTTGCTGTCATAATGATATATTTGAAATAGTCTTTAATCGTTAATGTTTGAATCATTTTTTGATCTGTCTCAGCAAGCAGCTTTGGCGTAGACATATCAATAGTATTTATCTGTGCAAGACCGGTAATACCTGGAAGCACATCGTAAACACCGCGAATGTCACGCTCTACAATCAAATCTTCTTGATTAAATAAGTTAGGGCGAGGTCCGACAAAACTCATTTCGCCTTTTAATACATTAATCAATTGTGGTAATTCATCGATTTTAGACTTTCGCAAAAATGAACCGAACTTAGTGATAGATGCAGTGCTTGCCAGGTGGCTTGCCACTGATTTAGTATCAACCGACATTGTGCGAAATTTTATTAATTTAAAAGGACGCTTATTTTTTCCAACCCGCTCCTGAATGAAAATTGGAGACTTAGTATCAAAATAACCAATAACGGTCACGACTATAAGTATTGGGGATGTAACCACAAGGCCACAAAAAGCCATCACAAGATCTAGAGTTCTAATAAAAAAAAAGTTCATCATCATAACTACTTTCTACTGTTTTCAATAAATGCATCTGCTGTTTTTTTCATACACTCAGCAGTACTATAGGGAGGTTTCCAGTTTAACAGCTCTTTTGTTTTGGATATATCAACTTGTAAAGAACCGCATAACCGTTGTGATACTGCTGGTTTACCAATTAATTTTGCAACAAAAGTAAACCAAAAACTAGGGATAGTCAGTAATCTATTTGGTACTTCGAATGCGGCAGCCATATTAGATAACAATTGCGATGTTGAAACATCGTCATCATCTGAAACTAAAAATGTTTGATTTGCCGCATTCGGGTGGTCAATACAGGTAATTATCAAATCAACTAAATTATCTACAGACACTAAGCTGCGTTTATTCTCTTTGATGCCACCTAGAGGCAATGGAACTCCTTTATTAATCCATTTCATCATAGAAGCAAAGTTAGCTTTTACACCTGGCCCATAAACTAACGGAGGGCGAATAATAACAACCTCCATCCCCGTTTCTCCTGCTATTTTCCGTAAACCAACTTCTGCTTCATATTTACTTAACCCATAAGGATCAGTAGGTATAAAATCATCATCGGGATTAAATGGGTTTTCAAGCTCTGTTGATTCTCCATTTACTTTAATCGAGCTAATAAAGATAAAGCGTTTAGCACCGGCGTCTGCGGCTTGCTGCGCAAGATTCAATGTACCGGATGTATTCACTTCTCTGAATTCTTCTAAAGGATTAGATGAACGATCATTCATTACATGAACGCGAGCAGCACAGTGAATAACTACAGAGATCCCTTTAAGTGCACTATTAAATTTACAAAAAGAGTCAATATTCCCCTTAATAAAACACTTCGAATGTATTTTTTTAGGCTTGCTTCGCCCATAAGCAATGACTTCAAATCTACTTAGTTCATTAAACAGCGCTGTTCCAAGAAAACCTGTTCCTCCTGTTAATAATAATTTCGATTTAAAGTGGCTCAAACTTTCCCCTTAACAAAGATAAATATATATCCATGTGCTTATTAACAACACTTTTAATATCAAACTCTTGTTCAGCAAATTCCCTTGCTCTAGAGCCCATATTAATTCGAAGTTCTTTGTCTTCAACTAGTTTTTGAATTACCTCAGCCAGTGCTTCAGAGTTCTTTATCGGTACCAACATGCCAGTTCGCAATGGAATAACTGCATCACGACATCCAGGGTTATCTGTAGTTACAACGGGGCGACCACAGGCAGCGGCTTCAATCAGTACTTTAGGGACACCTTCTCCGTAATAAGAAGGGAGAGTCACAATATGGGAGTCAGCGAAGATTTGATGGACATCATTACGATGGCCTAACGCATTAATAACTCCAGCTTTATGCCAAGATTCAACTTCAGCAACTGATACAGAGTTAGGGTTTTCAGGATCAGGAGAGCCGATAAGCACGAACTCTACATTTTTTTCCTGCTTATGTAATAACTTAGCGGCACCTACAAACTCATAAACACCTTTTTCTTTCAATAAGCGACACGCCATAACAACTTTTATTGTGGAATCGTCAGGTTCTTCATGAAAAGAATAACGTTCTAGATCTGCACCAGAACCACGGATTAACACCTTTTGCGATACATTAAGGTTGGCAACATCAGTTAAAATACTTTCATCGGAATTATTCTGGAAAATAATTGTTTTATTCTGGTGAGAAAGTGCAAAGCGGTATAAAAAAGAAACTAACAACTTTGTAAGCTTAGCTCTTAAGTTATTAGCAGAAAATACATAACCCAACCCAGAGATAGCAGCTACGAACGCAGGTTTATTAATGAGGCTGCGGATAACCATACCAGAATAAATAACTGGCTTAATAGTTATAGAATGTACCAAATCCGGTTTAATACTTTTAACTAATTTTCTGACATTTATTAATGTACCCAATTCATTAAACAATCCATTACCACTTCGAGAAAAATTTATCTCATGAGTATGAATTCCATAACGAATTAACTCCTGTCTTTTATCGGTAAAACTGCAGGCGAGATGAACATCATAACCTTCCTCCATCGCTTTTAAGGCAATAGGTAAACGGTGAGAAACAAAAAACCAGTCTACGTTAACTATAAATAATATTTTTTTCATGATGAATAAAATTCTCTATACCAATCAACAAAGGCTTTTACACCATCTTTTACTTTTACCTTAGGAGTGTAATTAGTCGCTTTAAACAAATCAGAGGTATCTGCATAAGTTTGGTAAACGTCACCATCTTGCATTGGCATATAATTTTTCATTGCTTCAACACCCAAAGCTTCTTCAAGTGCTTCGATAAAAGTCATCAACTTAACGGGGCTGCCATTACCAATATTATATATACAGTATGGTGCAGAGCTTGTAGCAGGAGATCCTGTTTCAGAACTCCATTTTTCATTTTTAGTTGGGATAACATCCTGAATTCTAATAATACCTTCTACAATATCATCAATATATGTAAAGTCTCGGCGCATATCTCCATTGTTATACACATCAATAGATTCGCCATCTAGGATTTTTTTAGTGAACTTAAACAACGCCATATCAGGACGTCCCCAAGGGCCGTACACAGTGAAAAAACGTAAACCCGTAGTCGGAACATCATATAAATGAGAATAGGTATGAGCCATTAACTCATTAGATTTTTTTGTTGCCGCGTATAAAGATATCGGGTGGTCAACTGAATCCGAAGTCGAAAAAGGTGTTTTTTCATTTAATCCATATACAGAACTGGAAGAGGCATAAACAAGGTGCTTTACTTTGTTGTGGCGACAACCTTCAAGAATATTCAGGTGACCAATAAGGTTACTATCCGCATACGCCATAGGGTTATCAATTGAATAACGAACGCCAGCTTGTGCAGCTAAGTGAATAACTTTATCAAACTTCTCTTGTTTAAAAAGGTTTGCCATTCCACCACGATCAGCTAAATCCAATTTAACAAAAGTAAACTTATCATGTTCAATGCGAGCCAAACGCGCTTCTTTCAAAGCAACATCATAATAATCGTTAACATTGTCGATACCAATAACAGTATGCCCAGCTACCACCAAGCGCTCAACAACTACACTACCGATAAAACCAGCTACACCGGTTACTAAATACTTCATTTTACTTAATCCTTAAATCTTAGCCAAATAGGTCACGAGTATAAACCTTATCAGCAACATCTTTTAACTCTTCAGTCATGTGATTAGAGACGATTACATCAGCTTTAATTTTGAATACATTTAAGTCTTGAATTACACCAGAATGGAAAATTCATTTCCGCTCAAACAGACTCATAAATAAACACTTCGATACTTTTCGCTTTGATACGCTTTATCAAGTATTGAAGACTAGAAGCTCTACAGTGAACAGAAGCAGAGTTCATCATTCAGGGATATACTCCAACTTTAGAGTCGGCTACAAAATCTTTATGCGAGAGACTAATTGCATCAATAACACTGAATATAATAGGTCGACAGAATCCAGTTCCTATAATAGCTGCTTTCAGCTTATATAGTTTAATATCCCCTCGCAGCCAGCTGCCATAGCGCATTGCACAGAGGATGGTGCTAAATTAAGATTAATTATAGCTATTCGGGTTATTTAACTGCCAACGCCAAGTATCGTGCATCATCTCATCACCGTTTGAATCAGGTTTTCAATTTTTGACTCTGATAGTATTCGTTCCCATCCAAATTTATCAACACAACCATTCTTAAACTCAAAATTTTCAATAGAAGATGGTAAGGATAAAAAATCATTTAAATTCATAAACTGTGATCCTGTAGATAACTCAAATGAATTAACCCAAGAATACTTGTTTGTAACTACTTTTAGGCCCAACGCGCAATACTCTATTACCTTCGTGCTATCTTGTATATTCAATGGATATACATCCGGGGTATAATTTAGCCCGTATTTACATTTTTTAGCTAGTAAAAACAACTCTTCTTGCTGAATTCGACCGTAGCATATTACGTTATTGTTTTCTTTAAAAAAATCTTTGTCTTCTAAGCTACACCCGGCAACGATAATTGAAAATCCACTCTGAGCTATTTTTAAAATATAACTTTTTACATCAGTACGACTTAGAGTCCCCATATAAATAAAGTCATAAAGCTTTTCACATACATTATCATTAGCTAGACTAGTATCAACTCCCATCCCTCGAATAATATATTTATCCTTAGGCAATGAATTAAAATAAAAACCATTTTGTACAACTTCGCTCAAGAATATATAAGCATCCCCTTTTCGGTTTAATACCCTTTTTAATATATTTTTAAATTTGGGGAATTTAGTAACTGATAGAGAATGATATTCCATAATAATTGGGGTTTTAGTTTTAATCCAAAAAGGTAAAAAGCCACAATGAAAAATAATTAAATCACTATATTTATCAGCTTCGGATATATTTTCAAACTCTTTTACTATGTACCCGAACTTTAATTCTAAATATTGTTTATATGCTTTATTTTCAGGATAAAAGGCCTTTTCAGATTTTAATAGACCAATTGTCATTTTTTTCATGGAGCACCCATTATAGAAACTGTGAATTATTAATATAATAATTTATGAGTAACAAAGTAAGGCATCAATAGATATATTGAGATAATTAAATTTATTAGGAGTAAACATAATAAATGTTATAATTCTATACATGCCTGCTGCCAACTAACTTCATCAAGTAATAACTGATTTTTGGACCTAGTAACTTAGCAAGAAATTTTTTGAATACAAATTTTACGAAAGACCAGTAAGCTGAATATCGATTTTTCCCATACTTCAAAGCAATTCTTAGTGATTCTAAATTAGCACCTAAACCATGCTGACTTATCCCTCCATCATAAGCATTACCGATTATTTCACCCGTATAAATACCTTTGATCTCATTGTGGACCATTCTAACAAGAAACTCATGATCACCAGCAATCCTAAAAGACGTATCAAATAGCCCAAGACTTTTATACACCTCCTTCCCTATAAACAATGAAATATGAGGGATAGCCATTTCTTGAAGTACCTTTTCCCTAAGCAACTTTTTTTCTATAGGTTTTTTCTCAAAAGTTGCACCTTCTTTAATAAACCTAATATTTCCATAAGAATAAAGAGCATCATTATTTTTCAAATGATTAACAGATAATTGCACTGCATTTAATTCGTACCAGTCATCAGCATTTAGAATACCAATATATTTACCAACGGCTAGCGTTAGGGCTGTATTCATCGCATGGTATATACCATTATCGTTTTCACTTACACAGTAATCAACAGCATCAGAATACCTTTTAATTATATCAAGAGTCCCATCAGTAGATCCTCCATCAACAATAATATATTCAATATTATCATAAGACTGCATAAGAACACTTTGTATCGTTTTTTCCAGATATTTATCACCATTATAAACAACCGTAATGATCGTTATAAGAGGTTTACCTGGACGATTTTCTTTAAACTTGCCTTGCGTGCGCATTCCGCCTTCGTATAGCCGAGATTTGCTTTCTGTCAAAAATATATTAGTTTCAAACAAATCTTTCGTAGATTTTTTAACCTTAGGCTTGATAGTTGTTATATTTTTTTGGGTACTATAAATTTTCTGTAAGCTGTTTAGAGCATTCATCATTATTCCTTATATGAAGTAATTTATTTCTTTGAAGTAATACAATAATCACAATCAACATTGATATTGTCTCAAATCCAGCATCCAAATTTGGCCTGTGGAGAAAGTTAACTCCTAAAAGGAAGACTAACACGACCTCTTTATAAGAAATAAAACCTTTGTTCACTCTTATTTTCAACATAACAATACCTACTAAGAATATATATAAAGAGAAATATAATAGGCCCCCTACAATTCCGTCACGAGCAAATGGTGCCATAACATTTGCCCCTGCATAATCACCATCACGTAACCCATTCCGGCCTGCACCTATTAATGGATTATTCGCAAATTCTTCTGCAGCTCTGTAGAGCAAATGTGATCTATTATCACCTTGAAAAGAACCATTATCGTTAACAACTACTCTATCAATTGTGAGCCTTAAAACACGTTTGGACATTGGACTTGAGTCTGCTTTCAAATAGCTAAATGTCATCAGCAAAAAGGCAATAGTAAGCAATAGCATAACAACTCCACTTAACTTACGGCATTTAATGAATAAGAAATACAAACTAATAATAATTACAAACCCCATAGACCAGGTTGCTATAACAGTGCTTAGGGCAATAATGGCTGTAAGTTTATTTTTCTTAAGGTATAACTCATTTACTACTATTGCATAAAAAGAAAAAAAGGCTAAAGCCCCAGGCTCATCAAAAAAGCCGGCGGCTCTAATAAAGCTCCCACCATTAGTTATGGTTTGAGAATTTGTAAACGTTAATAGATAATTATATGCAACCCTGCCATCTGGATTTGAAAAAGTACTAAATGGCTCTAAAATTCCAATTAAAGCTAGAAAACTCCCAATCACTGAAAGTGCCAGCATAGTCATCATTATATAAATAAATGAATTGGCCATTCGACTCAAACCAATAAATGTCAATCCATAACAAAAAATAATATAAGTCATTATAAGTGCGAACAAAAAACCCACATAAGACGAATCATCATGAACATAAAAAAGTATGAACTGATAAATAATGACAGGCACGGAGATGAAGAGAATATATCGGTTGAATTTTATTTTTTGATTAATTAATAAATCTAAAATAAGAACTAAAACTAAACCTACAAAAACATGTTTTCCAAATAATGACGGATAAGCCTGGGAAAAAGTAAATGGGGTAAAATTGAATATAGTCAACCAAAATAGCATCACTCGTATATTGTTAATCTTTTTTAGCATAAATATGCTTATACCCCGCGAATATAACTCTCAATATAAAATAATCATTCATTAGTGTTTAATATTTTTTTATATAATTTGACATAATTTTTCCCTACAATTTTCTCATCAAATTCTGTTTTTATTTTCAAACGAGCATTTTTGCATAGTAAAGAATAATTTTCATTTTCCAGCACCCATTTAATTCCATTCGCTAAATCACTAGTATCAAATGGCTTCGCAAGATAACCGTTTACTTTATGTTCAATCAGGTCTGAATTCCCCCCAATATTAAAACTAACTAAAGGTCTACCACAAGCCATACTTTCCATAATTGCATTAGACAAATTTTCTTGAATAGAGGGAACAATCATGACATCTACGGCACTATATAACGTGACTAAACTAATATCGTCATGTAAATTTCCAACATAATGAGTTTTGCAACCTAAATCAGGTGGATTAACAGGTTCACTTGCACCAAAAATAACAAACTCAATATTACTTTTATCTATTATTCGCAGTGCCTTAGATAATTCAGCAAACCCTTTCCGTTCATCACTCGTCGCACCTACAGCCCCAAACAAAATTAATTTTTTTTCCTTAGGCAACCCCCAGAGCAGTCGAGATTCAAGTTTATTAGATGGTTTAAATACGGCTGAATTAATTGGATTAGGTAAATTATGTATTTTTTTATCATTGAATAAAGCACTATCTTTAGCACATTTTTCCAACCACTTACTTAACCCGATGATATTGAGTTTTTTAATTTTTGAATATGTTTTAGCTTTTCTATTAAAAACTTTCCTACTAAGATCTTTCTGTTTATTACTGTTTAAGATAATGCAATTTCCACACTTATTTTTAAATGCATCACAGTTATCATCATAATGGCAGCCACCAGTAAATGGCCACATATCATGTAAACTCCAAACGATCGGTGCTTTTATCTTTGCTAGATCTTCTATTTTAATCATTCCATCATTTATCCAGTGTAAGTGCACAATATCTGGATTAAAATCATTAATAAAATTAACAAAACTGGAGGAAGGAACCCATGAGGAGCTAAACAGTGATCTGCTCTCGTACATCCGAGTCGGAATAGAGTCAAGAACAGGTCTAAATTTATTAAATAAAGCTTGTTTTTTGGACTGTAGGGAATGCACCCGAAAATCACTTCCGGCTTTGGACTGAGCAAGAATGTGACTATCTACTCCTTCACTTAATAAAGCTAAGTGTAAGCGATAAGCAGCTCTAGCGGCTCCACCTTTAAGGTCAGAAGCATTGACAATTAATACTTTCATTTTATCAATGCTTTTAATTGGTCGCTATAAATACTTAAACTCGATAAAATATGCTTATCATCAAACTTAAACTTAGAATCTATATCGTCAATATTAATAATTGAAGCTGAAATATTACCTTCCTGTAAACATATATACCTATTTTTATAAAAATTGATTTTGTCTACGTCCTTCAAAAAACCATTAATTTTACCTTTATTCGGCTCAGTGTAATCTAAAACATAATTCTTCCCTGATGCTATAGTTTGTAAGACTACTGAATGAAAACGCATTCCTACGTTAAAGAAGGCTTTTCTAAAAACATCGATTGTTTCATCTAATGTTAAAGGAGAGTTTTGAACATAAATATTGGGACGATTAAGTTGTCTAGCAATATTATTAAGAAAAATCCGATCATCACCACCGATATGAAAATAGTGCATTGGATACAGCTTTATTATTTTTTGAGGAAATTCATCCGCTAAATCGGCAACAAATTTAACTAAATCTCTATTGATATCGTGACCTGACAACCTTCCAGAGTATTCAATCGGGAACTCTCTTAAATTTACAGCAATATAATCAGGAGAGCAGTTTACTGGAATTAATTTACTAACAAATTGATTTGACTTAAGAGTACACTCAACAGCAGGATCAAAACTAACAAAGACATTATCTTCCTCAAATTTTTGATCAAACTCTTTATATATACCTCGTAAGAAGCCTTTAGACTTACTGTCTCGCAAAATAGAAATATTCGAATTTAAAAAGATATTTAATACGGATTGACGGTAATTTTTTGAAAATAACGGGCCTACACCACAACCTAGTATTGCAGTTTTAACTCCTAACTTTCTAGCTTTTTTAAATGCATATTCAACCATGCAAAGCTCGCTGAGATCCATTAGCGGCCCCCCTCCCATAACTAATAAGTCAGAGTTAGTAATAGCTTCTATGAGATCCTGAGAAGATTTTGTATTGAATAATTCTATTCTAACTGGTTTTCCAGTTATTTCTTCAAAAAATGAGGCGTCTTCA
The DNA here is from genome assembly GCF_000381745.1 of Psychromonas ossibalaenae ATCC BAA-1528. Taxonomy (GTDB): domain Bacteria; phylum Pseudomonadota; class Gammaproteobacteria; order Enterobacterales; family Psychromonadaceae; genus Psychromonas; species Psychromonas ossibalaenae. Next base: position 15,512 of record NZ_KB907004.1, on the reverse strand, counting down.
GCTAAAGTTCTTTTAGTAAAGAATGGATTCAAGCTGCCTAAGTTAATTTCAAAATTTTTAAATGACTGATTAAAAATGGACACTAAACCAGCTAGAATTCCTCTATCACCTATTGTTTCTGTCCCATACCAACCAATGACTGTTATTCTCATTTCATAAACCCTAACTTTAATTTATATAATTTCATTGCTAATCTATCCATAAAAAGAGATTTAAAAAAAACAATTAAATCCTTCAGAGCAGGTTTTCCGTGATAGTCATGGATACAACTATCACAGCTCTCTTTAACTAATGAGCTTCGATAAGTTATGTTCTCAGGCTTAAAAAAGATATCTTCTCCACTTTGTGCTCTTAGACTACCGATGCTTTTACTCTTAACAGCACAGTAATATAACTCTCCTCTAGAATCTAATGTCACACCTTCATCTTTCCAATGACACCCTAATAAACGTCGTGGAGTTGTTTCTTTCAACCAATAAAATATGGAGAAGTATTTGAACTTTACTTTTAAATCACTTAATTTTGTCTCTGAGTACTTGTAGTGGAAAAATTCCATCGCGGCTTGCCGTTCATCATTAAAAACCACAGAGAACTGTTCAACTAATTTATTGCTTTCAATTCTAAGATTTTCAATGCCCAATCTATATTTTATATTATATTTTTTTTCTTTTGCATAAGAGTCTAATTGAATTAAATAATCAATATTTTGGCTTATCACGGTACAGCCTATATCATAGCTGTCGCAGTATAAGTGTTGATTTTTTATAATCTCATCAATTGTCGATGTCGCTTTCGTAAATGCATTTTTCACCCCACGTACGTCATCATGAACTTGCTCAACGCCATCTAAAGATATTGCAATATGAAAAGAAACACCTTTTTCTTGACAGTGTTTATAGATTTCTGATGCCGAATCTAACAATACATTTTTCCTAAAGCCGTTAGATATGACGTTTAAGTGTTTAATTGAGGGAAGCTTCAATATCTCTTCAACATAATCAACCAAATTCGGAATCAGTGATACCTCTCCACCATTAATGCCAACCGATTCAACTTCTTTAAATAAATCATTTTGCATAAAAGTTGAAAACTCAGATGCATCAGCTTCATTACTATGATCCATTTTCCAAATATTACACATAACACACTTGCTGTCACAATTATAAGTAAGGGGCAGCTGTATAACCTTTGGATACTTCTTTTTGCTACCATCGACCTTATACAATGAAGATTGTTGGATTAACCTTAAAGCTTTAAATAGTAAAAGAAGATATTTATTCTGTTTTACGAAAGTCAGTATTTTAGTTTTTAACACGCGTATTCACCGATTTTGAAGGAGTGTAAGGAAAAATTAAGAGCAACGCTTTGGTTTTTAACAAAAGTATATATCTAGTATTTTTAAAACATAAATCGAATAAATAAAATCCAACAATATATGAGATTAAACTAGCGTAAGCCGCACCTATTATTCCAAATTTATTTATAAAAACAATATTTAAGCCAATGTTAACAAATAAGGCTGCTAAATTTCTGTATAAATTAAACTTAGTCAGTCCCTCGCTAATCAGCCAACGCCCACTAGACACTCCTAAATATACAAAAATAGCAGAAAGAATATGTACAGAAAGAACAGGCGAAGCATCAATAAACTCTTCCCCGTATAGCCCAAGAATAATTTGTTCAGATAGAAGCCACACGATTAAGGCCAGTATATATGCGACAAAAGTTAGTGACCTAAAAAGTTTGTATACTCTTGAATAATACAGCTGCTCAGAAATTTGTTTTGCATTTACTATTGCAGGGAATAACGAATTACAAATTAGAACTCCAACTCCAAACCATACCTCACTCAACTTAACCGCTGAAGAGTAGTAGCCAACACTTTCAGCGCTTAGCATACTATTAATCATAACCAGATCAATTTTCATATAAATCGAGTTAATAACACCAGCAAGAATTAAAGGATACGACTCTTTTAACATAGAAATTGCAGTTGCCTTATTAAATCCCCACTTTAAAGGGCTCAACTTTAAATAAAAATAAAAACACACTTGGTTAACAGCAATCACGAGCGAATCGAATAAAACAACAAATACAAAATACACCAGAGGAGCTTCGAAATAAATAAGGGCTAATTTAATAACAGATGATAAAAGTAACGTGATTAAATGACTATATACGACATACTTACTTAAAACTTCACTTTGCAGATAATAATCAATAACATTAACACTTTGGAAAACAGTACCTGCAGCAATAATAAAAATGTATATATTTAGCTGGTTTGAGTGTTCAGTAAACTGCATTGCGATGCACAAAGACACTAAAACTAGTAACGCTCCTATTAATTTTAAATAGAATGCTGTCCCAAGTATTTGGTCTCTTTTTTCTTTACTATTTACTAACTCTCGAACAACAATAGAATCCAATCCAAGCGTAGCAATAACCACAAACAAGCCAACAAAACTTTGTGCATAGCTAAAAATGCCAAAATTTTCAGGCCCTAAATATCGTGTTACCCATACAGTCACAACTAAGCCGACTGACATTCTCAGTACTTTTTCAGCTAGAAGCCATGAAGTATTTTTCAAGTACCTCATCGTACCGTCATGCTTACTTAACCCTATCAATTTATTGCGAATATTCATAAAACAACTTATTTTCTAAACTGATCTTGATTATCTAAAAACCACTTATAAGCTAATTCAAGACCGTCCTTAAGGGAAATTGAGTGCTTCCACCCTAGTGATTCAAGTCTATTTATATTCATCAGCTTACGAGGTGCACCATCCGGCTTAGTGGTATCAAATTTAACTTCACCTTCAAAACCAATTACTTTAGCGACAGTTTCAACTAATTCTCGAATTGTACAATCAACACCTGTTCCAACATTAATATGGCTTAACATAGGTTCCGTATTTTCGTCGTAAATTACTTTATCTAGCTCCATAACATGGATCGAGGCCGCAGCCATATCATCTACATATAAAAACTCACGCATTGGCTTACCACTCCCCCAGGCAATAACCTCTTTGTCGTTATTTAATTTTGCTTCATGAAAGCGGCGTAATAATGCGGGAATAACATGGCTATTTTCTGGATGAAAATTATCAAATGCACCATATAAGTTTGTTGGCATCACACTACGGTAGTCTCGAGCATATTGACGATTGTAACTTTCACAAAGCTTAATACCTGCAATTTTGGCAACGGCATAAGGCTCGTTAGTTTCTTCTAACGTACCAGTTAACAGTGCTGATTCTGACATCGGCTGTTCTGCCAATTTAGGGTAAATACATGATGAGCCTAAAAACAGTAACTTCTGAATGCCAGCCAAGTGTGCACTGTGGATAATATTGCACTGAATCATTAGGTTTTCGTAAATAAAATCAGCCGGATAGGTATTGTTCGCAACAATACCTCCCACCTTAGCGGCGGCTAAATAAACTTGATCTATTTTTTCATTTTTAAAAAATTCAAAAACAGCCTGCTGATTAGCTAAATCCAGCTCTTTACGAGTTCTAACTATAATTTCAACATTATCTTCATGACCTAATTGACGAACTATAGCGGATCCAACCATACCGCTATGGCCAGCAACAAATACACGTTTCATAGTATTTCCCATCATTTAGCTCTCAATTGTGACAGAAACATCAAAGCCGTGCTCTTTTAAAACTGCGTGCTGCTTGGCTTTATTTAAATCGTTTTCAACCATTTCAGAGCACATTTCTTCAACGGTAATTTGAGGAACCCAGCCAAGTTTTTCTTTTGCTTTAGACGGATCACCAAGCAGTGTTTCGACTTCTGCCGGGCGGAAATAACGCGGGTCAACTTTAACGATGATATCACCTACTTTTAAAGCCGGCGCGTTATCACCAGTAATCGACTTAACAGCAGCAACTTCATCGACACCTTTACCACTGAATTCCAGCTCAATACCCGCTTCTTTAGCAGATAAGGTCACAAACTCCCGCACACTGATCTGCTTACCTGTTGCAATGACAAAATCATCGGCTTTATCCTGCTGCAGCATCATCCACTGCATACGCACGTAATCTTTCGCATGTCCCCAGTCACGCAGAGCATCCATATTACCAAGGTATAAACATTTCTCTAAACCTTGAGAAATATTAGCAATGGCACGAGTAATTTTACGAGTAACAAAGGTCTCACCACGACGAGGAGACTCATGGTTAAATAGAATACCGTTACAAGCATACATACCATAAGATTCACGATAGTTGACCACTATCCAGTAGGCATACATTTTAGCCACAGCATAAGGTGAACGAGGGTGAAATGGTGTAGTTTCTTTTTGCGGAATCTCTTGTACTTCGCCATACAATTCAGAGGTAGAAGCTTGGTAAAATTTGGTTTTCTTTTCTAAGCCTAGAAAACGAATAGCTTCAAGTAAGCGCAATGTTCCCATTGCATCGACATCAGCAGTGTACTCCGGGCATTCAAAAGAAACAGCGACATGGGACTGAGCCCCTAAGTTATAAACTTCGTCAGGCTGTACATCTTTAATAATTCGCGTTAAATTAGAAGAATCTGTTAAATCACCGTAATGTAAAAAGAACTTCTGGTTTTTTTCATGATTATCTTGATAAATATGGTCAACACGCTCTGTATTTAATGACGACGCACGACGTTTAATACCGTGAACCTCATAACCTTTTTCTAACAATAACTCAGCAAGGTACGAGCCGTCTTGACCGGTAACACCTGTAATTAATGCAACTTTATTCTTTGTCATTCTTTATGTTCCTTAAGGAGTTCTTTTCACCATCATTATTGCTCAATGGCCTTTAAATTATTTTAATTTAAACAGCGCAATATACATTAAACTCACAATTATCTGAATCAAAATATATTCCAGTAATCATGGCGAAGTTATAACTGTTGAATATTTCGTAATGCTAATTTAACTGTACTTTCAGCCTTAGTATAACTATCTGCTTCGGCATAACAGCGCAGTTCCGGAGCATTACCTGATGGACGTAAATGAACAACTCGCTGATCTGCTAATGTAATTCTTAAACCATCAGTTTCATCAATACTTTTTATCACAACATCATCAAAATCCAGTAGAGTTAATAAGTTTGCCGGCTCCTGTTTACCTTGTGTGAGAATCGCCAGGCTTTTTTCAGCAGCAAAATTCTGAATGCGGTCACTATGCGTAAAACGCTGCGGCAGTGCATTAACTAATGTTGAAATGCCTCCTTCGCCTGCAGCAGCTAACAGCATAATGACAGGAAGAATCGCATCACGAGTCGGTAACGCTTTTAACGATTGACCGTTCAGCTGCACATCACTCCCCAGCAAGAACCCACCATTTGCTTCAAAGCCGGCAACTGAATTAAATTTCTTGGCTAGATCAGAAAATTCAGCAATCACATAAGGAGAACCGATTTTAGTGCGCTCTACATAAGTAAAACGTCCGCACGACTCAATGGCCGCATTACAACTAACAGGCACAGCTAGCGCTTCTATATTTAAGGCTTCTGCACTCAATAAACCAAGAATATCACCGCGTAACCAATTTCCATTTTCATCGGAGATAAGCGGACGGTCACCGTCTCCATCAGTTGAGAAAACAGCATCAAGGTTATGTTCTTTGGACCAAGTAATCGCCTTAGCTTTATCCTCTTCAGAAACAGCTTCGGTATCAATGGGTACATACTCATCACTACGCTCTAACGCAATAACTTCAGCACCTAGTTTTTCAAAAATACGGTAGTAGAGGTCTCGGCCTGCACTTGAATGTTCGTAAATACCAATGCGCTTACCAGTAAGACAAGATGTCGCAAACAGTGAGGTGTAACGTGTAATATATGTTTCAGTGGCTCGGTTACTCACAGTTAATTCAGGTAGTTCATCAAGTTTTGCAAACTCAACTTGCTCACAGATAATCACCTGCTCATCAGCCTTGCTTATTTCACCGTCTGGGCGATAGAATTTAAGTCCGTTTCGATCAAAGGGAATATGACTGCCTGTTACCATAATGGCAGGAATCGCATCTTCTTGAGCAACATAAGCTAAAGCAGGCGTTGGTACCACCCCGTAGTAAACAACCTTTATATCTAACTGCTGTAAGGCGGCTGCGCAAGCCATCGCCATAGCGTAACTACTCGGACGGTTATCAATTGCAATGGCGACTTGATTAAAACTAAAGCCGCATTTCATACCGGCAATAAATGCATGAGTAAATGCGGCACAGACTTCAGGGGAAAATTGCGTAACTAAACCACGCGCACCGCTGGTACCAAAAGCAACTCCACTTTCAGCAATAACTGTTGAACTAACTAATTTTGAATTGACTCGCATGCTGAATCCTTATACTCGACTGTAACGATCTTCAAAACGAACAATATCGTCTTCACCTAAATACGAGCCTGACTGCACTTCAATCATTTCTAAAGGCACTTTACCCGGATTTTCTAACCCATGAATAGTGCCGACTGGGATATAAGTTGATTCGTTTTCTGTTACTAAGAAAGTTTTATCACCATTAGTGACACTCGCAGTACCTGACACGACAATCCAATGCTCTGCACGGTGATGATGCATTTGCATTGACAACTTTTCGCCGGCTTTCACAGTAATTCTTTTCACTTGGTAGCGAGGGCCGTTATCAATGGAGTCATATTTCCCCCAAGGTCGGTACACTTCGCGATGAAGTTTGAATTCATCTCGACCATCCGCTTTTAATTTTTCTACAATTTGTTTAACTTCTTGAACTTTATCTTTATGAGCAACCATGACCGCATCTTTAGTATCAATGATAACAATATCTTCAAGACCAACCGTTGCAATTAAGCGCTCCCCGCCATGAACCAAGCAGTTTTTGCTGTCCTCCAGCATAACATCACCTTTGCATGCATTGCCGTTTGCATCTTTGACATTCACTTCCCAAAGCGCTGACCAGGAACCGATATCATTCCAGCCTGCATCCAACGGCACAACCACTGCATCATCAGTTTTTTCCATCACGGCATAATCAATTGATTCATCAGAGCATGCTTTAAACTCAGCGATATCAAGGCGGACGAAATCGTGATCTTGTGAGCGGTTTTCAAGCGATTTTTTACAGGCTGTGAATATATCCGGACGAAATTTTTCTAATTCTTGCAAGTAACGGCTTGCTTTAAATAAAAACATGCCGCTGTTCCAGTAATACTCACCACTTTCTAAATAGTTTGAAGCCGTTTCAGCATCTGGTTTTTCTACAAATTTATTTACATCGTAGCCGTTTGAATTAGGGACACTGTCACCACGTTTAATATATCCATAACCTGTATGCGCCTCTGTCGGCACGACACCAAAGGTCACTAATTTCCCGTGCTCTGCTAATGGGATAGCGTTCTTTACCGCTTCTCTGAACGAAACCTGATCCTGGATAACATGGTCAGCCGCTAAAACAAGCAGCAACGGATCATTGCCTTGCTCTTGGCTTTGAAGCACCTCAGCAGCCAATGCAATAGCCGGTGCCGTATTGCGCCCTACTGGCTCTAATATAATTGAACCCACCTTATTTATTTCCCGCAACTGTTCAGCAGCAATAAAGCGGTGCTCTTCATTGCAAATAACCACTGGAGTACTAACGTCTAATCCAACTAATCTCTGCACGGTTTCCTGCAGCATTGTCTGTTTACCCGTCAGGGCTAAAAACTGTTTAGGATATAAAGAACGACTTAGGGGCCATAAACGAGAACCGGAGCCACCGGCCATAATAACAGGAGTGATCATATTAATATTTATCCAATCTTGTGATTTTGAATTCCCTCCATTTTGTAGTAAAACGGAGTGTTAATTTTAGTTGAACAAAAAATCGGCTTGCTTATCAGCCTGAAAATACCATTTTGTATGAGTATGAACGTCGCTATCTTCTAATAAACCTGATTCGCTAAACCAGCTATATCCAGAATGCTGCTCATCTGGCAATGAAGATAACTCACCATTAAAGATGATTTCATAAGCCAAAACAACATAATGAGTCGTAAAGTTATCTTCTGAAAAGTTATCTTCATAAAAGTGCTGATAAACACCTTTAAAACCTGCTTTTACGCCAGATAAGCCAAGCTCAATTTTTATAAGGCGATTAAATGCCAGGTCTAAAGATTCATCTTTAAGTACTCTGCCACCGGGTACAAACCAATAACCTTTAGCAGGACGGTTAGTCCGTTTTCCAAGCAGCACCTTGCCGTCTTTATTTTTAACGATCAGATCAATAGAAACCAAAGGGGTTGAAGCAATAACTGTTTTAAACGTACTTAATGGGAGCATGTCACTTATTCACAAGGTCAAAGAGCAGAATTTTACCTGTATCTGAAAAAAAATGTCTATAATTTTTCAGACTCACCGCAAAACATAACATTTAAGTCAGCTACAATAAAACGTAAGGCTGATAATGACTTCATTTCAGTATTATTTTATTACGTTGTAAACAGGGAAGAATTAAGCAAGAGGTATATACCCAAACCACTTGAAGCAGGAGTCAGTAAAACGAGACCATATTGAAGACATAAAAATACAAAGCAAAAAAAGCAGAGGTTAAAACTCTCGTTTCAAATATGCATCAACACTAATCACTACCAAACAAATAACGTACCTAAACTTTATCTGCCACATCGCTTAAGTCATTACTCATGCGGTTGGGCAGAGTCATAATTTATAATACAACTAAAGTAACCCATCCATCATAGCAGATAACTGCTTGCGCCAGTGCACAGTATTCAACCCAGAAACGGCTTCTGCACTTGCTTTATCAATCACTGAAAATGCAGGCCTTGCTACAGGCGTAGGATAAGCAGAGCTTGGTATTGGCAACACAGGAACCGCTTCAGTGAGCAGACCTTTTTCTAAACCTAATTCTTGAATCGCAATCGCAAAATCATACCAAGAGGCAACACCTGCATCCGTCCAGTGATAAATACCTTTTACTTTAGATTTATCTGCAATTGCCCATAACCATTGTGCGAGGCCTTTTGCCCATGTCGGCGTGCCTACCTGGTCATAAATGATGCCAAGCTGTGGTTTTTCCTGCATTAAACGCAACATGCTTTTTACGAAGTTATTACCATTGACCGAATAAACCCAAGCAGTACGAACAATCACACTTGCTTCAGGCAATATTTCTTGAAGCGCTGCATCTCCAGCTAGTTTTGAAGCGCCATACACATTTACCGGATTAGGTTTGGCATCAGTTTTATACGGGCTAGTACTGGTTCCATCAAAAATGAAGTCTGTAGATATATGTAAAATACGCGCATTAATCTTTTTACAGGCTTGTGCTAAATACTTAACACCTGATTCATTCACTGCGTAAGCTGCCTCAACATCTTTCTCTGCTTGATCTACAGCCGTGTAAGCAGCGGCATTGATCACCAAATCAGGCTTCGTTGCCGCAATATATTGCGCGACTAAATGCTCATCCGTTATATCTAACTCATTAATACCAACACTAATAACATCAAACTCTTTAGGCGCTAATTGCTCAAGCTCCCAAGCAAGCTGCCCGCCTTTACCTGTAATTAATACTTTCATACTTAATCGACTCTTTAACCGAATTTAGGAGCATCTTTAAATGACAAACCGCTTGCATCTTTCTCAGATAATTGCGGCAGTTCACCATCAGCTAACGGCCATTCAATAGCAATGTCAGCATCATCCCAACGCAGTGACACTTCAGACTCAGGATGGTAATAATCAGTGCATTTATAAGCAAACTCGGCCAACTCAGTCATTACATAGAAGCCATGAGCAAACCCTTCTGGCACCCATAACTGGCGTTTATTTTCAGCCGAAAGTACAACCCCAACCGCTTTACCAAAAGTAGGAGACGACTGACGCATATCCACAGCAACATCATAAACGCTGCCTGATGTAACACGCACTAACTTACCTTGTGTTTGTGTTTGCTGATAATGTAAACCACGTAAAATTCCTTTAGTTGACTTGCTCTGGTTATCTTGTACAAATGGTTTTGCACCCGTTTGTTTCATAAACTTATCTGCACGAAAAGTTTCCATAAAAAAACCACGCTCATCGCCAAACACATTGACTTCAACAATTTTTACATCTGCGATCTCAGTGTCAATAAACTTCATTAAATTATTCCATTTGCAATATCAAATAAATACTGGCCGTAACCTGTTTTCTTCAGTTTTTCTGCCTGTACAAGTAGTTCATCTTTACTTAACCAGCCCTGTACATAGGCAATTTCTTCTAAGCAGGCTACTTTGAACCCCTGGCGATGCTCAATAGTCTGCACAAATTGACTCGCTTCCAAGAGTGAATCATGTGTACCTGTATCAAGCCAAGCAAAACCACGCCCGAGTAACTCAACATTTAAATCACCACGCTCTAAATACGCAATATTTACGTCAGTAATCTCTAACTCACCACGGAGTGACGGCTTAATAGATTTTGCTATAGCAACCACATCATTGTCATAAAAATACAAACCCGTTACTGCATAATTTGATTTTGGTTGTTCCGGCTTCTCTTCAATACTTAATGCTTTACCACCTTCATCAAATCCAACCACACCAAAGCGCTCAGGATCAGTGACATGATAACCAAATACTGAAGCCCCCTTTTCGACTTTTGCTGCAGCAAGTAGTTTGTCAGAAAAATGTTGACCATAGAAGATATTATCCCCTAAAACTAAAGCGACATTATCATTACCGATGAACTCTTCACCGATAATAAAGGCTTGTGCTAATCCATCAGGGCTTGGCTGTTCTTTGTAACTAATTTTAATACCAAATTGATTACCATTACCTAACATACGCTCAAAGTTTGGTAAGTCTTCTGGTGTTGAGATGATTAAAATATCTTTAATACCTGCCAACATCAAAACAGAAAGCGGGTAAAAAATCATCGGTTTATCGTAAATAGGTAATAACTGTTTAGAAGTACCTAGTGTAATTGGGTATAAGCGGCTGCCTGAGCCACCCGCTAAAATAATGCCTTTATAATTAGCCATGCTTATTTATCCCCAATACGCTCTAGTTGATATTCGCCGCTTAACACGCGCTTCCACCAGTTTTCATTATTTAAATACCATTCAACAGTCTTGCGAATACCTGTTTCAAAACTCTCTTTCGGCGTCCAGCCTAACTCTTTATCAATTTTCGAAGCATCAATAGCATAACGAACGTCATGACCTGGCCGATCTTTTACAAAAGTAATCAGCTCACTATATGAAGTTAAATGACTAGTGGCGGCATTGCTTCTAGCTGGCACTAATTCATCTAATAATTCGCATAAGGTCTGCACGACTTCGATATTCTTTTTTTCATTATGGCCACCAATATTATAGGTTTCACCAACAATACCTTCAGTCACAACCTTATAAAGCGCGCGAGCATGGTCTTCTACATACAACCAGTCACGAATCTGACTGCCGTCACCATAAATTGGTAACGATTTAGCCCCTAGTGCATTTAAAATAATATGTGGAATCAATTTTTCAGGAAAATGATACGGCCCATAATTGTTCGAGCAGTTAGTCACAATAACCGGTAAACCATAAGTTCTGTTCCATGCTCGGACTAAGTGGTCACTTGAAGCTTTAGAAGCAGAATAAGGTGAGCTTGGTTCATAAGGCGTTTCTTCGGTGAATAAATCATCCGTACCTTCTAAATCACCATAAACTTCATCAGTACTAATATGATGAAAACGAAAAGCCTGTTTTTTGTCTTCAGGCAAAATAGTCCAATAACTACGTGCAGCTTCTAACAAGGTAAATGTACCGATAATATTAGTCTGCATGAAATCCGCAGGACCATCGATTGAACGATCCACATGTGACTCGGCCGCTAAATGCATTACTGCATCTGGCTGATATTGTTTAAAAACGTCCGCCATAGCTTTAGCGTCACAAATATCTGCCTGTACAAAATGGTAACGGTCACTGTCAGAAACAGTCGCAACAGACTCAACATTGCCTGCATAAGTTAAACAGTCCACATTAACAACAGAATCATTTGTGTTGCCGATAATATGACGCACAACTGCGCTGCCTATAAAGCCGGCACCACCGGTGATTAAAATCATAATTATTCCTGAGTTAAAAAATTAAAAATAGAAATTGCTAAAGTCTATCACATATCTACCCATAATTATTCAGGTGAAAAATCGAAGATTTGAAAGTTATCATTAGTTCTGCTTTTAGAGCATTACCAATGTGGCCCGGCCAATATCCAGCGCTACATTTAAGCATAATAGGAGAATAATTTATCACTAACTCACTTTACAACTTATGAATATCTTTTAAAATGTGTAACACACTCCTCAGCATCAGAATAATTGCCAGCTCCAGGGGTGTGCTGAAAGTACAAAATAAAAACGCTAGGATTATCCCCTCCAGTTTCGTAGAACACTATTCCATTTCACATAATCAGGTCGTTTACATTTTATCTATCACCTGTCTTTTATTCTTGTTTTATCTGGATAATCGATTGACCGTTGTACCTCCGCGGTAAATAGTCACCAGTACCCATACGCGAGAGAGTGAATAATTATAGGCAAGTAATAAACTTAAAAATGCACCTAGCTGTAAATAGTCAGGAACCGAGTAAAGTGTTGTTAAAACACCAATCGAACTTAGCAGTAAAGATATAATGGTAATTATTATCAGGGTTTCTCTTGAACTAAAACCAGCCCTCATAAATATATGGTGTAAATGGTCTCGATCCGGTTTGAAAGGAGAAAAACCTTTTTTTATGCGGCGAAGCATAATGGAAATCATATCCAATAAAGGTAAAGCAAGGATCCAGACTCCTATAATGGGAGAAAAAGCCGAAGTGTCTGCTGATAAACCAGATGAGTGCTTTTGACCTCCGATAACGATCAACCACACGACGGTCAAACCAAGAAACATACTTCCGGCATCACCCATAAATATTTTTTTAGAACAGTACTTAGTTAGCTGTAAATTATACAGAAGATAAGGCGTTAAAACTGCTAAGCATAATAAACAGAAAAACATTTCATGGATATCTTCAGAAAGGTAAAACAAAACCGACAAAGGAATAAAGGTCGCAACACTTATCCCACCAATTAAACCATCAATGCCGTCAACCATGTTGTAGGCACTAATTGAGCCTATAACTATGATAACGGTAAGCGGATAAGCAAAATAGCCCATATTAATATCACCAAAACCAAATAAATTGCCCACATTAAAAAGGGCGTCACCAGCAACAAACATCATAATTGAAGTGATCACTATTTGAACAATAATACGGATTCTAACGCTCAAATCGAAACGATCATCTAATACGCCGGTAAGAACTATCAGTAATGAAGCAAACAGATAAGTCATTAACTCACTGACATGATGCGGATAAAAAACAAGGATGATTAGGCTGGTAACAAACAAGCCTATGTATACAGAAATGCCGCCGATTAATGGAATATGCCCGACATGATTTTTTCGCGCGTTAGGTCTATCCGTAAGCCCTATTTTTATTCCCAAGGGACGTAACATTATAATTGCGGTCAACGAACTGCAAAATGCAATAACAAGAAGAAAAAAAGCAAAAATCATAAAACCAATAATTCCTAAAATGAATAACCGAATACCGCCATAAATAATTCAATCTGAATAACAAAATAGAACAGGAAAATGTATTAACTGATAGTAGGCACGACAAAACTACAACAAATTTTCAATCTTTTAAACAAGTATTCTCTGATAAATATTCAGTATATCAAAAAACATAACACTAAAAATTTGATTCCACTTTTTTACCTTTAACTATATCTCTTGTTTTTATAAAATCTACTTCGCGAACGCATTCGCAGAAAAGTACAGTTGCCTTAGTGCAATAGATAGGGCCGTCAGAAACAATCACCAATAGTGCAGGAGGTCGATATGGCAATGAGTGTTCAATAGCGCTTTAATGTGGGTGATATCAAAATTAATCTAACAGGGGTACTCAGAACTATGACCTCCCTACCACTGGAACAGAGCGCAAACCACTAATAAACTGATTACCATCAGCACTTAACTCATAACAAGAGCCTGTGACATCTTTCTGTCCATCATGAGACTTTAAGACAAAGTCGCTATTGATAAGTTTCACATTTTTTATTCCAAGAATAAATAAACAAAACCAATATAACCCGATTAAATCGACATAATCACACTTTAAATCACAAAACAACCAAAAAAACACCTGGCTCTTAAAAAGAGCCCCTCTCTTGCAGAACCGAGCTCCGGCATTGCTCTGAAAGTACAACCTCAAAACGCCGAGGTTAAAACCTCAGCCCAAACATATAGAAAAACGCCACAAGAACGAAAGAGCATTACAAATCAACAGCTTACCAACAATAAGGCTAACACTAATAGGTTTCTTCAATAACCGAAATCAGGTTTGCTAACTCTTCATTAGGAAGCTGATTGATTCCAGCGGCCGCTGCGCGTCCACCACCAGTTGCAAACTGGCTGCAGATATCATCTGCACTTTGCTTGTTATTGAGCGGAGCCCGAAGAGAGACAAGATAAGAACCATCGCGGTTTTTCGTTAATACAACATGAGCCGAATTTGGGTATTGATTGGCTAATAAATTACCGTATACACCACTAATACGACGAGACCAGGCTTCATTAGGCAGCTCAAACACGCTCAGTTTTTCACTTTGATGCTTAGCGGCAGCAGCTAGCGCATTATCCATATCCGACTGATATACCAGCTGTAAGGTATAAAAAGGAGATGTCTTATCCGCAAAGACCTCAAAAGGGGATGAGTACTTTAATAACGCTTTAAATAATTCAGCCGGCGAAAAATGAAGATCATTAACATTTGCACCATAACCATTGTAGTTAATCAACGTACCTAGTTCTTTAAGCTGCTCAGCCTGCTCTGCTGAGTACCCAGCCTGCTTTGCTAACTGCCCCGCTTTAGCTATTAAATTATCACCATACGCAGCCGTAATAGCCCAATCGTGGAATTGACCATTTAACTGCTTATCAACAATCAACGCGGTACAGATATTTGCATCAAGATCGATGTGAGCTTGTAAGTTATGATGCTGTGGAATATCACCAGCGCGATGATGATCCACATAAAATACACTTGCCCCGTTATCTAAGACACTTTCTAACCCATTGATATTCTTTTCCATAGAAATATCTAGTATGGTAAGTTTATCGTCATCTGTGGCTTGTGACGTGGTTTAATTGATACGACTAACCCAGTTAAGACATAATTGATTTAACTGGAGATTTAAATGAAAAAACGTAAAACCTATTCAAAAGAATTCAAACTTGATGCCATTTCACTGGTAAGAGAGCAAAATTACAGTATTGCAGAAGCGTCAAGAAACTTAGAGGTTAGCGCTCAGATTCTTGGTCGCTGGATCAAAGAAGCCGAAAATGATGATGGTCATGCATTTAGAGGGAACGGCAAGCTGACACCTGAGCAGGAAGAAATCCGAAAATTAAAAGCTCAAGTAAAACGCTTAGAAATGGAGCGTGAAATATTAAAAAAAGCGAC
>NZ_KB907003.1 GCF_000381745.1 Psychromonas ossibalaenae ATCC BAA-1528 | reverse complement strand
ACTTAAGCAAAAATTTGATGCGGTACTAGCTCAGTGGTAGAGCACAACCTTGCCAAGGTTGGGGTCAAGAGTTCGAATCTCTTGTACCGCTCCAAATTCCTATTTCAATCCCCTTAAATAAAATAATCACCCGCAGCATTTTTGTATCTAAAACTTTACCTTAAAGAAAGTCTCCAAATTCACTTCCTGATTTTATCCCCCCTAAATGAAATCATTATTACTGTATTCAAAAAAGATCTAATTTCATTTTTATTCAATGTCAAAAGTCACCAGCTGCGGGCTGTGATCCGATGCATTTGTGGCAATGCTTTGTGAATCAATAATTTTTAATCCGCGATAATAAACATGGTCTAACGGCAGGCCGAAGACACTGATGCGCAGATCCTTTTTGAATAATGTTTCTTTAAAACCGGACTTAATTAATGCCAGCTCAACGCTCTCTAAGCGGGCATCTGTCCAGGTATTAAAATCACCACTAAATAAAATCGGCCCGTTATGCTGTTTGATTAAACTCAGGTACGGCTGCAGCTGATTTTTCAACGGCTGTGAAGTAAAAGTAAAGTTCACTCCATGTAAATTAATCACCAGTAAAGTTTGGCTGCTGTTCTGCAGCGGGTAAGCTGCCGCTAATCCCGTCTTAGGTACGATTATCCAGGGTTCACTGTAACGGGTGGCGCAGACCTGCATGGCTGGAAATTTACTTAAAGTATTAACACCGTAAATAAAACCTGCATACTTGAATGCATAGTTGTGCAGATAGAAGAACTGATTGTTTAGGCTGAAATTCTTTAACGGCTGTGAATACTTGACTTCCTGCAGGGTAAGTAAGTCTGCTTTAGCACTCCACTCCAGAAGCTTCGCACGCCAGTTTTTATTCTGCTGTTTATAAATATTCCAGTTCAAAAGGGTAAAAGGAAAGCTGAGCTTAGCGGCGTTGTCTGCCGGCTGCCTGACGCGGGATAGTTCAGGGCAGGTTGAGTGGTAAAGCTGCTGATTATTATCAAAAACAGTAAGCTGGGCAGGTGACTCAGGAAAAAAGCTACCCGCATTGCCCTGTGTGGAAAATATAAGCATAAAAATTGGTAGGCAGAATCTGCTAAAAATGATGCTTACTAGAAATGTGATATTGGATTTCATATTAGGGCCTATGTATTTCTGTTATCTGTGCCTGCTGGAGACTATTTTTATGCTCAGTAAAGCAGGAAACATACAGTGCAGCCTCTCTACATTAATGACTGAGAACAAAAATAATCCCAGCTCTTCGGCTTGAATCTGAAAATCACTCATTCTGTGCTGCTCATCGTTCATTTAGGGGCGCTGAATCTTACTATTTACGCCTTGTTTTAGGTACTTTCAGGCTCAACAGGGACAAACTTCAAAGATAAACAGGTCCAAATTATATTATTATTGATGGAGGTCAATTATCTGGGTTATATTGTTGATCCGATTAATCATATTTAAGTCTGAATTATGCCATTAGAAAGAACACTTTCAATTATTAAACCTGACGCCGTGCGTAAGCACCTAGCTGGTACGATTTTAGCGCGTTTTGAAAAAGCCGGTTTAACACCTGTTGCGGTTAAAATGCTGCAGCTGACTAAAGAGCAGGCTGAAGGTTTTTATGCTGAGCATCAGGGTAAAGAATTTTTTGAGTCTCTAGTTGAGTTTATGACTTCGGGGCCGATTATGGTTCAGGTCTTACAGGCTGAAAATGCTATCAGCTATTACCGGGAAGTAATAGGGACAACCGATCCTGCTCAAGCAGCTGCTGGCACCATTCGTGCCGACTTTGCCGCGTCTAAGCAGCATAATGCAGTACACGGTTCTGACAGCCCGGTATCAGCCTCGCGTGAAATAGCTTACTTTTTTTCTGATGACGAAATTTGCCCGCCAATAGAAGCTTAAATCCTTTATAATACGTCAAATAAAATGCAGTTTTCTTACTGCGTTTTATTTTGGCATCATCGCAACGCCGATAATGTACATTTTCACAAGCTTTTAAAGTGACGGCGTATTTATAATTTAGGGATAATATGAGCGAATTTTTAATGTTGATGGAGCAGATTCCTGCTTTACTTTACGGCACGATTACTATTTTAGGGCTGTTAGTTGGTTCTTTTTTAAATGTGGTTATTTTTCGTTTACCTGTGATGATGGAGCGCGCATGGAAATCAGAATGTGCGGAGTGCTTTCCTGAAGCGAATATCAAAACCGAAAATGATGTTTTTAATTTAGTGCTTCCCCGTTCACGCTGCCCGCAGTGTAACCACTTAATCGGCTCCGCAGAAAATATTCCGCTTATCAGCTGGCTGTTCCAGAAAGGGCGCTGTAAACACTGTTCATGTCAAATTAGTAAGCGTTATCCGTGTATTGAGCTGTTAACCGGTTTAATGTCCTTAGGCGTTGCTTACCTGCTTCCTTTCGGCTGGCCTCTGGTATTCGGATTAGTTTTCACATGGGTATTAATTAGTCTGACCTTTATTGACTTTGATACTATGCTGCTGCCGGATCAGTTAACTTTGCCGCTGCTGTGGCTGGGTTTACTGATCAATATTTCAGGTACTTTTACAGGTTTAACGGATGCTGTGTTAGGAGCTGTTTTTGGCTATTTGAGTTTGTGGTCGGTTTACTGGGGCTTTAAGCTGCTGACCGGAAAAGAAGGCATGGGCTATGGGGATTTTAAACTTTTAGCCGCCTTAGGTGCCTGGTTCGGCTGGCAGGCGCTGCCTTTGATTATTCTCATTTCATCATTTGCCGGTGCGATTATCGGTATTGCAGTGCTGTTAGCATCAAAAGATAAAAAAAGCCGTCCAATACCGTTTGGTCCTTACCTTGCTATTGCAGGCTGGATTTTCCTTGTTTATGGTCAGGCCGTGACTGAAATGTATTATAATCTGGTGCTTTAATGAATAAGGGGGAGCTGCATAAAACAGTAGATACACAGCAGTCTATTGATGAAAAATGGATGAATTACGCCTTGTCTCTTGCTGATCAAGCGGAATTATTAGGTGAGATTCCGGTTGGGGCTGTGTTAGTCAAAAATGATCGGATTGTTGCTGAAGGCTGGAATCTGTCGATTGTTAGTCATGATGCCTGTGCACATGCTGAAATTATGGCAATTCGAGAGGCTGGGAAAACGCTGCAAAATTACCGCCTGATTGACTGTACCTTGTATGTCACCCTTGAGCCTTGCCCTATGTGTGCTGGTGCGCTGGTCCATGCGCGTATTAAACGTCTTGTTTACGGTGCCGGTGATTATAAAACCGGGGCCGCCGGATCTGTCTTTGATTTAGTGCGCAGCGATAAATTAAATCATCAGATCGAAGTGACTTCTGATATTTTTGCCGAGCGCTGCGCCGCTAAAATAAGCAATTTTTTTAAACGCCGCCGCAAAGAGAAAAAAGTATTGAAAAAGCAGCTTCTTGCTGACTCTTAACCTAACTACAGAGCTGACTATGACTAAAAAAATAATTACTTTTGAATTCGAAAAAGAAACTAAAAACAGTGTACGTTACAAAGAAGTCCCAGAGCCGGGACAGGCCCCTGTTGTCGGCAGTATCTATGTGCAGAAATGGTTTGCCGGTTCAAGTAAAGAACTATCGGTTAGTATTGAGAAAAAAGATTAAGAGAATGATTCACTAAGCCGGGCCTTTCGATACTCTGCACACTATAATAATGTACAGAGTATCTGCTCTATTTTTCATTTTCCTTTTCGTTCTCCACATCTAACTCTATCGCGTTCTTCAGTTTCTGTCGTTCCGCTTGTGCGTCCTCCTTAGCTTTCTGAGAAGCCTGCAGCGCGGTAAATGCTTTATCTTTCGCTGTTTGATAGTTATTGAGTTCAGCCTGTGCCTGTTCTTTGGCTAGTAATACTGCTGCTTGTTCAGCGGCTGCTTCATTCGCCTCTTTTAATAAAATATTTTCTCTATTTAAGCTTTTCTCTTTAGCGTACTGCAGCCTTGCCTGCTCTGCTAATGCTTCATCCTGGGCGAATTTCAGTGCCTGTTCTCTAGTCATTGTCTGCTCTTGAGCTAATTTGAAAGCCTGTTGTGCGCCTAAGCTTTTTTCCTGGGCCTCCTGTAATGTTTTTTCCATTGCGAGAATTTCTTTCTCGGCATTGTGCAGATTTCTTTCTTTATCTTCGCTGTCCTTTCGGGCTTTGCGCCATGCTTTTTCTTTAAGTTCAATATCCTGTTCGGTTCTTTGTAATGCTCTTTTCCTTGCAAGCGGTTTGTTGTTTTCTTCTTCTAAAGCCTGCTGTTCAGCTAAGGCTTTCTGCAGGGCGATTTTCTCGGCGGCCGCTTTGTCTTTAGCTTCCTGAAGTGCTTTTTCTTTTGCTAATGCTTTATCTTTGGCATCCTGCAGTGCCTTAGCGGCTGCTTCTGCTTTTTCTTTTTCGGCGACCGACCAGGTGAGTGTTTTTAAATACTGACGGATATTGTTTACGTAGGTCTGCGCTTCCTGACCTCGAGCATAACCGTAACGAGTTTTTTTATACCATTTCTTTTGATGCAGCAGAGGCAGGTTCTCTTTAACATCGGACCAGGCATCCGGGTTCTGCTTTTTCATCGCTGTAATACGCCTCGCATCCATTAAATGTCCGTAACCGAGATTATAACTGGCTAGGGCAAACCATACTTTTTCATCATTCGGAATACTGTCAGGCAGGCGTTTAATTAACTGCGATAAATATTTAGCGCCGCCTTTAATGCTTTGTTCGGCGTCCAGACGGTTTTCTATACCGACGTAATCAGCTGTATCCAGAGTCAGCATCATCATGCCGCGCACGCCGGTCGGAGATTTTGCATTTGGATTCCAGTGTGACTCTTGATAACTGACAGCTGCCATCAGCAGCCAGTCAACTTCTGCCGTTGCATAGTTCTTAAATAATTTTTCGTATTTAGGTAATACTTTGTCTATACGTTTTATAAAGGTGCGTGTGTCGACAAAATCAAAATGCTGCACATGGCCGAAATACTTTTCTTCAAGTTTTGCGATACTTTGATCCTGATATTTACCGCCGATAAATTCAATAATTGCAGAATAAACACTGTCATCTTGATCGCGTTTGATTAACCAGGCTACCGGCAGCTTTTCTGAGATGGTAAAGGCCTCTGCCAGTACGGGATAATAGCGCTGCTTTTGAGCAAGTGTTGAGCTGTCCACAATAGCAAAGGTAATCTCCTTGTCGGCAACTTTACGCAGCAGCGTTTCCTGGTCTTCATTCTCTAAAATCTGAATTTCCAGGTCAGGCACTTCATCTATCATGCTGTCTAATGTTTCTTCATGGCTGCTGTCTTTAAGCACGCTTATCGGTGCATTAACATCGATTATTTTACGCGGCCGGTAAGTCCCTTTGTGATAAACCACTTTTTGTGAAACATGATAATAAGGCGGAGAGCTGCGGTATTTCTGTGAACGTTTAGGCGTTAATGTCAGTCCGGAGCCTACAAAATCAATTTTGTTATTATCCAGAGCATCAAACAGCTCTTTAAGCGAATTATATTCTTTGATACGAAAATTTACATTCAGGTAAGCTGCAAACTGTTTACCAAGTTCATAGTCAAAGCCGCTATAAACAGAACCGTCATAACTGTAAGTTAATGAACTATTAATAGTGCCCATAATAATATCACCACGCATCTGAATTTTTTCTAAGCTGCTGGTTTGGGAAAAAGGGTTACAAGCGCCCACTAATAAAAGAGCGGAGCTTACAAAAAGCCAAGCCGTTAACTGCTTGAGTTTTTTAAGTGGCATAACAGAGTCCATATCAGAATTATGAGATGAAACTGTTCACTGTTTCATCTGGATTTTGTGAATTTATCATATTAAATATCAATTAGCCTTCGACTATAGAGTGTTTCTATATAATAAAAAATGCTTTTTGCATATAATAGCCAGCTAATAGCAGTTATATCAAATAAGTAATTATTTAAAGGCGCTTCTATTGGCAGGTTGTCACCTTGAATAATTAGTTATTTATCCGTGTAATTGACGTTACCCAAGATCATTTATCTATCTAACGAGAGAAATAACCTATGGAAATTTTGCGTGGGGCACCAGCCTTATCGACATTTCGTGTTAATCAGTTATTAAAAAACTGTGAAGCCTTAAATCTACCTGTATCGCAAATATATGCAGAATATATGCATGCGGCAGATTTAACTGATGCTTTAAATGACCAAGAGCAAGCTGTACTACAAAAACTACTAACTTACGGACCTAAAATTGCGGAACATGATCCTGTCGGGTCATTATTATTTGTGACTCCTCGTCCGGGGACTATTTCACCATGGTCTTCAAAATCGACGGATATCGCCAATAACTGCGGTTTGGCAAAAGTTAAGCGTTTAGAACGTGGTATTGCTTATTACGTTGAAACAACAACGGAATTATCAGCACAGCAGCACAAGGAGCTGTCTGATTTGTTACATGACCGCATGATGGAGGTGGTATTTACTTCTCTTGATGATGCGCAGAAACTATTTGCACAAGGTATTCCTGGAGAAATGACCAGTATTGATATCTTGAACATAGGGCGCAGTGCGCTTGAAGCTGCTAATGTAAGTTTAGGTTTAGCACTTGCTGATGATGAAATTGATTATCTATTAGAAAACTTTATTGACTTGGGACGTAACCCTAACGATATCGAATTAATGATGTTTGCCCAGGCAAACTCCGAGCATTGTCGTCATAAAATCTTCAATGCCGACTGGACTATTGATGGTGAAAAACAGCCTAAATCACTATTCAAAATGATCCGCAATACCCACGAAAAACACCCCGAATTTGTTTTATCCGCATATAAAGATAATGCCGCTGTGATGGAAGGTTATCAGGCAGGGCGTTTCTTCCCTAGTGTTGATGACCGTGAATACGGCTACCACCATGAAGATATCGATATATTAATGAAAGTGGAGACCCATAACCACCCGACAGCTATTTCGCCGTTCCCTGGTGCTTCAACGGGATCCGGTGGTGAAATCCGTGATGAGGGCGCAACTGGTATCGGTTCTAAACCTAAAGCAGGTTTAGTTGGTTTCTCTGTTTCTAACCTGCGTATCCCGTCATTCGAGCAGCCATGGGAGACGGATTTTGGTAAACCAGATCGTATCGTTTCTGCCCTAGATATTATGCTGGAAGCGCCGCTGGGAGGTGCCGCCTTTAACAATGAATTCGGACGTCCGAATATCCTTGGTTACTTCCGTACTTATGAAGAAAAAGTAGACAGTCATAACGGTGAAGAGGTCCGCGGTTACCACAAGCCGATTATGTTAGCCGGCGGTCTGGGTAATATCCGCCGTGAGCATGTACAGAAAAAGGATATTCCAGTCGGCGCTAAACTGATTGTGCTGGGTGGTCCTGCAATGAATATCGGTTTAGGCGGCGGCGCAGCCTCGTCAATGGATTCCGGTGCATCTTGTGAAAATCTGGATTTTGCTTCAGTCCAGCGTGAAAACCCGGAAATGGAACGCCGCTGTCAGGAAGTGATCGACCGCTGCTGGCAGATGGGCGATGATAACCCGATCCAGTTTATTCACGATGTCGGCGCGGGTGGTTTATCAAACGCAATGCCTGAGCTAGTTGATGACGGCGGTCGTGGCGGTATCTTCGATTTACGCGCAATTCCAAATGACGAGAAGAGCATGGCACCGCATGAAATCTGGTGTAATGAATCTCAAGAGCGTTATGTAATGGCGGTTAAGCCTGAAAACCTGGCTGCCTTTGAAGCGATTTGTCAACGTGAACGTGCACAATACGCTGTGATCGGGACTGCAACTGAAGAGCTGCATCTAACACTTAACGATCCGGAATTTGATAACAAACCCATTGATATGCCTCTGGAAGTGTTATTAGGTAAAGCACCTAAAATGCATCGTGATGTTAAATCACAAACAGCACAGGGCAAACCTTTAGATCTGTCTGGTGCAAGTATTAAAGATGCTGCTGAGCGTCTGCTTCGTTTACCGTCAATTGCCGAAAAAACATTCCTGATCACTATCGGTGACCGATCGGTAACTGGTTTAGTCGCTCGTGATCAGATGGTTGGCCCCTGGCAGGTGCCGGTTGCTGACTGCGCGGTTACCGCTGCCAGTTATGATACTTATTTTGGTGAGTCGATGGCGCTGGGAGAGCGTACACCTGTTGCACTGCTTAACTTTGGTGCTTCAGCACGTCTGGCTGTAGCTGAATCAATCACTAATATTGCCTGTTCTGATATTGGTGATTTCAAACGCATTAAACTTTCTGCAAACTGGATGTCTGCAACGGGACATCCTGGTGAAGATGCCGGTTTATATGAAGCTGTAAAAGCGGTTGGTGAAGAGCTTTGTCCAGAGCTTGAACTTACTATCCCGGTAGGTAAAGATTCAATGTCGATGAAGACTCGCTGGCAGGAAGGCGATGAGGAGAAAGAAGTTACCTCACCGCTTTCACTGATTATTACCGCATTTGGTGCTGTTCGTGATATCCGTAACACAGTGACACCGCAGCTGCGCAGCGATCAGGGTGATACAGATCTGATTCTTATTGACTTAGGTAACGGCCAGAACCGTCTTGGTGGCTCGTCACTTGCGCAGGTTTATAAGCAGCTTGGCGAGTCAACACCTGATGTCGATGATCCTGCTTTATTACAGGGTTTCTTTAACGCGGTGCAGACCTTGGTCGCGGATCAGAAATTACTGGCTTACCATGACCGCAGTGACGGCGGCTTATTCTCCACAATTACCGAAATGGCTTTTGCCGGTCATTGTGGTGTAACGGTACAGCTTGACCAGCTGGGTAGTGATGATTTTTCCGCACTATATAGTGAAGAGTTAGGTGCTGTTATCCAGGTACGTGCAGAAGATAAAGAAGCTGTCTTAAATACGCTGGCCGGGCATGGGTTAGCATCGAATTCTCTCGTGATTGGTTCATTAAACGAAACTGACCAGATTGAATTTACGCGTGACGGCAATGATGTACTGGTTGCTCCGCGCAGTGAATTCCGCAGTATCTGGGCTGAAACAACGCTGAAAATGCAGTCGCTGCGTGATAACCCGGCTTGTGCATTAGAAGAGTTTGAGTTGAAGTCAGATCTTCAAGATCCGGGGTTAAGCGCAAAGTTAACCTTTGATATTAATGAGGATGTGGCTGCACCGTATATTTCAACGGGTGTTTTACCGCGTATGGCGGTTCTGCGTGAGCAGGGCGTTAACTCTCAGCAGGAGATGGCGGCCGCCTTTAACCGTGCGGGGTTCTCTGCGGTTGATGTGCACATGAGTGATGTTTTATCTGGTGATGTACAGCTGGCTGATTTTGCCGGTTTAGCAGCCTGCGGCGGCTTCTCTTACGGTGACGTACTAGGTGCCGGTGAAGGCTGGGCTAAATCCATTCTGTTTAACGCGCAGGCGCGCGAGCAGTTCCAGGCTTTCTTCGAGCGTGAGAATTCATTTGCCTTAGGTGTGTGTAACGGTTGTCAGATGTTGTCAAACCTGCATGAACTTATTCCCGGTGCTGATTTATGGCCTCGTTTTGTGCGTAATAACTCTGAACGTTTTGAAGCGCGTTTCAGTTTAGTTGAAGTGCAGAAAACGAATTCACTGTTCTTAAATGATATGGCTGGTTCATACATGCCGATTGCTGTTTCACATGGTGAAGGCCGTGTTGAAGTGAAAGATCAGGCGCACCTGGATGCGATTGAAGCAAGCGGTTCAATTGCTTTACGTTTCATTAATAACTATGGTAAAAATACCGAGCAGTACCCGGCTAACCCGAATGGTTCACCGAATGGTATTACCGGGCTAACCTCTCAAGACGGGCGTGTTACAATTATGATGCCTCATCCTGAGCGAGTATTTAGAACGGCTGCTAACTCATGGCATCCTGAGGAATGGAAAGAGGATAGCCCCTGGATGCGCATGTTTAGAAACGTACGTAAACAGTTAGGTTAATACTTAGCAGAAAAAAAAGGGGATGTTAAATCCCCTTTTTTAATTCTTGTGCTAGGATTAAGTCATTGATTTTAATGGCTTTGTCAACGACTTGTAAATGAAAGGTGGTTTTTTTGTCTGTAGATATCGAAAATGTTTTATACATTGGCGGCAATATTAAACTTGTTGAAGTTATGCTGGACATGTTTAAAGAGGTCTCTGCGGAATCTGAATATCAGATTCAGCACTTAACAAGCTGTGTTGAAATTCATCGCGCATTAGCTGAAAAAAACTATAAGTATTTAATTAGTGAAGAGATAGTGGATAAAGCTGCTGTCGATAAAGTCGCATGCGATTATCCGTCATTAAAAACAGCCTACCTGGCTGGTATTCAGAATGCGGATCAGAAAGTAGAAAACAGCAGCGCCGGTTCAGTGATCAAAGTACTGCTCACCGATGAAGTTAAAGCTACCCTGGACTGTATCCGTATTCCTATCTATTACAAGAATAAGCAGGGGGAATTTTTAGCCTGTAACAGCTATTTTGCAGAAGCGGTAGGTATGACGACCGGACAGATTATAGGAAAAACAGCCGCAGAGATATTACCTGCGCACCTGTTACCCGGTTTAGAACAAGTAGACCAAAAAGTATTTGAGGATAATCAGGTACATCTCTACGAATGTGAGTATGTTGATGCTGCCGGCATACACCGTGAAGTGGTTTTTAGAAAAGAAGCGATGGATGGCGGTGAAATTCAGGTTGGTACTATCCTGGATATGTCTGAGCTTAATAATGCTAAACGATTAATTGAAAAAGAGCGGGTAAGATTAAGAGCCACTGCAGACATGTCTTCAGACCTGATATTTTTTAAAGATCTTGAAAGCCGTTTTCTGGGCTGCAATAAAGAGTTTGAAAAATTTGTCGGCTGTCCTGAGCGGGATATTTTAGGGAAAAGAGATGACCAGCTCTTTGAACTTGACCAGGCCTTAATGTGCCAGGCGCAGGATCAGGATGTAATGACCACAAAACAGATACATCACGGCAAAGAGTACCTTACCTATAAAGACGGTGTCCGTCATTTTATAGAGATGAAAAAAGTACCGCTTCAGGACAAAAAGGGCACAGTACAGGGATTGATTGGTATGGGGCGAGATATTACTGCCCAGTACATGATGCAGAAGCGTTTTAAAGTTGCCAATGTGGTATTTGAAAACAGTAAAGACAGTATAATCGTTACCGATGAACGCGGCGATATTATTTCTGCAAATGAATCGTCATGCCGCATCTCTGGGTATTCAATAGCAGAGCTGTTACAGGCGAATATTAAAATATTTTCATCACAGCAGCATGATCATTCTTTTTATGAGCAGATAGAGAATGCACTACAGGAAAAGAATAACTGGCAGGGAGATATTAGCTACCGTATTAAAAACGGTGATACCTATTATGCCTGGTTAGAAATTTATGTGGTTAAACATCCGGGGGAAGGGGGGGAAAACCATGTTTATTCTTTTACTGATTTAAGCCAGTGTAAAAATGTTGAACAGAAAACCCAGTTCCTTTCTAAGCATGATCCTTTAACCGGCTTGTTTAATCGTATTGCGTTGTTTACCCGGCTAGAAGATGCGATTGCCCGCTCCAGTCATAAAGAAATTGCCATGGCGGTGGTGCTGGTTGATATTAACGGCTTTAAAACGATTAATGATCAATACGGGCATAATGCCGGTGACGCAGTGCTTAGAGATATCGCTAAACGCCTCAAGTCCTGCGTATATGAAAAAGATACCGTTGCACGTTTCGGTGATGATGAATTTGTTTTATTAATTGATGAACTAAGCAATGAACAGGGAGCTGCTATTGTTGCACAGAAAATAGCCCGGCAGTTCAGCAGCGTCTTCTTGATTGATAACGTCGCCGTTAAGCTGTCTGCCACCATAGGTATCAGTATATTTCCAGATGACGGTATCGATGTTGACACTTTACTGGTTAATGCAGAAAAAGCGATGCAGCGGGCAAAATATGATAAAAGTGCACCTTATCATTTTTATACCGTGGAATTAACCCGTTATTCGAATCAGCAGTTTGCATTAGAAGACGAACTCAAGAATGCGCTGCAGGCACAGCAGTTTGAACTGTATTACCAGCCGCAGTATGATCTTAATAAACGTCAGATTGTGGCATTAGAAAGCTTACTTCGCTGGAAGCACCCAGAGCATGGCCTTCTGCTTCCCGACAGTTTCTTAATCTTAGCTGAAGAGAGCGGTTTATTAGTTCCAATCGGCCTGCAGATGATCCGTAAAGCCGCTGAGCAGGCGGTTATCTGGTCTAAATCCGGGATCAATTTCGGTCGAATTGCTATTAATTTATCGGAGATTCAGCTGGAGCAGCTTAGCTTTATTGCTGATATTCAGACTATTTTAAAAGATACCGGCTGTTCAAATAACTGGCTGGAGTTTGAAATTGGTGAGTCGGTATTCAGCAGTGATTCGGTGAATATCCACGAAAATTTACTTAATTTAAGTAAGGTAGGCTTTGCGTTAACGGTTGATGGTTTTGGTGCGGATCGTTCTGTTTTGTATTCAATAGATCATTTGCGCATTGAAAAGTTTAAAATATCAAAACAGTTTATTCACGGTGTTCCCGGGCATTTAGCGGGCGAAGCTATGATTAAGTCAGTAATCGTTTTAGCACGTGCGCTGGGGATTGACGTGGTTGGAGAAGGCATCGAAAATGCTGAGCAGGAGGCATTTTTAACTGCTCATAATATCGATTCAGGCCAGGGACATTTTCAGGCTAAACCGATGAAAACTTCCGAAATGACTTTCTACCTGCGCTGTAATAAACGTAAGTAAAGATCGTTGCTAATGCGGTACAAGAGAGGCTGATAACGATCCTTGTACTGCGCTTCCTATCTGAATTTTACCCGTGCTGCCGGGCGTTTTAAATCCTCAAGTTCATCCTAAAAACAGTTGTAATGCAAAATTGTTAGTTTTTCAGATAAATTTTAATAAAGCCTTATTCATTGCCGGTTAACTCCAAACTGTTTAAGTAAGTGCTTAGGCTTAGACGAAGGGAAAGGTACTAATTGATGTAACTTGTTATTCTCATTGTGAAATTAATAATGAAGTTTTGACCGGCGTAAATGACTAGAGATGTATTCTGTTTTTTATCATCACCCTGTAGTGTTTTTTAACTGAGTGAAGAGTAAGTTAAGTCTATTTTTTGTATTTTACAAATTCTGGCTAGTTGTTATGATGCAATCGTAAGTCTTACGAATAATTGGAATTAAGTTTGTCTATATCTGCCGAGAATGTTTTATATATCGGGCATAATATTAAACTGGTTGAAGCTATGCTCAACTCATTTAATACAGCCGCGAATCACTGTTGTTACAATACCCGCCGTTTAAATCACTGTAATGAACTACAAGCTGCTTTAGCTGAAAAACAGTATAGCCATCTTATTTGTGAGGTGCCGGTTAATAAAATCCTGTCAGATAAAATCCAAGAAGATTTTCCTTATCTAAACTGCATTTACCTGGCTGACAATGATGTCAACGAAACGCCTGCATCTTCTGCCACCGAGAGTGAGCTACTTACTGATGAAGTGAAAGCTGCTTTAGAGTGCATCAGTATTCCTGTTTATTATAAAAACAGACAGGGAGAATTTTTAGCCTGTAATACCTATTTTGCCCAAGCATTAGGCATGACCACTGCACTGATTATAGGCAAAACAGCTGCAGAGATATTACCTGCGCATCTATTACCCGGTTTAGAGCAGGTAGACCAGAAAGTGTTTGCAGATAATCAGGTTCACCTTTATGAGTGTGAGTATACAGATGCCGCCGGCATACATCGTGAAGTGGTTTTTCGCAAGGAGGCGATGGGTTGCGGTGAAATTCAAATGGGTACTATGCTGGATATGTCTGAGATCAATCAGACTAAACGCTTGTTGGAAAAAGAGCGAATTATGCTCCGTACGACGGCGGATCTGTCTCCAGATCTGATCTTTTTTAAGGATCTGCAAAGCCGCTTTCTAGGTTGTAACAAAGAGTTTGAAAAATTTGTAGGCTGCTCTGAAGGTGATATTTTAGGGAAAAAAGATGATCAGCTTTTTGAACTGGATCAGGCATTAATGTGCCAGGCACAAGATCAGGATGTAATGACTACAAAGCAGATTTACAGTGGTAAAGAATATCTGACCTATAAAGATGGTGTGCGTCATTTTATTGAGATGAAAAAAGTACCGCTGCTGGACAAAGGCGGCAAAGTGCAGGGGCTGGTGGGTATAGGGCGTAATATTACTGCTGATCATCTAATGCAGAAACGTTTGAAAATTGCCGATACGGTATTTGAGAACAGCAAAGAGGGCGTCCTTGTTACTGACGGCCGGGATAAAATTATTTCTGCCAATATAGCTTGTCGTCATATCTCTGGTTTTTCAGAAGCAGAACTGCTGCAGTTAAATATCCGAACTTTTTTACTGCAGCATTATGATGAGTCTTTTTATAAAAATATTGAATCGTTATTAAAAAAGAATAAATGCTGGCAGGGCGAAATTACTTATAGCGATAAGAATGGCGAGATCCATTTTTGCTGGCTGGAAATTCATACTGTCGAACATGCTGGAGAAGGTATAACTAACAATATTTATTCCTTTACGGACTTAAGTCAAAGCAGAAGTGCCGAAGAAAAAATACAGTTTTTATCTAAACATGATCCGCTAACCGGGCTGTTTAACCGTATCGCATTATTTACCCGCCTGGAAGATGCAATTGCGCGTGCACATCATAAAGAGGCCGCAATGGCGGTGCTTCTGGTTGATGTTAGCGGCTTTAAAAAAATCAATGATCAATACGGGCATCACGCTGGTGACAAGGCACTAAAAGAAGCTGCCAGACGCCTTAAGCAGTGTGTATTTGCAAAAGAGACGGTGGCGCGCTTTGGTGATAATGAGTTTGTCATCATTATTGATGAACTAGCCAATGAACAGGTTGCCGCTCTGGTGGCGCAGAAAATTGCGCTGCAGTTCAATGAAAAAATGATTATCGACAATATTGAAGCACAACTTTCAGTAACCATTGGTATTAGCCTTTCTCCCGATGACGGTATTGATGTTGATACACTTCTTAAAAATGCAGAACAAGCTATGCTGCGTGGTAAAAAAGATAAAAGTGCCCAGTATCACTTTTATACACCTGAACTGACTCGCTACTCCAGCCAGCAGCTGCAGTTAGAATTAGAGTTAAAAAATGCATTAGAGGTGGACCAGTTTGAGCTGTATTACCAGCCTCAATATGATCTTAATAAACGCCAGATTTCAGCTGTAGGGGCACAGCTTCGCTGGAATCATCCGCAGCAGGGGCTTCTGTTTCCCGAGCAGTTTTTGATTTTGGCACAGGAGAGTGGTTTGCTTATTCCTCTGGATTTGAAAATGCTCAGGAAAGCAGCAGAGCAGGCGGTAGTCTGGCAAAAGTCGGCTGTTAATTTTGGGCGTATTGCCGTTAATATATCCAAAGCTCAATTATCACAAAACTGTTTTATTGCTGATCTGCACTCCATTTTGAAAGAAACTAACTGCTCCGGCCGATGGCTTGAATTTGAAGTCGATAAATCTATTCTTCGCCATTCTTCAGTAGAAATTCAGTCAAATCTTCTGAATCTTGGCAAGATGGGCATTGCATTAACGATAACGAATTTTGGCATTGCGAGTACTGTTCTCGATTTAATTAACCTGCTGGGTGTTGAAAAACTGAAGGTATCAAAGCACTATGTCAGTAATAGTTCAGGGGCCTTAGTGAATGAGGCACTATCAAACTCGGTTAATGTTTTTGCCCGTACTTTAGGTATCAGCGTCGTTGGAGATACCGTTGAAAATGCGCCGCAGGAAGTTTTTTCAGCTTCTCAGCATAGTGCGTCAGCGCAAGTAAATGCTCAGGTTAAAGCCATGAAAAGCACTGAAATGACTTTCTATCTACGCTGTAACAAACGCAAATAACCTTACACATGGCAGAGGCTTCAGTGGCTTCTGCCGCCGCTGCAGTATTAAGAAGCGGTCCGCCGCGATCCCTTCCGCTATTTTTTATTCTATACCGCCTGACTTGAGCTTCATGTTTAAAAGCTGCTGCGCTTACTACCTGATGACTTGTGCACCTTAAATGATAACCGGCGCATAATCTGTATCTTCTTCAGTTTTGCGTATAAGATAATCTAACCTGATGTTTTTACTATAAGAATTAGCTTATGGATTTTTTTTCTCTTGAGATGCCCTGGCAGGACAGCACCCTGTATGTAGCGCTGTCTGCATTGTTATATTTTTCTTTGCTGCTCCTTACATCACTGCGTGTGGTTATTAAACGTAAACCGATAGGTATTTCTCTTGCATGGTTGTTTTTGATTTATGCACTGCCCCTATTCGGCATGATCAGCTATTTCATTTTTGGTGAGCTGCACTTAGGTAGAAAACGTCAGAGACGCCGCGAAGAAATGAGCGGTTTATTTCAGTCCTGGCTGCATAACGAGGTAACAGAAAACCGCATCGGTGAACAGCTGACCTCACCTTCGGTTATGTCAATGCGCCGTTTTGTTGAATCCTATACCAGCATGCCGATGATGCAGGGTAATAAACTGACTCTATTATCTTCGACGGAAGCTATTTTAACTGAACTTCAGGAATGTATCGATCAGGCGCAGCACAGCTGTTATCTGATGTTCTATATCTGTTATGAAGGCGGTCTGGCAGATAACGTTATAGAGGCGTTAATACGCGCTTCACAGCGTGGTGTCAGCTGTAAAGTGCTGCTGGATTCCGTGGGTAGTCATGATTTTTTTAAATCCGTTCAACCACAGAGAATGCGTGACTCCGGTGTTGAAGTTGTTGAAGCGCTGCCCGTTGGTGCGCTGCGTCTGCTTTTTCAACGTCAGGATTTGCGCCTGCATCGTAAGCTGATATGTATTGATGAGAAGGTTGCCTACACGGGCAGCATGAACTTGGTTGATCCTGCTTATTTTAAGAAAGGGCAGGGGTTTGGACAGTGGGTTGATATGATGGTGCGCTGTGAAGGCCCTATTGTACAGCTTATGCAGGGCCTGTTTATCTGGGACTGGTACTTAGAAACCAATGTTAAACTGTCTTTTGATAAGTTATCTGAGAAAAGTTTTGCCGTTAAAGGGGAGCAGAATGTACAGCTCATCCCGTCCGGTCCGGAATTTGGTAAAGCCAGTATTCATCAGGTGTTATTAACGGCTATTTATGAGGCTAAGGACAGCCTGGTATTAACTACCCCCTATTTTGTACCCGATGACAGTCTGCAGGAAGCATTAACGGTTGCCGCTTTACGCGGTGTTGATGTAAAGATTATTTTGCCCGCTAAGAATAACTCTTTTATGGTCAAATATGCTTCACGTGCCTTTTTTGATGAGCTGCTTTGCGCCGGGGTTAAAATCTATAAGTTTCACGGCGGCTTACTACACAGTAAAAGCATAGTGGTGGATGAGAAAATAGCGCTGCTGGGCACGGTTAATCTTGACCGGCGCAGTTTCTGGCTTAATTTCGAAATGACTATGTTAGTTGATAACCGCTATTTCACCAGTGAACTGCTTAACCTGCAGATGAATTATTTAGCAGACTCTCAGCGCTTACAATTAGAAGAGTGGCAGTCGAGAAGTTACGGCAAGAAGCTGCTGGAGAGCTGCGTGTATCTGTTCAGCCCTCTGTTGTAATAATCTATTGAAACCTTGAAGCCGAATTCACCCTGCCTGCGGCTAAACTTGCAGTGTCCCTCTTCTATAAATCATCCGCACCAAAGTACTCTTTGAGCATCGTTTCTGTAAACGCCTTTAATTATGTTTTAACAGGTGTTTGTTATAGAAGATGCTAGGGTGTCAAAAGCCGTCAAAAAACGCTTAATGGCAAGCTGAGGCCGCTTTAATGGTGGTAGGCTGCATAAAAGGTTTGTAAATGTATAAACAGGAATGACTTAGTGAGGAATTTAAGACAAAAAAAAGCCTGCGGTTAAGCAGGCTTTTTTATTTAGTACTTAAGAAGATTAAGCTTCTTCTTCAGTTTCTTCTACAGCGGGTGCATCAACTACGTCAACGTAGTCTTTACCGTAGTAAGAAGCAAGAAGTACTTCTTTCAGCTCAGAGATAAGCGGGTAACGAGGGTTTGCACCAGTACACTGGTCATCAAACGCCTGTTCTGCTAGATCATCAAGAGCAGCTAGGAAGTCAGCTTCATTAACGCCGGCAGCCTGAATTGAAAGAGGAATGTTTAATTCAACTTTAAGTTCATCTAACCAAGTTAGCAGTGCGTTAATTTTATCTTCAGTGTTACCTTCGTAGAAACCAAGGTGAACGGCAATTTCTGCATAACGAGCACGTGCTTTAGGACGGTCGTACTGAGAGAAAGTACCCTGTTTAGTTGGTTTATTAGTTGCATTGAAACGAATTGTATTCGTTAGCAGCAATGCATTTGCTAAACCGTGTGGAATGTGGAATTCATTACCGATTTTGTGCGCCATTGAGTGACACACACCTAGGAATGAGTTCGCAAACGCGATACCAGCGATAGTTGCCGCATTGTGAACTTTCTCACGCGCAACTGCATCGTTTTTACCGTTATGGTAAGAGCTTGGCAGGTACTCTTTTAATAGTTTAAGAGACTGCAGAGCCTGACCGTCAGAGTATTCGTTAGCAAGCATTGAAACGTAAGCTTCAACAGCGTGAGTAACTGCATCGTAACCACCGAATGCACAAAGTGATTTCGGCATATCCATTACCAGGTTAGCATCAACAACAGCCATGTTTGGTGTTAGTTCGTAATCTGCTAGTGGATATTTTTTACCAGTCTTGTCGTCAGTAACAACGGCAAATGGTGTTACTTCAGAACCCGTACCAGAAGTAGTAGTGATACATACTAATTCAGCTTTAACGCCCATTTTAGGGAACTTGTAGATACGTTTACGGATATCCATAAAGCGCATTGCTAAGTCTTCGAAATCAGTTGCAGGGTGCTCGTATAGAACCCACATGATTTTCGCTGCGTCCATTGGAGAACCACCACCAACAGCAAGAATTACGTCAGGATTGAATGCGTTACAAGCTGCAGCGCCTTTTTGGATAATTGAAAGCGTCGGATCCGCTTCAACTTCATGGAATACTTCAACCATCATTCCTTTGCTTTCAAGGATTGAACGTAACTCGTCAATGTAACCGTTAGCGAACAGGAAGCCGTCTGTTACGATCATTGCACGCTGTTTGCCTTCTAAATCAGTCATTGCGATTGGTAATGAACCACGACGGAAGTAGATTGATTTTGGTAGTTTATGCCATAACATATTTTCAGCTCGCTTCGCAATTGTTTTAGTGTTGATTAGGTGTTGTGGACCAACGTTTTCTGAAACAGCGTTACCACTGTGTGTACCACAGCCTAACGTTAGCGATGGTGCGAAACCAAAGTTATAGATATCACCAATACCACCGTGAGATGTTGGTGAGTTAATTACGATACGACATGCTTTCATTGCAAGACCGAACGCATCAACACGCTCAGAGTTTGCATCCTGGTCTGTGTATAGTGCAGCTGTGTGACCAACACCACCGATATCTAGAACAATTTGCGCCTGGCGAACAGCATCTTCGTAATTTTTAGCTTTAAACAGACCTAAAGTAGGAGATAGTTTTTCATGTGCGAACATGTTTTCTTCTTTTACTTCAAGACCTTCACCAACTAGTACTTTAGTTGAAGTTGGTACTTTAACGCCTGCAAGTTCTGCAATTGTAAAAGCAGACTGACCTACGATTTTAGCGTTAAGCGCGCCGTCGATAAACATAGTATCAGCAACTTTTTTAGTATCAGCTTCGTTTAACATGAAGCCGCCGTACTCTTCAAGACGTGCTTTAAATTCATCGTATTTAGATTCAACAACAATTGCAGCCTGCTCAGAAGCACAGATCATACCGTTATCGAATGTTTTTGACATTAGGATTGAAGATACAGCACGTTTGATATCTGCACTTTCATCGATAACAACAGGTGTGTTACCCGCGCCTACACCGATTGCAGGGTTACCTGAAGAGTATGCTGCTTTAACCATGCCTGGACCACCAGTTGCAAGGATGATTGCAGTGTCGTCATGCTTCATGATTGTATTAGTAAGTTCAAGTGAAGGAATGTCGATCCAGCCGATAATATCTTTTGGTGCGCCTGCTTCAATTGCCGCGTCTAAAACGATTTTAGCTGCGTAGTTTGTACATTCTTTAGCACGTGGATGTGGTGCAACAATACAACCGTTACCCGTTTTAAGTGCCATTAACGTTTTGAAAATCGCAGTTGATGTCGGGTTAGTTGTAGGCACGATTGCACAGATGATGCCCATAGGCTCAGCAAGTGTAACCGTGTTTAACGATTCATTACGTGATAATTCACCAACTGTTTTTGTATCTGCAAAACTGTTGTAAATGAACTCAGAAGCAAAGTGATTTTTAATTACTTTATCTTCTATAATGCCCATGCCTGTTTCTTTTACAGCCATTTTAGCAAGTTCGATACGGTGAGTTGACACTTTAAGTGCTGCTACGCGGAAGATTTCGTCAACTTTTTCCTGTGAAAAGGTTGCGTACTCTGCTTGAGCGAGTTTAACTCGCGCAATCAGTGCTTCTAAATCAGCAACTGTGCTTACTGTCATATATTTCTCCAAAGATTTATAAAATTAAAAAGTTAAAAATGTTTTAATAAAACTGAGTTCTTATATCGAAAACTTATCTTAGTAAAAAACTTTCACATTGATTATAGAAATTTGCATTTTTGACGTATTGATCGAGATCATGTGTAAGTAAATTACAAAAAGACTGCAAATGTCAAAGCTGGCGCAAAATATCGCGCTGGCAGCTAGGTTTCACAGGGTGTTTTATAACGTGAAAGCCACTGTATTTCAAGTGTTCTTAAGGAATTGTTGCAATAATGTAATTTTATTACACCTATTTGCTTTGTTGTTGTGTAGTTTGACGAAAAAGTCTTTGCGTGCAGGCGTAAGCGGTAATAAGCTCCCTGCTTATTTTAATCAATAAGGTGAAATTTTTATGTCCAATGTTTCGGCTTCAGGCCGCTCTGTGTTATTTTTTGCCGCCGTTGTTATCTCCCTGGCCGGGATAAAAATTGCTGCTCCGATTGTGGTGCCGTTTCTGCTGTCTTTATTTGTGGCCATTATCTGTAATCCGGCGATTAATTTTTTAGCTGAACGCCGGGTGCCGCGCGGCCTTGCGATTACCATAGTAATTGTGCTGATCTTTTCACTGTTTATTGTCTTAGGCGGGGTTATCGGCAGTTCGGTGAATGAGTTTAGACAGGCAATACCTGTTTATGAAGAAAAACTATCCAGCGAGATAAGCTGGCTTCTGGTATGGATGAGCCAGTACAATATTTCTCTTTCTTTAACGGAAATTCGTGAGTATTTTGATCCGGCTAAAGTGATGACCTTAGTCACCACTACATTAAGCGGTTTCAGCAGTGTCTTAGGTAATGTCTTCCTATTGTTACTTACTGTGGTATTTATGCTGTCAGAAGGACAGGGATTTGCTAAAAAACTACATGCTGCCTTTGATGATTCTGAAGGGAAAGAAAAAAGTCTAGATCATTTTTTGAAATCAGTTAACCAGTATATGGCGATAAAAACGATTATTAGTCTGGCGACAGGTTTAATCATCGGCTCTGTTTTATGGCTGATGGGAGTTGATTTCTATATATTGTGGGCACTCCTGGCTTTCTTACTTAATTATATTCCTAATATCGGTTCAATTATTGCAGCTGTTCCCGCGGTTATTTTAACCTTCTTACAATTAGGGGTGGGATCGGCTGCTGTTGTGACAGCTCTGTTTGTCAGCGTTAATATGGTCATGGGCAGCATTGTGGAGCCCAAATTCATGGGACGCAGCCTCGGTCTGTCAACGTTAGTGGTGTTTCTGTCATTAATATTCTGGGGCTGGTTATTAGGTATGGTTGGTATGTTATTATCGGTTCCCTTAACTATGATTTTTAAAATAGCTTTGGAAAATAGCGATGACGGGCGCTGGTTTGCGGTTTTATTGAGCTCGGATCATGAGATAGATGAATTACAGACAATTACTCAACAAGATAAATAAAGATGAAAATATTAGAAAATATCAACTGGCAGCAGGTAAGCAGTCAACAGGAAAATGAACTGCAGCGGTTATTTCACGGGCGTGGTTTTTGTTTTCCGGAATACACTTTTATTAATATTGACTGGTTATCACCGGTGGTATTAATCATTTTATATAAAGAAGTGGAATCCGACTGGCTGCAGGAATTAAGTGAAGCGCTGCTTAAAAAGATGACTGGTAATGGTTTCTGCGTTAAAAGTATTCAAGTTCAGTTTCGCTGTCGTGATTTTGCGCCGACAGAAGTGCTGTTTGGTGAGTGCATTACGGATCTGACTGCTACTGAGAATGAGCTCAAGTACAAAATAAATTTAGGTAAGAACCAAAACTACGGTATTTTCTTAGATATGAAAAACGGCCGCAGCTGGCTGCAGGGAAACAGCCGTGGAAAACGTGTACTGAATCTGTTTTCATATACCTGTGCATTTTCCAATGCGGCGATCGCCGGAGGGGCAGAGCAGGTTATCAATCTTGATATGAGTAAATCTGCACTGGCTGTAGGTCGTGACAACCATAGAATAAACGGTCATGAGCTGGATAAAGTAAAGTATCTCGGACATGATCTGTTTAAGTCCTGGGGTAAGATCAAGCGTCTTGGACCCTACGATATTATTATTGCGGATCCGCCTTCACTGCAGAAAGGCAGTGTTAATATCAAACGTGATTATCCAAAAATAATGCGCCGCCTACCAGAGCTGTTAAATCCGGGGGGATTGGCTTTATTATGTTTAAATTCACCGGATCTGGATTTCCAGTTTTTAAGTGAAACGCTTAAGCATGAATGTCCGCAGGCAAAAATCATTAAAAAGATAACACCTCCAGATGAGTTTAAGAATATAAACCCGGATCACGGCTTAAAGTGTCTTGTGATTGAACTGTAAAGTCTCGCAAAATACTTTTTAAATTTCTTTAAAACAAGTTATCCGTAATCGCTGATATAAAAAAGCCCCGCTCTGTTTAACCAGGCGGGGCTTTTTAAGATTTGCTAAAGACTAAGCTCAAGCTTCAGCAGCAGCTTTTTCTTCAGCCTGGGTAGCCTGAATTGCAGTTAATGCGATTGTGTAGACAATATCATCAACCAGTGCACCACGAGATAAGTCGTTAACCGGCTTACGCATACCCTGAAGCATTGGACCGATACTGATCAGGTCCGCACTACGCTGTACCGCTTTGTAAGTTGTATTACCTGTATTTAAGTCAGGGAAGATAAATACAGTCGCTTTACCGGCAACAGGGCTGTTAGGCGCTTTGCTTTGGGCAACATTTTCCATCACAGCCGCATCATATTGAAGCGGACCGTCAATAAGAAGATCCGGGCGGCGGTCCTGGGCGATTTTAGTTGCTTCACGTACTTTTTCAACATCACTGCCGGCACCAGAAGTACCCGTAGAGTAACTGATCATTGCAACTTTCGGATCAATACCGAATGCGATTGCTGAATCAGCTGACTGAATAGCGATATCTGCAAGCTGCTCGGCAGTCGGATCCGGGTTGATTGCACAGTCACCGTAAACTAATACCTGATCAGGCAGCAGCATAAAGAAGATAGAAGATACTAAGCTTGCATCCGGTGCTGTTTTAACTAACTGCAGCGGCGGACGAATAGTATTTGCTGTGGTATGAACTGCGCCTGAAACCAGACCTGCAACTTCATTTTCTGCCAGCATCATAGTACCTAATACAACCGTGTCCTGCAGCTGTTCGCGGGCTACAACTTCAGTCAGGCCTTTGGCTTTACGCAGTTCAACCATAGGTGCAACATAATTTTCAAGTACATCAAACGGATTAATGATTTCAACATCATCGGTCAGTTCAATACCCTGCTGTGTTGCGATGCGGTGAATTTCTTCCGGGTTGCCTAATAAAACGGGTTTTGCAATACCGCGCTGTGCACAGATAAGCGCCGCCTGAATGGTACGAGGCTCTTCACCTTCTGGTAATACAATACGCTGACTAGTTTTGCGTGCCAGCTCTGTTAAGTGGTAACGGAACGCAGGAGGCGACAGACGGCGTGTTAAAGATGAATCTTCAGTCAGCGTGTTCAGCCAGTGTTTGTCGATATGGCTGGCAATATATTCCTGTACTTTTTCGATACGCTCAATATCATCAACTGGAATTTCCATATTGAAATGCTGCAGGCGCTGCGCTGTCTGCCAGGTATTACTCTTGATTAATAAAATCGGTAAACCAGACTCCATTGCACGGCTGCACAGTTTCATTACTTCTTCTTCCGGCGGGTAGTCGCCGGTTAGTAATAAACAGCCGATTTTCATGCCGTTCATCACAGCTAAACACGCTGCGATAATCACGTCACTACGATCACCGGAAGTAACCAGCATTGAGCCTGCTTTAAAGTGCTCAACCATATTCGGAATTGAGCGGGCACAGAAAGTAACACTGTGTAAACGACGGTTATCAAGATCACCTACATTTAAGACTTGTGCTTCAAGGTGGGTCGCAAGATCTTTTACGCGTGGTGCAATTAACTCAGCACTCCATGGAATACAGCCTAGAATCGGCAGCGGGCTTTTGCTGAACATTTGTAAGACTTCCAGATTGTTATTTACAACACCATCTGGAATATCAAACATTTCTGTTAAATCAGGACGTGATTTATCATTTTCATCGACCGGCGCACCAACTTTATTAATGATACAGCCGGCAATGCGTTTGTTCTTTTTACCGCCGAAAGAAGAGACCGCAATTTCCATACGTTCTTTTAACTGCTGCGAAGAATCGTTACTTGGGTGGGTAACAAATACCATTTCAGCGCTTAATGCTTTGGCGATGCTGTAGTTAATTTCATTAGCAAACTGGTGTTTGTCTGTAGGTACTAGACCTTCAACAATAATGACATCACTTTCTTTGGTGCCTTCACGAAAACGCTCAACGATATTTTCTAATAAATCAGAAGTTCTGCCTGAAGAGATTAGGTTTTCTGCGTATTTCATTGAAAACGGCTCTGGCGGAGTTAATGATGAACCGTTACGAAGCGTTGTTGTTGATCGCTCTGGTCCTGTATCACCGGGACGCGGCTGAGCAATCGGTTTGAAGAAGTTAACGGCAACACCTTGGCGTTCCATTGCACGGACCATTCCAAGACTGACAGAAGTAACACCGACACCAGAACCGATGGGAATCAGCATAATTGTACGAGACATGACTATTCCTTTTATGGATAGAATTTAAGGAAAAAAGAGGAGCACGAACTCCCCAGTTTG
This sequence comes from Psychromonas ossibalaenae ATCC BAA-1528, assembly GCF_000381745.1. Lineage (GTDB taxonomy): Bacteria > Pseudomonadota > Gammaproteobacteria > Enterobacterales > Psychromonadaceae > Psychromonas > Psychromonas ossibalaenae. The sequence continues at coordinate 25,500 of NZ_KB907003.1, read as the reverse complement.
TTATTAATATGGTTTAAGCAGAAACGAGTGATGCTGAATCTTGTGCAATCACCCACTCTTCATTGGTTGGTATAACCATTGCTGTTGGAGAGTTTTCCGTGGTGATGGTACCTTTCTTGCCGAGTATTGTAGTTTCATTTTTCTCGCTATCAACCTGGTAACCAAACACGGATAATAGATTAAGTACTTTATCGCGTACCATGGCAGAGTTCTCACCGATACCTCCAGTGAATACCAGCGCATCAATACGACCTAGCGGTACAGCATAACCCGCAATATATTTAGCTAAACGATAACAGAAAATATCACGTGCTAATATTGCTTGTTCATTGCCTTTTTCACAAGCACTTTGAATATCACGGAAGTCACTTGAGACACCAGAAATACCTAATAAGCCGCTCTGTTTTTGTAAAATGTCCATTACGCCGGCAGGGCTGTAACCTTCACGTGCAACAAGATGTTCAATAATACTTGGGTCAATATCACCACAACGCGTACCCATGACTAAACCAGCAAGTGGTGTCATGCCCATGCTTGTATCAACGCATTTACCATTTTTTACAGCACAAACAGAACCGCCGTTGCCTAAGTGAGCTGTGATAACGTTCGTTTCTGCAAGAGGTTTATCTAATAGGCGGGCTGCTTCACGGCTGACAAACAGATGGCTTGTTCCGTGCATACCGTAACGACGAATACCTTTCTCTTTATAGAGGTGGTACGGCAGCGCGTATAGAAAAGCAGATGCTGGCATTGTCTGGTGGAATGCGGTGTCGAAAACAGCAACTTGTGGTAGTTCAGGGAAAGCTGCTCGTGCTGCTTTAATGCCCATAATGGCTGCCGGGTTATGTAGAGGAGCTAAAGAAGCACACTCTTTAATGCTTTTACAAACGTCAGGAGTAATGACGACTGATTCAGTAAATTTCTCTCCACCATGAACAACACGGTGTCCTACAGCAACAAATTGTTCTGCAAGACCCTGCTCATTTTTAATGATTTCTTCTACAATATAAGAGATTGCTTCAGCATGTGCGCTATTTGGAGGCAGATGTGCTGCATCTTTCTTCCCTGAAATATTCCACTTCATACGCGCATCGGGAAGATTAAAGCATTCAGCAAGACCGCTGATAATTTCATCACCGTTATTAGCATTGATAACAGCAAACTTGAGAGAAGAACTACCACAATTAAGGACAAGAACTAGTTTATTGCTCATGAAAAATTCCACTAAATAAATTAAGATAATAGTCATCAGCCGACTAACTGATGAAAACGCTACCATGTGTGCAGTCCGCCGTTATTTCATGTTCTTGAGCGGGTGATTTGCTTCACATAATTTTTACTGAAGTCTACGCTTATGTAATAAAATGACAATCTACAATCGGGGTAAAAATTATTTAAAATCAAATTTTTTATTAACAATTCTGCAAACTCTTGCTAGTGTTAATTTACAGCCGTTATTTATTGTTATCCGGAGGGCTATTGAACTTATTTACAGATGTCGTTAAACAAGGCGATCATTACCTGAAAACATGGCCTAAACAGCCGACATTAAACTGCTTGTTTATTGATAGTAAAGTAGTTTATTACACTCAGCTGCTAATCAAGACCGTACCTGCTTTTGTGATGCTGGTGGTCGGATTGAATATTTTGTTTCCGTCTTTATTTGTCTGGCCGATAACTGTGACCTTTGTCCTGTTTTTACTAGGCTTGCCGATTCAGGGTTTATACTGGCTAGGTAAGCGTTCGCAGGAATTATTACCGAACAAACTGCTGCCCTGGTATATCGCCATACAGAGTGAGTTGAGCGGTAAGCGCTGTGAGCTGGAAGAAATGCTGATCAGGCCTTCGTATCTAGACCTGGCTAGACTATTAAAAAATGCTTTTAAAATCGGTGGTGATAATTTTTTACAAAATCATGAGCTGATTTAAGAATAGCTAAATACTGTTTTTCAGGGATTTTTTAGAGGATAAATCAGGCCTTGTTTTCTTATTTTTCTGCGCTGGTAAATTCGGCGTTTTTTGTCTGTAAAATCTGCAGATGAAAATGCGACGTTATATTAATGTAAAAGTAATTACCTTGTCGTTACTGTTGTTGTTTTTGCTGAACCCTGCATAAAAATCAGATTTTACTTCGCTGCTTTTGTGTTTGTTAAATTCCTAAGCACAACATGAAAGCATATTAATTAGTTTTTATTATTTATCCGTTTACTCTTTATCTTTTTGATAAATCTCGAGATTAAAATCACACTCAATCGACCATGATTTTTCAGCTAGCAGCTCCTGCATTTTCTGCTCATTAAACTTCCATGAAAACGGTGTCATATTAATCAGATTTTTAACCGTTTCAGGATCATCTGTCTGCAGCGGGTAATTAAGGTTTATCTGTTCTACTTTAATAAATCCTGAAGGTGCAGAATTCTCTACTGCGTGGTCGTTAACCTGCTGGTAAATCTTTTCACGCAGCTGCTGTAGATGACGTGGGGCAGGGGTGACGGTTATCAGATAACCCTCTGCTTTAATTAAGCGCTGCAGTTCAGTGTCAAGAGAAGGGGCATAAATTCGAATCAGGGCATCTAAGCTGCTATCAGGGAGCGGTACATCATAGGCACTGGCGACACAGAAATTGACGCTTTTATAACGCTTTGCCGCATAACGTACAGCTACTTTGGAAATATCTAAGCCGTTGATAATAAACTGCTCGGGAAGATGTTCAGCTAAAAGTGCAGTGTAATAACCTTCACCACAGCCTAAATCAAGGATCTGAGCCTGTTCTTTACCTTTCAGGTATGCAGCGGTTAATTCACTGACTTTTTCTGCAAGCGGTAAATAGCCGTCACTATTTAAAAAAGCGCGTCTTGCCTGCATCATCTCTTTATTATCACCGGGATTTTTTGAGTTTTTAGCATTCACCGGCAGCAGGTTTAAGTAACCTTCTTTGGCAATATCAAAATGGTGGTTATTAGCGCAGATTTGCGTGTTGTTGGTTTTTGAGAAGGCAGTCTGGCAAAGCGGGCAGATAAAAGGGGTCATAATGCGGCTCAGTTAAGGCAGGTAAAACTTACCTGCCGGGATAAATCAGTAAATGACGTTGTCATTGTATTGTAAAAGAATGTTTTTGATAATTTCCATGGTATCGCGTGATGGAGGATGTACACCGTCTAAAGGATAGATCTCGCCCATTGCGGTCCACTTATGTTTGCCGAGTTCATGGTAAGGCAGCATTTCAATCTTTTCGATATTTTTCATCGGTGCAATAAATTTACCCAGTGTATGCGCATCTTCTTCGCAGTCGGTATAACCGGGAACAACCACGTAACGCAGGTAAACAGGTTGATTCTGCTCTGCTAAATATTTAGCAAAATCAAGTGTGTATTTATTGCTTACATGCGTCAGATCGATGTGCTTTTCATTATCCATCTGCTTGATATCTAACAAAACTAAGTCTGCTACATCAAGCACACTTTTGGTTGTTTGATCAATGCGTCGTACAAAACCATTGGTATCTAGACAGGTATGTATACCTTCTAAACGACAAGCTTCGAACATAGCTCTGACAAATTCCGGCTGAAGCATCGCTTCACCGCCGGAGATGGTAATACCGCCGCCTGACGCATTCATGAAATGACGATACTGCAGAAGTTCTGCCATTAGTTCGTCGACACTCATATCTTTGCCGCCTTCGATATCCCAAGTATCGCGGTTATGACAGTATTTACAGCGCATCAGACAGCCCTGTAGAAAAATGATGAAACGAATACCTGGACCATCTACGGTACCACAGGTCTCAACTGAATGAACGTGTCCAATTACTGACATCAAAAACCCCTAAGAAACTGATTATTTCGTTTGTTTCCACATGAAAAACAAATGAAATAATCACTTTATTCTAGACAAAAAGAAAGGCTTCATCCGCAAAGATGAAACCTTTCTTGATTATAACAGGCAAACTCAAAAGTTTACCTGAATAATTTTATTTTTATAACGTCGCTGTGAACGTACGAGCGATAACGTCGTTTTTCTGTTCTTGAGTAAGCGAGTTAAAGCGAACTGCATAACCAGATACACGGATAGTTAACTGAGGGTATTTCTCAGGGTTTTCCATTGCATCTAATAACATTTCACGGTTCATTACGTTTACGTTTAAGTGCTGACCACCTTCAATTTCAGGAGTGTGCTTAAAGTAACCGTCCATTAGACCCGCTAAGTTAGCTTTTTGTGCGTCATCTGTTTTACCTAATGCGTTCGGTACGATAGAGAAAGTATAAGAGATACCATCTTGTGCGTATGAGAACGGTAGTTTAGAAACAGATGTTAATGATGCAACCGCACCTTTTTCATCACGTCCGTGCATCGGGTTTGCGCCTGGCGCAAAAGGAGTACCAGCACGACGACCGTCAGGAGTGTTACCCGTTTTCTTACCGTATACAACGTTAGATGTAATAGTAAGGATAGACTGTGTAGCACGTGCGTTACGGTACATTGGGCGCGATTGAATTTTCTTCATGAAGCTTTCAACAAGCTCACAAGCGATATCATCTACACGAGGATCGTTATTACCAAATTTAGGGTAATCACCTTCGATTTCAAAATCAGTTGCAATGCCGTCTTCGTCACGAACTGGTTTAACAGTTGCGTATTTGATTGCAGCTAGTGAGTCAGCAGCAATTGAAAGACCTGCGATACCACATGCCATTGTGCGAGAAACGTCACGGTCATGAAGAGCCATTAGAGACGCTTCGTAGCTGTATTTGTCGTGCATGTAATGGATACAGTTAAGTGCAGTCACATATTGCTCAGCTAACCAGTCCATGAAGTGGTCAAGGTTTGAGTAAACTTCATCGTAATCTAAAACTTCAGCAGAGATTGCCGGGATAGTACGAGGACCAACCTGTGCTTTAGACTTTTCATCTACGCCGCCGTTGATTGCGTACAGAAGAGTTTTAGCGAGGTTTGCACGCGCGCCGAAGAACTGCATCTGCTTACCAACAATCATTGGTGATACACAACAAGCGATGGCGTAATCATCATTGTCGAAGTCGTTACGCATCAGATCATCATTTTCATACTGGATAGATGAAGTATCGATAGATACTTTTGCACAGTATTTTTTGAAGTTGATTGGAAGCTCTTCAGACCATAGAACAGTGATGTTCGGCTCTGGAGATGGACCCATAGTGTATTGTGTATGTAGGAAACGGAAGCTGTTTTTAGTTACAAGCGTACGACCATCAACACCCATACCACCGATAGATTCAGTAGCCCAGATAGGGTCACCAGAGAACAGATCATCATATTCAGGAGTACGTAGGAAACGAACCATACGCAGTTTCATTACCAGGTGATCGATTAGCTCTTGAGCATCAGTTTCAGTGATAACACCAGCTTGTAAGTCTTTCTCGATGAAGATGTCAAGGAAAGAAGCTGTACGGCCAAATGACATTGCCGCGCCGTTTTGAGATTTGATTGCAGCCAGGTAACCAAAGTAAGTCCACTGAATTGCTTCTTTAGCGTTAGTCGCAGGACCTGAGATATCGCTGCCGTATTTAGCCGCCATCTCTTTCATTTGACCTAAAGCACGGTACTGCTCGAAGATCTCTTCACGCAGTTTCATTGTGTCTTCTAATGAAGAACCAGCAACTAATTCAGCTTCTAAACTTTTGTGTTGAGATGCTTTCTCTGCCATTAGGAAGTCGATTCCGTACAGTGCAACACGACGGTAATCACCAATAATACGACCACGACCGTATGCATCAGGTAAACCTGTTAATACACCTGATTTACGACATTTAAGGATATCACCTGTATAAACATCAAAAACACCCTGGTTGTGTGTTTTACGGAATTCAGAGTAAGTTTGACGAATACCTGCGTCTAATTCTTTACCATAAACTTTACAAGAACCATCAATCATACGAATACCGCCGTTAGGGATAATCGCACGTTTTAGCGGTGCTTCAGTCTGTAAACCAACAATTGTTTCCAGATCCTGGCTGATGTAACCCGCGTCATGAGAAGTAATTGTAGAAACAACATCTGTATCAAAATCAACAGGAGCGTGTGTGCTGTTTTCCTGTTTGATACCAACCATCACTTTTTCCCAAAGTGTGTCAGTTGCTGGAGTTGCATCTGCTAGGAAGCTTTCATCACCTTCAAACGGCGTGTAGTTTTTTTGGATGAAGTCACGAACATTAACTTCAGTTTTCCAAGTATCACCAGCAAAGCCGTTCCATGCTGATAAAAAGTCTTCGTTAAGTTTAGTCATAAAGATTTACCTTTATAGTTAGAGATTAAAATTAAATGTACTTATAAATTTATTTTGTTTTTTTGTGCCGGACGCAGATAGATCATCCAGTGCATCAAACCAACAATTACACCGCCGCCGATAATATTACCTATGGTGACGGGAATTAAGTTGTTAAGTATAAAATTCATGGTCGTTATGTCTGCAAATTCACTGGCGTTACGGCCGACTGCAAGCCAAAACTCCGGCGGCGCGTAATGGTGAATAAGAATCCCTGTCGGTACCATAAACATATTTGCGATACAGTGTTCAAAACCAGAAGAGACAAACATTGCAACCGGCAGAAGGACCGCAAACATTTTATCCGTTATGGTACGCGCACCAAAAGCCATCCAGATTGCTAGACAGACCATTATGTTGCATAAAATACCAAGTGCGACAGCTTCTGTAAATGAATGATGCAGTTTATGTTGAGCTGTTTGTAATGCGGTTAATCCCCATTGTCCATTGTCTGCGTTATATAAACCAGCAAAGAATATAAGGAATACTAAAAAAGTTGCGCCGACATAGTTGCCAAAGTAAACGACCGCCCAGTTTTTTAGCATTTGTGCGGTGCTGATCCGGTGGCTGGCTTTGGCAATAAGGGTAAGTGTATTACTGGTAAATAACTCGCCGCCGACAACAACGACTAATAAAAGGCCTAGGCTGAATGCAATGCCGCCGATGAAGTTTTTAATGCCCCATGCAAGATCCTGACTGCCGGTAGTAACTGTGATGTAAAAGACGAAAGCTAGGCTGATAAACATGCCGGCAGTAATGGCAAGATAAAAAGCGGACAGGAAGGCCTTGGTTGCTTTGCTGTAAGCCACATTGTCGGCTTTTTCGGTGATTTGATGAGGAAGTAGTTCATCAATTTTATTTTCTGCTCGCATCGAATATTTAGTCCTGCTTATTGAGTGCGGATTGAGTCTAACAAATGGATTTTACCGTAAAGTTGATCTAGGTCAGTTTTTGCAAGAAACCTGTAATTTTATTACATATTTATTTTTTTACTCCTTTTTAAAGCTGTTTTTTTAACCGAATCTGCAGTTATTTACTCATAATTGTTGTTTTTTTTCTAAATTCAGTATTTGACGACCATCGCTATGTGGTGAACAAACGTGATTTACAAAGCTGCTGCAGATCTTATTTTAACTTCTTTTCAATAGTGATAAATAACGCTTATTTTATTCGTGGTTTATAATTTAATTAGATGTACACTTGATGTATAAGTTTCTTTTATTAACAATGAATTATCGTTTAATCGTGTAAATCATCTATGGGAGTAAGTTTATGAATGTTCAAATAATGGTCACAGTTAGCGGCTCAAATCAAACTGACTTAGTAAAAGTATTATCAGAAAAAACCCATGCTTTAGATGGAAAATGGTTAAACAGTCGAATCAGCCATATAGATGATTATTTTGCCGGATTGATTAAAATCGAAATTAAAGCGGAGAATGTTGAAACGCTGGTTAATGAATTCAAAGCGTTAGAGATTCAGGTTGAGGCAGTTGAACAGGGCAGCGTTTCTCAGACCAGATCAACACACTTAAACTTAAGTATTGATGCTAAAGATCGTCCAGGTCTAGTTAGCCAGATTTCACAGGTGCTCAGTGAAAACAGTATTAAAGTTGAAGATATGCAGTGCCATCGTTTAGGGCTGCCTGATATCGGCGGTACGGTATTCACCAGCCAGTTTAAGATCGCTGTCTCAAACAGCTTTAATAAGGAGCAGCTGATTAGTTCTCTGCAGGAGATAGATACTGATTTAGTCATTGATCTGCGTGCTCAAGCTTAAATTAATAGCCTGAATAGAAAAAGGCCGACTAGCTTGTACTAGTCGGCTTTTTTATTTTTTGTCAGTAAAAAAGCTAAAAAAAAGGCGCCTGTTTGACAGGCGCCTTTCTAATATTCACCGCAAACTATTAAAGAAGGGCTGGAAGACCGTATTGACCCTCAAACATACCAACTGCAAGCATCGCGAGTAAACAGATAATTAATACGCCGCCAGGAATAACGATTTTATCTAAGAACGAAAGTTTAGTCGCACGCTCTTTATCACCAATTAAGCCGTTATTATCTAATAACATAGTTAATGCCCAAGCTAATACTGGGTTTAGTACAGCTGCAGAGAAGATACAGATACCGGCAGACTGCGAGTCTTTAGTATTTTTAATCATCTGCATACCCGCTTCAAGTAATGGTAAGAATACACCAACAAGCAGCGCAATACGCATTACTGGAGGCCATACAGCCGCATCCATTGGGAAACCAAGGATCGCAATAATGATACATAGAGAACCAAGCAGGATTGCACCGCCTGGAATAGGGCGTTTAGCGATTGCCGCCGGAATCATGTAAGTACCCCAAGATGACGTAATGTTACCACCACCCACTGCTGTACCTACCATTTGACGAATAGAACACATAGTCATTGTGTCATCAACATCCATCAACACTTTTTCAGTGTTTCTCGGGTAGTTTAATTCCTGGAAAATACGGTGACCTAGGAAGTCTGGCGACCACATTGCAACAGCTAAGATTGCAAACGGCAGTGAAGCGATGAAGTGCTCAAGGTTAGGCAGACCTAACATCCAGCCTTCTGTTGTGCTGCCCCACCAGTAAACTGGGTTAAGGTTAGGAAGACCCATTTCAGTATTGAACTGAAGGTCAAAGCCTGCACCTAATGCTAATGCCAGCACTAAACCTGTGATTGCACATGCAGGGATTGCTAACCAGCGCTTGTTGATTTTAGCAAGGAATGCATAAAGGATAACATTAACAGCAAGTACGATTAAACCAACATGCCCCATATCGATGCCTTTAGCCCAGCTTTGAATTTGACCAATCTGGCTAAATGCACCGGTGAAACCTAAGAAGACCAATAAACCGCCGGCAACCCCTTCACTGGTTAAGTTAACCAGTTTTGAACCACCTTTAAAGTAACTAAGTAACAGACCAAATACACCTAATAACAATGCCAGAGCAAGGGGATGGGCACCCGCCAGTGCAATTGCACCGATTAACGGGATCATTGGGCCGTGGTTACCCGCTAAGTTAGCGCGCGGATTAAGAAAACCTGATGCGATAATACAGAAAAGTAATGCAGGAATAAGCATCTCTACACGAGCAACTTCGATGGCAAACTCTTTACCAAGGGTGATATGCGGCCAGGCTTCAGTTAGACCGTCAGCCCAGGACATCATTACCGCAGAGTACATTGCAATAATACCAATGGTACCGGCGATTGCTGGAACAAGATCTTCCCACTCAAAGCGGAAGTCACGACCAGGCAGGTTTAAACCAAAGCGGCGCGGCTTCATTATTTGTAGTTCGTGATCTAAGTAGTCAGAACGAGTTGCAAATTCACTTGACGGCTTATGCAGTTCGCTATAACTCTTAGTTTGTTTTTCATCCGACATAATCGGGTACTCCCTTACGGTTAGAGTGTTTTAATTTTAAAAGAATTAGGTAATAGGGCTTAACTGGTAAATGAGGCGCTAATATATAAAACGACCAGCTATTTCCAATTTTATTGGTCGCGTAGCTTAACGAATACGTTTTAAATCAGGTTGATCTGGATCAGGATAGTAACGATGCTGAAATTAAATAACTAAAAAGTAATGCTGGAAATGTGATCTTCGATGTAAAAAATTGGCTTTTAGCAGCTTTGTTGATCGTATTTCGATCAACAAAGTCAAAATTTAAGCGGTTGTGTCTTGCTGCTGTTTATTATTAGATAAGCAGATTTACAGTAATAACTCGATTTCTTGTAAAATCTGTAAGCACCACTGCTCGATACGCTCATCACTAAGCTCATACTGAGAGTCTTCATCAAGTGCCAGTCCCATAAACTGTCTGCTGTCTGCTGTTAATGCTTTAGATGCACTGAACCGATATCCCTCTGTCGGCCAGTAACCGACAAACTTCGGTTCCTGCGGAGATAACTGTTCATGGAGCATACCAACAGCATCAATAAACCATTCTCCATAACCTTCCTGATCACCCAAGCCGTATAGTGCGATTATCTTGCCGGACACATTAACTGACTCAAGTTCATTCCAGATTGCTCCCCAGTCTTCCTGTAATTCGCCGTAATCCCAGGTAGAAATACCGAGAATAAGGATGTCATAGTTATTTATCTTGCTAAGCGGCTCGGTTTTTATGTTAAATACATCCACTAGGTCTGCACCTATGCAGGCTTGAATTTTTTCAGCTGCGATTTCTGTATAACAAGTGCTGGAACCGTAAAATAAACCAATTTTCATAATTAAAACCTTAGCAGTAAAGAAGGGGAGAGTTTAATGGAAGAATTAACTATTGACCAATTTTTAGATTCATTATGGCTGGAACGAGGGTTGTCAAAAAACACACTGGATTCCTATCGTCATGATCTGCGTCTGGTTGAAGATTTTCTGCATAATAACAGCCGGACATTAACTAATGCCGATTTTTCGGATTTAAGTGATTATTTCAGTTTTAGATTAAACTGCGACAAAGAATACAAAAATAGTTCAACTGCCCGTTTAATGAGTGCTTTACGCCGTTTTTATCAGTATTTATGCAGGGAGAAAATCCGGGAAGATGACCCCAGCGCAAAACTGCAAAGCCCTAAAACCATAAAACCCCTGCCTAAGTCTTTATCTGAGTCTGAAGTTGACGGTTTGTTATCTGCTCCGGAACTTAGCGATGTGGTGCAGTTTCGCGATAAAGCCATGTTAGAGCTTTTATATGCAACGGGGCTGCGTGTTACTGAACTGGTTGGTTTAACCATGGAGGAGATCAACCTGCAGCAGGGGGTGGTGCGTATTACAGGTAAAGGTAATAAAACACGGCTGGTTCCTTTAGGTGAAGAGGCGGTTTACTGGGTCGAACGCTACCTTGAAGAGGCGCGGGCAGAGCTGTTAAAAGGGCAAAGCAGTGATATTTTATTTCCCAGCCGACGAGCGAAAATAATGGTAAGGCAGACCTTCTGGCATCGCATTAAATTTTATGCTCAGGTATGCGGGATAGATAAAGAGGCATTATCCCCCCATGTATTACGTCATGCTTTTGCCACTCATTTGTTAAATTATGGTGCGGACTTACGGGTAGTGCAGATGTTATTAGGCCATAGTGATTTGTCTACAACACAGATATACACTCATATTGCGCAGGACAGGTTAAAGGATTTACATCAGGATCATCATCCAAGAGCATAGCATTAAATAGTTGTTACAAAATTTAAACATTCACAATTAAGTTCGTTCTAGGCATAATTATGAATGTTAATATTTTTTCCTGATTTTATGATCAACTTGAGGTTTTTATGCGGACTATTTTTTCTAAAACAGGTGTCGCCTGTTTATTTGTTTTAACCAGTTTTTCTTCTTTCACATCTGCCGCTGAACCAGTTTCGAAAGAGATCTCAGAAAAGATCGCAGCAAAAATGCAGATCTTAAATATCCCGGCTGATTCAATCAGCAAGTCAACGGTTGACGGTTTATATGAAGTGACTGCAGGTGGAGATATTTATTATGTTAGTGAGGATACTCAATACCTGGTGCATGGCAATATTTATGATTTAGATAATCAGATGCATAACCTGACAGAGCAGAAACGCGCTAAACTGAGCAAAGATAAAATATCAGCTAATCTCAATAAGCTGCAGGCTTTTGAGAAAGACATGATTGTTTATAAAGCAGAAAATGAAAAACATGTTATTACTGTCTTCACTGATACAAGTTGTGGTTACTGCCGCAAGCTGCATGCAGAAATTGAAGATTATAATAAATTAGGCATTACTGTTCGTTATTTAGCTTTCCCGCGGGGCGGCATTAATACTGCTACGTACAATACAATGGTTTCAATCTGGTGTGCAGATGATCCTACGACAGCCATGAACCTTGCTAAAGGCGGCAAGCAGCCGGAATATAAAACCTGTAAAAATACAGTAAAAGAACAATATGAGTTAGGTCTGTTTTTCGGCGTGAAGGGCACTCCGGCAATTATTTTAGAAGACGGTTCGCTTAAGCCAGGGTATTTACCGGCAAATAGATTAATTCAGGCGTTAGAGCAAAAATAAATTCATAGTACTTTTTATCTCCTGATAATCAGAATAAACTGCACGGTATTTTATTAGCGTGCAGTTTAAACCAATTGCATAGTTTAACCGGAGCAATGGTTTTATTTATGACCCCAATTCAAGTAAAAACTAGAATCCCAGTTGATTGTGGTTTCCTTAATCTTTCCTGCTCAGCGCTGTTAAAACAGCTTTATGCCAATCGCGGCATCAATAGTGCGCTCGAACTGGACAACAGCACCAGAAACTTATTAGCCGCCAGTCAGTTAAAAGGGATAAATGAAGCCTGTGAACTGCTCTATCAGGCATTATTATCATCACAGAAAATAATTGTTGTCGGAGACTTTGATGCCGATGGTGCGACGAGCACAGCATTGAGTATTTTAGCACTACGCGCACTAGGTTTTAGTAATATTGATTACCTTATCCCCAACCGCTTTGATTACGGTTACGGCTTAAGCCCTGAAATAGTTGACCTGGCAATAGAAAAAGGCGCGCAGGTGCTGATGACTGTTGATAACGGTATTTCTAGTATTCCCGGTGTTAAACATGCAAAAGATAAAGGCCTGCAGGTCTTAGTAACAGATCATCATCTTCCTGGTGAAGAGATACCCGCTGCCGACGCCATTGTTAACCCGAACCAATGCGGTTGTGATTTCCCCAGTAAAAATCTAGCGGGGGTCGGCGTGGCCTTTTATATTATGCTGGCACTGCGTTCATTTATGAACAATAAGGGGTATTTTGAAAATATTAAAGCACCGAACCTGGCATCTTTATTAGATATTGTCGCTTTAGGAACGGTTGCTGATGTGGTAACTCTGGACTCTAATAACCGCACTTTAGTACAGCAGGGATTAGCCCGAATTCGTGCCGGTGTCTGCCGCCCCGGAATTAGTGCTTTAATCAGTGTTGCTAAACGAAATCAGGCACAGCTTGTTGCTTCTGACTTAGGTTTTTCACTGGGCCCCAGGTTAAATGCAGCCGGGCGCTTAGATGAAATGAGCTGCGGGGTTGAGCTGCTTCTCTGTGAAAACCCGGAACGAGCGAACATCATTGCTAACGAACTTGATGCGTTAAACCAGTCCCGCCGTGAAATTGAGCAGGGCATGCAGGATGAAGCGTTAAAAACCCTGGCCGGCTTGACCGTCGATGAAAATAATATTCCCCATGCTATCTGCCTGTTTGAAGCTGACTGGCATCAAGGTGTGATCGGCCTGGTTGCTTCGCGAATTAAAGAACGTTATTACCGGCCCACTTTCGCGTTTGCTAAAGCGGGTAACGGTCAGATAAAAGCCTCTGCCCGTTCCATACCCGGTGTGCATATTCGCGATATGCTGGATCTGGTTGATAAAAAAATTCCCAATGTGATTTTAAAATTCGGCGGGCACGCAATGGCTGCTGGTCTTTCTCTGAAGGAGCTGGATTTTAAACTGTTTGAGAAAACCTTAAATGAAGTTTTAAATGAACAGGTTGATTCGGAGTTATTAAACAATGTTATTTTGTCGGACGGACAGCTAAATTCAAGTCAGTTCAGTCTGGAGCAGGCACTGGAACTGCGGGATGCCGGTCCTTGGGGACAGGGATTTCCCGCACCGCTGTTTGACGGTTCATTCAAGCTGTTACAGCAGCGTCTGGTCGGTGCTAAGCATCTAAAAATGACAGTTGAAATTGACGGTAAAGCGGTTGATGCGATTGCTTTTAATGTTGACCTTGATTTTTGGCCTAATCCATTGGTAAAAAAGGTTTATTGCGCCTACCGTTTAGATATTAATGAGTTCAGAGGGAATCGTACAGTGCAGATAATAGTGGAGTTATTACAACCCGAGACCCCTTAACCGTAAACAAGTCGATTTATTAAAGACAAGGAAAATTTTTTGCGATTACTCTTTTTATTATTTTTGATCCCGTTTTCGATGCAGCTTACGGCATCGGAAAAAACGCTCTATGCGCAGGAGTCAGACAGTTATGTCACCGAGCAAAGTGAGCTTGTTTTTAGTGAGCAGGAACTGAGCTGGATACAGGATAACCCGACCGTCAGTGTGATAGGTGCTCCCGCCTGGTTTCCCTATGAAGGTTTTGATGAAGACGGACAGTTTGTCGGTATTGTGGCTGAAACTTTAACACTGATTTCAGAAAAATCAGGCTTAAAGTTTGAAGTTACTAATACCAACAGCTGGAGTAATACCATAGAACTCGGCAAGGTGCAGAAAGCTGATATTATTTCCGGCAGCACTTCTAACCCGCAAATCGAAAAACAGTATCGTGCGACTTACAGTACTATTGAAAATCCGGTAGTGATGATTGCCCGCGGTGATATTCACCATATTACTGACTTAAATGCTGTCAAGGACCTGCGTATTGCGGTGATGGGGCAAAGCGGATACGGGCAGGAAATTATTGCAAATTATCCGGATATTGACTTTGTGAAAGTCGATTCAATAAATGAAGCATTGCTGGGTGTTGCAGATGATAAATATGATGTGGTTTTATTAAGTATGGCGGAGGCTAGTTATCAGATGGCGCAGTTGGGTCTTTATGAACTGCGTGTTGTTGGTATTACTGATATCCATATGCAGTTAACTCTGTTTGTTAACCGCGATAAACCGATATTATGGAATATTATTAATAAAGTAAAAAAAAGCGAAACAACCCAGGAACGCCATCAGATATTATCGAAATGGGTACAGTATAAATATATCGACCGTTCCTCTTCTGAACGTATGCGTGTCTCACTCTTTCTGATTGTTCTAATTATCGCTTTCTTTTTGTACCGCCGCAGTTTATTAAAGAATCATGACCAGCAGTTAATTGAGCTTTCACAAACGGATAAATTGACAGGCTGCAGTAACCGTCTTTATCTGGATAAGCTATTACGTTTGAAAATTGCCCATAGTCAGCGTTATAAAACCAGATGCTGCCTGATTCTAGTTGATATAGACCACTTTAAGCGGATTAATGATAATTTTGGTTATCTGCAGGCAGATAAGGTATTAGTTGAGTTTAGCGGTTTATTAATCAGCAGACTGCAGAGCGGTGATGTCTTAGGGCGCTGGGGAGGCGGGCAGTTTTTAATTGTCTGCCCGGAAACCAGCTTTAACGAAGCGGAGAGGCAGGCTGAAGAGATAAGAGCAGCAGTTAAGCGGTTTGCTTTTTCAGTGGGAGGCGGACAGACAGCCTGCTTTGGTGTTGTTCAGTTTAATGATAATGAATCAGTTGAAAAATGCCTGAACCGTGCTGATGATGCTCTGTACTGCGCAAAAAAATCCGGATCTAATCAAGTATCTGCCTCTTAAGCTCTATAAACATGCTGTTAAGGGAAATAAGCCCCTTTAACAGCAGGAGCCGTTTTTATACGGCCCCGTCAAAATCAAGCTGGCGCCAGGCTTCATAAACAAAGACGGAGACTGCATTAGACAGGTTCATGGAGCGGCTTTCCGCCTTCATTGGAATACGCAGCTTTTGTTCAAGCGGCAGTACATCTAAAATCTCTGCAGGTAAACCGCGAGTTTCCGGGCCGAACAGTAAAACATCTCCAGACTGAAAAGCTGCGTTACTGTGAAATGTTGTGGTTTTTGTGGTACAGGCAAAAATTCTTTTTCCGGCAGTTGCGGTTAAAAATGCCTGATAATCTTTATGGCGATAAACATGGGTCATTTCATGATAATCAAGCCCGGCTCTGCGTACTTTTTTATCATCCAGATCAAATCCTAACGGTTCAATTAAATGTAATACACAGCCCGTATTTGCACATAAACGGATAATATTACCTGTATTCGGTGGAATTTCAGGTTCAAACAGAGCGACTTCAATCATTTTATTTACTTCTTATATTATGAAAAACGCGGGAATTGTAAATGCATACATACCTGCTTATCAATATTTTCTGCCCAAATTTTACCACCGTGTTTAAGCATGGCATTTTCAGCAATACTCAAACCTAAACCGACCCCGCCCGTCTCCCTGTCTCTGGATTCATTGAGACGATAAAAAGGGCGAAAAATATTAGTCAGTTCGCTTTCTGGAATTAATTCGCCGTCATTTTTAATGGTTAAAGTGATTGTTGATGGAGTTACGGTTATATAGACAGAAATTGTTTGTCTGGCGTATTTGATGGCATTACGAATAATGTTCTCTATCGCCCGGTAGGCAAGTTCCGGATAAATGTTGATTGCAGTGGAGGCTAATTCTGGATAGGTAAAGGTTTTTCCGTATTCACCGGCTTCAAATTTAGCGTCCAGTAATAAATCTTCTAAGAATTCATTTAATGCAATATTATCTTTCTTGTCGTGAGTTAACTGGATGCGGGAGAGATTGAGCATTTCTGCAATCATCAGCTCAATTCTTTGTGTTTCAAGCTCGATCCGCTGCAGCTCTTTACTGTCTCCTGCGTGTTTTTTATTGATCGCAAGGGCAAGGCCTAAGCGCGTTAACGGGGAACGTAGTTCATGGGAAATGTCACTGAGCAGGCGCTGCTGGTTATTAAGCATATTTTTTAACGAACTCACCATCAGCTGCATGGAGCTGGCCAGTTGGGTAATTTCATCACTGTTTTTGATTTCAGGGAATTGTGTATCCAGATCCCCTTGAGCAACTTGATTGGCAACCTCTTTTAACTGACGTAGTGGATGGGTTAAATGCCATGATAAAAATGCGCACAACGGTGTGCTGACCGATAAGGCGGTGATAAGCAGCAGCAGCGGATTGTCAATTAACCACTCAATTAAGGCCAGTGACTTTTTTCTATTCGGAACTGATACATAGAGAAACAGAGACTGCTGTTTATATTTGACTAGTACCGGGCCTAAATAGGTTTTACTTTTATTTACTTTTTTTAAAGGGGTTTGCGGTTCATTACTGTCAATAATGAACTGACGTATTTTTCTTGGAGCGCGGTCATTAACCAAACGGCCGGATGCATCTGTGAAAAAAATATTTCGGGAGCTTCTTCTAGGATCTGAGTTTATTAACTGCACAGCGCTTGCTTCCGGGTGGCGTTCGATATACCGATGAATACGATGTTTTTCTTTATTTAAGATGATCCTGTCAATTTTTGTAAGCGGCTGCAGCTGGCGTCCGTCAAGCTTGGGTAATAAAATTAATGCGGTTGTAAGGAGCAGTATTAATAACCAGAAGGCTAAAAATATTTTGATGAATAATGAATTAAATGAAGTCAGCCGCACAGTAGAATCCTATTACCAAAGACTCTACTATAGCAGTAAATTAGGCGCCGGCTAAACAGCTAAAGACGCCAAACTATAGAAGTTAGTATTAACTAGCTTCCTTAGCTATTACATCACCTTCTAACCACATGTAACCACGTCCTCTGAAGTTTTTAACACGAGTCTGACCGTCAAGTCTAGCGGGTAACTTGCGTCTAAGATTACTTAAATGCATATCAATGCTGCGGTCAAAAGGCTGTAATTTTTTACCTAGGACCTGTTCGCTAAGCTCTGCTTTTGAAAATAACTCTCCAGGGTTATGCAGGAATTTTTCCAGCAGCAGCAGCTCAGTACCGGTTAATTCAATAGTAAAGTCCTGGCAGACAGCCTGCTGTTGAGTAGGGAAAAGCTCTATGTCTAAATGTGATATTTTACTGTGGACTTCTGCACTTTTGTGCTGTGTACGACGTAAGATAGCACGGATGCGGGCAAGCAGTTCGCGCTCACTGAATGGTTTTGCCAGATAATCATCAGCACCCATTTCAAGTCCTAATACTTTATCGATTTCATCGCCTTTGGCGGTAAGCATTAATACAGGAATTTCACTTTTTTGACGTAACAGCTTTAACATTTCAAAACCGTTCATGCGGGGCATCATTACATCTAACAAAATCAGGTCATAGCTGCCTGTCAATGCTTTCTGCAAACCTGTTTCACCATCAAAAGCCGTGTCGATATTGAAGTTTTCCAGAGATAAAAATTCGGCAAGTAAAGAAACAAGTTCTTTGTCATCATCAATTAGGAGTAGATTTTTCATGTTGTGACCTTGTAAAATACCTCGGCATAAGGATAAGTCACTTATAAAGAGGCTAAAGTAAAATAAAATTCATCTCTAATTCAAATCCATTCGTAGTAAAGAGTTAGTTGTAAGCGTAATGCATGTTTTATTGATGTGAGTATTAAACAGTATTTTAAGTCATTTGTAAGAATATTTACACTTCTTTACACAACATTACCCAGATCTTACGTTGTCCTGGCAATGCTGTTTTATACTTGTATAAATGACTAATTATAGTCAAAGACATTAATGACAGGAGAATATTATGAATTCATTCTTTAAAAAAATGCTGCTGGCGAGTGTGATTGTTCCTCTTACTTTTTCTACCGTTTATGCGAAGCCTGGGGGCAAGGGCACGCACCACGGTATGCCTTTCAAAGGAATGCTTAAACAAGTGGACCTGACTCCTGAGCAGCAGGCTGACATTAAAACTATTATGCAGGGGTATCGCAGTGATAAAAAAATCATAAGTAATAATGAAGGAGCTTTTCATGAGCGTCAGATGGAAATAATGAAAGCCCCTGACTTTGATGAAACGCAGGCGAGTGCTTTAATTGATGAGAAAAACGCCCTAAGAAAAGAGGTTCAGCTGAAGAGAATGCAGATGACCTTTGAGGTTTACCATTCTTTGACCCCGGAGCAGCAGGGGAAAATGGATCTTCTGTTTGAGCAGCACCAGCAGAAAATGCAGGAAAAAAGAGATAAACGGGCTCAGCAGGCTAGAAAATAATTCGACTGCTGTAACAAATAAATTGTTTATATAGCCGTTATGTTTTCTGGGCGGCTTATCCACCGAGTGCCGATTTTTGCATCTTGATTGATAACGGGTATAATTACGCCTTCATAAAACTGATCTATTGAAGGTGTTTTTTTGCACAACAATCTCACTAAAGAAGAGTATGGACGTTTAGTTAAGCTTGCCGGGCGGGCTGCTGTCGCTGCTGCCTCTTTATTAATCATCGTTAAATTAACTGCCTGGATAATGACCGGTTCTTCAAGTATTTTAGCTGCATTAACTGACTCGTTAATGGATGTTATGGCTTCGATTATCAACCTCTTTGCAATTAAAATAGCGCTCCAGCCTGCTGACGATGACCATCGTTTTGGTCATGGTAAAGCGGAAAGTCTCGCAGGCTTGGCGCAGGCTGCATTTATTTCCGGTTCTTCTGTATTCTTGATGATCAATGGTATTTCTGCGTTAGTTAACGGCAATCAGATTGTCGCCTCTAATGTTGGGATCGCGGTGATGATTTTCTCGGTGATCGTCACTTTTGCGCTGGTTTCATTTCAGTCTTATATTGTGAAAAAAACAGGCAGTATGGCGATAAAGGCTGATTCACTGCATTATCGAACGGATATTGCACTGAATGGTGCAGTGCTGCTGGCATTAATCTTAGCCGGTATGGGCTGGCATTGGGCAGATGGGCTTTTTGCTATTGCGGTTAGTTTATATATCCTGCATGGTGCCTGGGAAATAGGAACACAGTCCATTAATGCCTTAATGGATAAGCAGCTGCCGAAAGTCGAAGAAGAACAAATTATTAAAATGGCCTATCATATACCGGGTGTACGCGGCGTACATGATCTGCGTACCAGGCAGTCGGGTAATACCAAATTTATTCAGCTGCATTTAGAGCTTGATGATGATCAGAGTTTATTTGATGCACATAGCAAGGCGGATAAGTTAGAGGCAGCCCTGGAAGGGATATTCCCGCATGCGGATATTCTTATTCATCTGGATCCTCTTTCTGTTGTGCCGTTAGAAAAACAGAATGAAAAACTACAATTTGAAACAGAGCCAGTCAATTTCAGTAAGGATGCTTAATAATGGAAGCGGTTCAACAGCAGCTATGGGAAAAAATCAGGGAAGAAGCGCGCAGTTTTTCTGCAAATGAGCCAATTTTAGCAAGCTTTTTTCATTCAACCATTTTAAACCATCACAGCTTAAAAACAGGGTTAAGTTACCAGCTGGCAAACCGTTTAGACTGTCATACTATGCCTGCAATTCTGATGCGTGAAGTGATTGACGAAGCCTTCAGCAAATCACCGCAGATTGTTAATGCCGCCATGGCGGATATTATCGCAGTGCAGGACCGAGATCCGGCTGTTGAAGATTATTCAACACCACTGCTGTATTTAAAAGGTTTTCATGCTATTCAGGTGCATCGTGTTGCAAACTGGTTATGGAAAGAAAAACGCATTCCTTTAGCGTTATATTTACAAAACCGCAGCTCTGAGCTGTTTGGTGTTGATGTCCATCCAGCCGCGACTATCGGTCAGGGTATTATGTTTGACCATGCTACCGGGGTTGTTGTCGGTGAAACTGCCGTGATTGAAGATAATGTATCATTACTGCAGGGAGTTACTTTAGGGGGGACTGGTAAAGCTGGTGGAGATCGTCACCCTAAAGTTCGTCAGGGAGTAATGATTGGAGCCGGTGCGAAAGTATTAGGGAATATTGAGATAGGTATCGGTGCCAAAATAGGTGCGGGCAGCGTTGTTTTAGATGCCGTTCCTGCTCATACAACGGTTGCCGGAGTCCCCGCTAAAATTGTCGGGCGTCCGTCCTGCGAGATGCCGTCGCTTTCGATGGAACAGGATCTGTAATAAAATCGTCTATCTGACCAGTATTTTCAGCTGATGGTCAGATTAGCATCTCTCTTTTTGTTCATTAATTTATATACCTTCACTAACCTAAACAGCGCCCTTAGCCGTAAGGGGGATCTTTATATAATGGATGGTAAACAAGCATTTACTTTCCTAAAATACTGTAACCTCGGCTGACTAACTTCAATTAGATAATAAAATAGCAGTATGAACTCTGTAATTTCTCGAGAATCCTATAATATTGCTGACAAATTAAAAACAATGGTTGAATAAGCAAACGGTAATGCTTATTCTCACAGAATTAAACGAACATTAACCATGTCAAATGACATGCATTCTTTTTAGGGGCGAGTGATGACATTAGATCTATTAGAAAAATTAGAAAGCAAAATCCAGAATGCAGTTGATACAATTGCATTACTGCAGATGGAAGTTGAAGAATTAAAAGAAGACAAACGAAGCCTGGCGGAAAAGAACGGTTTATTACAGGCTGAGAATATCAAGCTAAGCGAAGAGCACCAGCAGTGGCAGTCTCGTTTAAGCGCGCTAGTTGGTAAAATCGAACAAGCCGAAGAAACTGTATAGGTTATTTCGTGCAGCCGTGTTAAAAAGCTGTTAGTTTTCTAAATACAAAAAAGCCCGCTTAACTGCAGTTAAGCGGGCTTTTTAATATTTGCGAACAGATATTTATTCTACTTCTTCTGTTTCTTCATTGTCATCTGCGCCATCAGTCTCTAAAGGCTCTGGTGAAATAATAATGCCGGTGCTGTCGGCATAAAGAATGTCTTCAGGTAGGAAAGTCACACCGGCAAAGTTAACCGGGGCATTCGTTTCACCAATATCAGAATCTTCTGCTCCAACCGGAATGGCGGTAATTGCCTGAATACCGAGATCTAACTCTTCAAGAATATCCACTTCTCGAACACAGCCGTTGACAACAATGCCTTCCCAGGCGTTTTCAACGGCAAGCTCTGCAATATGCGCGTTAATTAGCGCTCGGCGTAATGAGCCTCCGCCGTCAATGAGCAGAACCTTACCTGCCCCGTTTTCTTCCAGGGCTTTGTAAATCAGCCCTACAGACTCAAAACACTTGATGGTGACAACTTCACCGGCAAAAGAACTACGACCACCAAAGTTTGTTAATAGAGGTTCAACAACATCAACGGTGTCGGCATAAATATCGCAAAGAAGAGAAGTATTATATTGCATTATCAGGCTCGCCTATGATTAGAAAGGTAGTAGTACCTATGCTACTTGAATATATGAACGATCCAAGTGATTGATTATAAGTATAAACCGAACTTGTTCTTTTACAATCTTGTTTTTAGGGGCAAAAACACAGTTTTATACTTTGCTTGATGAAAATCAATCGCTGTCCCCGGACCGCTGCGGAAGGGGGACAGTTCTGGAGGGGGGCTTATTTAATCCAGCTCTGTAAAAAATGAACGTTGAAAGGACTTTTCACAGTAATGACATTTCAGTTTTAAAGTCGTTTTGTTATTAACGTAGAAACGCGTTTTTACCGGTTCATTATGGCTTATACAATTGCTGTTCGGGCAGGCTAAGACGCCGATAAATGAAGACGGCAGCTGTACCGGAAATTTATTGACCACTTTAAAATCTTTTATCTGATTTATTGTGGCATTAGGAGCGAACAGTGCCAGCTGATTGGCCTGCTCATCACTGATAAAGGTGTTCTCAACTTTAATCAGATCTTTACTTTTACCATTGTGTGTCGATAAATTGAGACCGATAGTTATTTTTTCATTGGTCTGGGTAAATTTAAAGAATTTCAGTATTTTAACTCCCTGCTGAGCAGGAATATGATCAATTACTGAGCCGTGTTGAATTGCTTCAACTTGTAATTTTTTCTGCATCATTGTCTTTAAACCTCTACTTGAAACTGGTTTGTTAACAGTAAGGCAAGTAATGCCTGTCGTGCATAAACACCATTTTGCGCCTGCTGAAAATAATACGCATGGGGGGTGTCATCTACATTATTATGAATTTCATCAATACGCGGTAAAGGGTGCAGTACTTTTAAATTATCACGAACATTCGTGAGCATCTGTGCATTTAATAAAAATGCAGATTTTATATGCTGATATTCTGTCTCATCAAAGCGTTCTTTTTGTACGCGGGTCATGTACAGAATATCCAGTGAATCCACGACTTCTTCTATGCTGGCGTGTACCGAGTAGTTAATGCCTTTATCTGTCAGCTCTTCCAGAATGTAGTCCGGCATCGCTAATGCGTCGGGGGCTATAAAAAAGAAGTTACAGTTGAACAGTGACAGGGCCTGTGCAAGTGAATGTACTGTTCTTCCGTATTTCAGATCCCCGACAAAAGCAATATTAAGACTGTCTAAGGTATCTTGTGTTTCATAAATGGTAAACAAGTCCAGCAAGGTCTGCGTCGGATGCTGATTCGCGCCATCACCACCATTAATTACCGGAATCTCAGTAAATTCAGATGCCAGACGTGCCGCTCCTTCCTGCGGGTGGCGCATAAAAAATGCATCTGCATAAGAGGCGATCACTTTAACAGAGTCTGCCAGTGTTTCGCCTTTTTGTGCTAATGAGGTATTGCCGCCGCTGTCAAAACCAATCACGCTGCCGCCTAAGCGCTGCACTGCGGTTTCAAAGGAAAGACGGGTGCGTGTTGATGCTTCAAAAAAGCAGCTGGCAACAACTTTATTTTTTAACAGTTCAGGCTGTGGTTTTTGTTTTAAGGAATGGGCGGTTTGTAGAATAAGTTCAAGATCTGTTCGGGATAGATCGGCGATTGAGATAATGTTTTTCTGGTATAGCGGATTATTCATAGTTTCAGACTCACGGTAACGAGTGAAGGTAGAAAAATTATACCACCGCCTCCGGATGAATTCTGCAGCTTTAACAGCCTAAGTTCAGTATTTTACAATACAGTTACAGAAAATATTGCAGATAAAAAGAAGTAAGGAAAAGAGGGGGGCAGCTAATAATATTAATTAATTATAGGTGTGGAAATTGGGTTTGCAGGCGATTGGCGTTATGATGGAATTTCTGCTGTTACTGGAATTTTGTTATGACTCGTTATTTTCTTTGTTTTATTGTTTTTCTTCTGCCGTTTAATTTGTCTGCTGAACAATGGTCTGCTTTACATTCTTTATTACCTAAAGGTACGCAGCTTTCATATATTGTTACTGATCCGTTGAAAAAACGTGTCATAACACAATCTCAGCAGGAAATTTTACGTACACCTGCCAGTATGCAGAAACTGCTGACGGCGGCTGCCGCAAAACTTTATCTTGGCGATGATTTTCGTTATCAGACCACTATCGAAGGTCAGAAAAGCAGAATAAGCAGGCGCAGTTATCAGGGGGATCTTACCTTTCGTTTTGTTGGTGATCCGACCCTGTTGAGAGCTGATATATCTACTATGCTTAATTCATTAAAGCGCTTGAATATTAAACAGATTAATGGAGATCTGCTCCTCAATGAAACTCATTTTAATGGTTATCAGTGGAGCAATGGTCAAGCCTGGAATGATTTAGGTGTTTGTTATACCGCTCCTTCGAGCGCTATTGTTATTAATAAAAACTGTGTCTTAGGTAATTTAAGCTTATCTAAATCAGATGCAGAGAAAGCCACCCTGTATATTCCAAGTTATGAGCCGGTCGATATCAGCAGTGATGTGTCTGTCGTTACTGCTCAGCAGCGGGAAGAGCAGTTCTGTGATCTTGAGGTCACTCGTAACAGTCAGAACCGTTATCACCTGTGGGGATGTATGGTGCCCCGCAATCGGGCATTCCCTTTGGCCTTTGCGGTTAATGATCCTTTTGAGTATGCGCAGCAGATAATTAGCGATGAATTACAAAAAGCGGGCATAAAAATCAGCGGTCAGGTGAAACTGGACAATTCGAATAAAAAGGACATAAAAGAGCAGATTCTCGTTAGTCATCATTCGCCTGCTCTGAGTGAGATGTTACGAACAATGATGAAGGAGTCCGATAACTTAATTGCGGACAGTCTGTTTAAAACACTAGGTGCGGCTTACTTTAATACATCGGGTAATTTCCGTAACGGCGGGCAGGCGCTTAAACTGATATTACTCGAGCATGGTATTGATTTAGAAAATGCTTACTTAGCTGACGGCTCCGGTTTATCCCGTCACAATTTAATGAGTGCGGAACTGTTTATGTCTGTGCTTAACTATGTGTATTTAAACGATAATAAATTGAATTTATTATCTACTTTCTCGGTAGCCGGGATAGACGGAACGCTGCAGTATCATCAGGCCCTGCGCAGGGATCTGTTTAAAAGCAAAATTATTGCTAAAACTGGATCTATGAAAGGGGTTACTAATTTATTAGGTATAGTGAAAAGCCTTCAGGGAGACAGGCTTTTTGTTTTAATTTTAAATGGTTATAACACAGAGAGTAGCGGCAAAAATAAAACAGAGCCTAAATATCATTTTGAGCAGGCTTTTTTTGAAAAAATGATGAGTTCCACTTCTGCAGTGACGAAGTAAACCAGGCTTTTTTTGAAAAAATGATGAGTTCCACTTCTGCAGTG
>NZ_KB907002.1 GCF_000381745.1 Psychromonas ossibalaenae ATCC BAA-1528 | reverse complement strand
AAAAGATTGTTCAATTTCACCTGCTTTTAAACGACAGATAACACGAGCAATAGTGTCATGCCGAGGTATCCCGGATTCAAAAGGACGATATTGACGAAGCCAATCAAGCTTTATATGGCCGAAGTTTTCAATATCCTCCCAGCCTTCAGAGCCAGACATAACGGCACTAATAGCGAGTAAAAGAATATCGAGTAAATTATGTTTCTTACATCGTTCAATACGAGGGTCTGAGATGGAATCGAAGTATTTCAAAAAAGTAGCGCTCATTATTATCACCAAATAGCGAATTGTTAGTATATGGTGATCAGATCGCTAGTTGGAGGAAAAGTTCAATTTATAATGATCTTGCCGTGTAAGGAATAAGGAAACAGCCAATGGTTAAGATGATTCAGAATAGACATTCTTTCCTGGTTTTCCGCTGTTTTTATCGGGCCTGTTATTTTAGCGGCTGTTGATACCTTTACTGTTTAGCTAATTAATTTAAGTAATTGAGTAATCTGTGATGAACGGCGTATTCCATACTCGTTTAACTTGTAATAATTGCTGTCAATCAGTCCATTAATTGAAGATGATTTCTACTTTTAAAGGACAAGTTATTTAGACTGTAATTATTCATTATTCTTTCTGCGTACAGAAAACAGGAGTTTATTATGGATTATGTTTCTATCAGCGTGTTAACTATTAGCGGTGTTATTTTTACTTATATGATGTACTTTTTTATTGATGTGATTATTAAATCGCATCATCAATAATTAAGATTAACCCGGTAAATTAAGTAATACACACCCAGTTTATGTTTTGTAAACTGGGTGTTTTTTTATGCGTAGTTTAAGATTCAGTCTCATTGCAGTTATAATGTTTGATTATATCTAGTTATTGAACAATTCTTAAATCCATGAACAATTAATTAAGGGGCGCTGTGATGTACGGTTGTTTACTGCCAGCTGCAGTGTTGTGCTTATATAGTGTCATTTTTCAAGTTGGAGCGGTGCAGCTGACTATCGCCTATGAAAATAAAGCGCAGCCGCCTTATTATATGGGAAATTCTCACTCTGTCCCTAAGCTGCAGCCCGGCATTACTGTGGAAATGATTCAGATGCTTGAACAGTCAATACCCGGGTTAGAAATAACGCTGCTTCGCCGCCCCTGGCCCCGTTGTTTAAAGGAGCTTGGTGCCAACTCCGTAGACGGCATCTTTAACGCAAGTTACAAATCCGAACGTTTACAAGCGGGCTGGTATCCCACCACCGATGGTAGTCACAGTGGTCCGATAGATACAGCTCGCCGAACAATTACCATCGCTTATTCACTGTATACTTTAAAAGATTCGCTTCTAAGCTGGGACGGACAGAATTTTACAAACTTGAATGCTTCGAAGATTGCCGCTCCTTTAGGTTATTCAATTGTTGGGGATTTAGAGAATAAAGGGATCACTGTAATAAAATCTCTAAGCTCTAGAATGACTTTTGAAATGTTGATACGCAGACGGGTAGAAGGAATTGTACTCCAGGAGGTGACGGGGGATGCAATATTACAAGCATACCCTAAGGAGTATCAGCAGGCGGCAAAGGTGACACCTGCCGTTGCGGTTAAGCCTTATTACTTAATGCTGTCGCATGGTTTTGTACAGAAACATCCGCAGTTAGCACAGCAGATATGGGACAGCCTGCGTGTAATAAGGGAAACACAGTTTTATGGAATTGCCTTAAAATACCTGCCGCGGTAATCAGGCTGGATTTTTATTTTTCTTTATTGAGTATCTCTTGCATTTCTGAGAGCATCCAGTCCATTATCGGTCCAACTCCCTGATCTAAACGCTTTACCACTCCCATTTCTACCAGTAATGAGTCTGTAATATTTCTAGCCGACAGCTTAGTTATCTGCTCACTGTACCATTGTTCATTGGCGATATGCTCGGGTATTAATGCCCATCCCAGGCCGCGGATCACCAGGGCGGTGATGTAATAGTAACTATCGATATGCCAATGGTTAGAAGAGATCGCTTTCGCCTGTGTTGCGCCGCTGCGGTCGCAGATCACCAGCTGACGGTAGCGGTTGAGATCTACTGCTGTTGGTTCATTAACAGCAGCTAAAGCGTGGGCGGGTGATACCACCAGTGAGTGACTGAACTGACCAATCGGCATAAACTGCAGTGAGTCAGGCAGGGTTTTTAAGTGAAATAAAATGCCTAAATCAGCCTTTTTTTTATCCACCCATAGGGGAATATCTTCTTGAGAGCCGTTAATGATGGTCATTTTTAACAGGGGAAATTCGATCGCCGCCAGTTGGAAAAATTCTTCAAAAGCCGCTATCGGTACCGCTTCGTCCATCGCAATCGTAAAGGAAATTTCCTCGCCGCTTGATACCGTTAATGCTCGTGACTGCAGGCGCTGGCACTGTTCTAAAACAGCTTGTGCCTCAATAAACATCTCTTCACCGGCTGCTGTTAACTGCGGTAGTTTTGTACTTCGATCAAATAAGACAAAACCCAGATCCGCTTCTAAATTTGCAACCGCAGTGCTGACTCGTGACTGGGCTTTACCCAGCCGTCTGGCCGCCGCTGAAAAAGAACCTTGCTTTACTGAGGTTACAAAGGCCTCAAGTTGATCCAGTGTCCAGTTCATATTTTCTCCTAAGCGCGCCGTTGTTCTATCCGAATAGCGGATAGCTACTAGCTTTCATCAATCTGATTATGAAGGATAATAGCATCTGTTTAATTTATAGAAAGGACTGATTGTGGAAATCATAGCCGCACAAAACAACAAAAGAGTCACTGCATCCGATAAGGCAATTATACGCTTATTCTGGCGCTATGCGATCCCGTCGATTGCCGCTATGCTGGTAAACGGCCTTTATCAGATTATTGACGGTATTTTTGTCGGTCACTATGTCGGTTATCAAGGCTTGGCCGCGATTAACATGGCCTGGCCGATAGTATTTGTGGTCAGTGGCTTAGGTTTGATGGTTGGAATGGGCTGCGGTACTTTAATTTCCATTAAGCGCGGTGAAGGTGATAATCACAGTGGAACTCAGGCACTGAGAGCCGCATTTGTTTTGATGATTGTGCTTGGTATTCTCTCTTATACAGTCTTGTCTTTGTTCGGCGGCAGCTTACTGCTGGTGCAGGGGGCTAACGATGTCACTTTTGAGCTTGGCTTACAGTATGTGGCCGTTCTGGCACAATATTCGTTGATCACTATTGGTGCATCGTCTTTACCTTTGCTTATCCGCAATGATCAGAGTCCGAATATTGCTACCGCCTTACTGGTATGCGGCGCAGTCATTAATATCGTTTTAGACTATCTGTTTATCGGCGTGATGGACTGGAAGCTGGAGGGAGCGGCTGCTGCAACGGTAATTGCACAGCTGGTTGTGTGCATCGGTGCAATACTTTATTTCTGTTCATCCCGTTCTGCATTAAGAGTTACCCGCGGCAGGTTAACATTCAATCCAAGGCTGATGGGACAGATCATTACTCTCGGCGCTTCATGTTTAGTTATGTATTTATATACCAGTTTTATTGTTGCTCTACATAATCGATTGTTTATGCACTATGGCTCTCCTTTAACGGTCGGTGCGTTTGCGATTGTTGGATATTTGATGACCCTGTATTACCTGCTGGCGGAAGGTTTAGCCGAAGGTATGCAGCCGCCGGTCAGTTATTATCATGGTGCTAGAGAGCAGAAAAATATAAAGCGAATAGTGCTGCTGGCGGTTAAGCTTGTGGTGGTATCCGGCTTAATCTGGCTGTTAGTGCTTAATCTTTTCCCAAATGCTTTAATCAGTCTGTTTAATAATAATAATGCTGCGCTAACAAATGAGACAATTACCGGGATCCGTCTGCATCTTTTTGCGATGTGTCTTGATGGATTTATTGTTCTATCGTCTGTGTATTTTATGGCGGTTGGCAAAGGGGTAAAAGCGCTGTCAATATCTATTGGTAATATGCTGATTCAGCTGCCTTTTTTATATTTCCTGCCGCAATGGTTAGGTGTCAGCGGGGTATGGCTGGCATTACCTTTATCAAATATTGCGCTGTTTATAATGGTTGCTCCTGTTGTATGGCAGGATATACATAAACGCAGGATGTCGATTCCGGCCACCGCCGGCTGCTCTTAGCGCAGTAAATAATAAGATTATATTGA
Organism: Psychromonas ossibalaenae ATCC BAA-1528; assembly: GCF_000381745.1. Classification (GTDB taxonomy): domain Bacteria; phylum Pseudomonadota; class Gammaproteobacteria; order Enterobacterales; family Psychromonadaceae; genus Psychromonas; species Psychromonas ossibalaenae. The sequence continues at coordinate 49,633 of NZ_KB907002.1, read as the reverse complement.
TTTGTTACTGCTAAATATTAAATATGCGACTACGGCACAATGCGAATGATGTTTTGCATGGTAAATTAACAAGCTGTTCACATGAACGTAGGCTGCTGAAAAAGAGTTTACAGTAGAATAAGCGCAGAGATAACAGATACAAGATGCCCTCAAATAGATTAAAACAAACATTACCCGGTATTGTGCTGATGATGCAGTACCTGCCGGGCGCAGTTTCGGCTGCACCGCAGACAGTAATAACCTGGACAAGCGAAATCTGGCCGAAAGTCAGCCAGAAGGACAGCCGCGGGGCCTATTTTGATTTATTAAATGCGGTTTACCCTGAGCCGCAGTTTGAACTTGTACATAGGTTTTTACCTTACAAGCGCGGAATTAACTTTGTCAGAGAAGGGCGAATGGATCTGTTTTCCCTGTGTAGTCCCGTCAGCGGCTTTATAAAACCGCAATATGCCTGGGCGCAGGAGAGCTTAGGTGCACTTTTTGATCCGCAGGTTATCAGTAACTGGCAGGGGACAGCATTGCATGATAAGCACACTGTTACTCTCAATAAAGAGATAAGTATATTACCTTTTGTACAGGGTATTAATGCACAACTTATCAAGACCGACAGCCGTACAAGATCACTTACACTACTGCGCAAGAAACGGGCTGATTTTTTTCTAGATTTTAAGATTAACATTGATTTTGAGCTGGACAAAAACAGCGATATCAAAATGTCTCAGTACAACTTTCAGCCTCTGCAGGTTATTACCTGTTATCCTGGTTTTTCATCTTCTACGAAGGGCTTAAGATTAAGCCGTTTATGGGATCAGGGAATTGAAAGGCTGCACGAATCAGGAGAACTAAAGAAAATTTATCAGAAATGGCAGCTGGAGTATCCGAATTTTGATGCGCAGTAAACTTTACTGCGCGCCTGTTAAAGCAGATTATGCAAGCTGCTCTTTGATACTGCTGTATAGGAACTCGGAGAAATTATCGCCGTGATTTTCGAGCATTTTCGGGAACATAGAAATCGGTGTTAAGCCCGGGAAGGTATTGATTTCATTAAGCAGTATTTCATTGTCCGGTGTTAAAAAGAAATCAATACGCGATAGGTGGCTTAATTTCATGCCTTTAAAGACTTTAACCGCATAGTCCTGGATCTGTTCGCTGGTTTCTAAGCTGATTTCGGCTTCAATTTTGGTCTCTGCCTGGCTGTTTGATGCGTATTTTTCATCGAAGGTATAAAAGGTGTTATCTGCGCAGATGATTTCACCAGGTTTAGTGGCAATAACTTCTCCGTTTAACTCATAAACGGCAACTTCGAGTTCACGGGCATTAATGGTTTTTTCTACCACTACATAAGGTGAATAAGTAAAAGCTTCCTGCAGTGAACTGCTTAGCTGCTCTTGAGCGTCAACGCGATAGCAGCCTACCGAAGATCCCTGTGAAGCCGCTTTGATAAATACTGAGCCCCACTCTTTTAATGCCGGCTCTGCCTGTGCAAGTGCCTGCTCATTATAATCGTTAAGGAAAAGGTAAGGTGTATTGGGAATATCCAGTGCGCTGAACCACATCTTGGCTGTCACTTTGTTGAAACAATTGCGACTTGCTTCGGAATTACAGCCGAAATAGGGCAGATTAATCAGCTCTAAATAGGACTGTATGTCTCCAGTCTCACCTGGATAACCATGAATACAGGGAATAACGTAATCAACAGGCCATGATTCTTTATCTTTATCAGCAAAGCGGATTTGTCTGCTGTTGGTGAGTTCGCATTCATCTCCCGCCTGGGTGCGGTACTGTCCATTACAGTCCAGTTCAATGCGTAGTACATTTATATCAGCAAGTTTAGCAAGAGACGTTTCAAAATAATCCGCTGACATTAGTGATATAGCATGTTCATCGCCGCCGCCGCCGCATAATAAAAGTAGATTTATCTGGCTCATTGTTACCTGATCTCCGACATAGTTAAATAATTTCCCGTTACTATGGCGTAATCGATATTTATTGCAATCTGTTTTGATTTCAAAGGTGAATTTACATCTGTTAAGCGTGCTATAAGGTTGTTTATTGTACTGTTAAGTTAGAGCAGAGATAAGACTGCTGCTGTTTTTCAGCATAAATAGTGCATTGAACTTTGTAACCGCCCCGCAGTTGAGTACAATCACTTCTCAGTGTTGTTTAATAATCCGATAAAGGTACAAAAATGCCAATAGATCATGAATCTAGTGATATACGTTTAACTCAGTACAGCCACGGTGCTGGATGCGGCTGCAAAATTTCTCCAAAAGTATTAGATGAAATTCTCAAGTCAGCGCTTCCTAAGTTTCAAGATCCCAACCTGCTGGTGGGTAATGAGAATAAGGATGATGCAGCCGTTTATGATCTGGGTAACGGTACCTCTATTATCAGTACCACTGATTTTTTTATGCCTATCGTTGATGATGCCTTTGATTTCGGACGTATAGCTGCAACCAATGCGATCAGTGATATTTATGCCATGGGGGGGAAACCTATTATGGCAATCGCGATTCTCGGTTGGCCGATTAATAAAATAGATGCCTCCGTTGCAGCTAAAGTGATTGACGGCGGGCGTGCCGTTTGTAATGAAGCGGGTATATCTCTGGCTGGTGGGCATAGTATTGACGCCCCTGAGCCGATTTTTGGCCTGGCTGTCACCGGCATAGTACCGACCAGTAAAATAAAACAGAACAGTCAGGCTAAAGAGGGCGATTTACTGTTTTTATCAAAGCCTCTGGGGATCGGCATTTTAACCACGGCAGAGAAAAAAGGTTTATTAAAAGCGCAGCACAAAAATCTGGCGCGCGATACTATGTGCCAGCTTAATAAAGTGGGCGCTGTGTTCTCCGGGTTAGATGAACAGGGCGACGGTGTTAGCGCGATGACCGATGTTACCGGTTTCGGCCTACTTGGACATCTTTCGGAAATTTGTGAAGGCAGCGGATTATCGGCTTCAGTCGATTTTTCAGCTGTGCCGACTTTAGACGCGGTGGCCGAGTATGTGGAGCTAGGCTGTGTACCCGGCGGTTCGCATCGCAACTTTGACAGTTACGGACATAAAGTTAACCCGCTTAGTGATATGCAGAGAACCATATTATGCGATCCGCAGACATCGGGCGGTCTGCTGATTTCCGTGGCACCGGACAAGGTTTCTGTATTGCTGGAAACTGCTCAGCTGCATTCGGTAATTCTGCATCAGATTGGCAGTATGCATCCAGTTTCATCCGACCAGCCTCTTATTTCAGTGGTCTAATAATGAATCAGACAGATCAACAATTATTTCAGTCGTTATTATTATCCGATACGCCGTTTATTGACCTGCGCGCACCGGTCGAATTTATGCAGGGGGCTTTTCCCGGCAGTGTTAATTTACCGTTAATGACGGATCGTGAGCGCCAGCTTGTCGGTACTTGTTATAAAAATAATGGGCAGGAAGCTGCGATAGTGCTTGGTCATAAACTGGTTGAGCATGATATAAAAAATAGAATCGCCGCTTGGGCTGAATTTAAACAGGCAAACCCCAGCGCCTGGCTTTACTGCTTTCGAGGCGGTTTAAGGTCGCGCTTATCTACTCAGTTTCTTAAAGACAACGGCACTGATATCAATATTGTGCCGGGCGGTTATAAAGCCCTGCGCCGTTATCTTATTGAAGTAATCGAACAGGCCAGCGCTCAGCCGTTGACGATTGTCGGCGGTAATACCGGGTGCGGAAAAACGCAGCTTATTCAAGAGCTGGATAACGGTCTGGATATTGAAGGAAGAGCAAATCATCGTGGTTCAAGTTTTGGCAAACAGGCGACGCCGCAGCCGAAGCAGATCAGTTATGAAAATCAGCTTGCAGTTGATATTCTGAGAATATCGGAGCACAGCAGATCACTGGTTATCGAAGACGAGTCGCAGTCAATTGGTGCGGTTCATGTACCGCTGCCGCTGTTCAGCAGTATGAAAACATCTCCGATGGTGGTGGTCGATGATCCCTTTGAAGTCCGCCTGGAGAGACTACGTTTTGAATACTGTACTTCTATGACCGAGAAATTCATTGCGGCCCGGGGTGAAGAGGCAGGCTGGCAGGCCTATGATGAATACCTGCATCGAGGGATTTATGGTATCCGTAAGCGTTTAGGTTTAGAGAAATTCAACAGCCTTAATATTGTTCTACAAAAAGCTCTAACCGAGCAGAAGAACAGCGGTAGTACACAGGGGCATCTTAACTGGATAACCCAGGTTCTTAATGATTATTACGATCCTATGTATCGATTCCAGCTTGATAAAAAGGCTGACAGAATACAGTTTAAGGGAACCTATCAAGAGGTTAAAGACTGGTTGACGGCTAATCAGAAATAAAAGTGCGCATTCGGCGTCTGCCACACTTTGTGTGCGTCGTGTTTAAATTCAGTTAAATTGTGATTTATCCCGAGCCCAGCTTACTTATCAGGTCTGTAGGAGACCGCAGGACCAGCCATGCGGTGCATAATATTGTTTTTCTTTATAAAGTGATGATGCAGAGCCGCACCGGCATGCATCAAAACAAGCAATGCAAGAAACGCACAGCCAAACCTATGCACTAAAAAGAAGAAATCATTAATTTCAGGGTTACTGATCATATTTTCGACTGGAAATAACCAGAAGAAAGAATAGTCATACTTTACCATTAAGAATCCGCTGGATAATACGATGAACATCAGAAAATAAAGCAGTGAGTGCACCAGCTTAGCAATGCTGTGTTGGTGCGTTCGGATTTGCTGCGACTCCACTAACGGCTGACGAAAAAATTTCCATATATAACGAATAATATAAAGTCCGCTGGCTGCGGTTGCTAGTGACATATTAACTACTGACAAAAAATGGAATATTTTAGGGTGTGAATCTATCACTAAATGCATAGCGTAGCCTGCAAATGATGCATATATTATTACAATTGCCATAACCCAATGAAGTGCTCTAGATAATATATCGTAATGTGTATTCATAGTATTTATTCATCCTTTTTGTATATCACATAGGCCACTACCCAATAGGAGGTGTTATTGTGATGTTATACACTAAGGGGATTGCGTGAACAATGTACAGATAGAAGGTTGATCATTGTTTTGTATGTATTTTATCGTAAAAAATAAATTGAATGATTTCTTTAACTCAACTTGGCAAAACAAAGTCATTCACACATATGTATTGTTATATTTTCTATGTTTGAGGCTGGCTTTTGCCCTGCTGGTTTATGTAGTTGTTTCTTGAAGCTGGAAAACCTGCACTAGCAATAAAGACAGGGATGCTGTAACTAAAATATGTTAAAGCAGCTCTGTCCTTAGGTTATAGCGCTATACCTTCTGCTTTCAGGTACAGCGCTAGTTTTACGTGGGGAACTTAATCTGCTGCAGACGTCTTAGATGACGCACTGTTCTAGCTGCGCGATCATTGGCTAAATAAGTGGTCTGCAGTGCATAACCCTGGTTATCAAGACCGATATCTTTGAGCATATGGGCGCTGGCATAAAATGGTTCGAACTTTGCTCTGCGATAACCACTACGGATCCGTTGTGATTCAGTGTAGATGTCAATTTTAATTAATAACGCGGCAAGTTTTAGGTAGATTGATTGAGACATAATATCTCTCCTCTTTTTGAGTTTAAAAGAGGGACGCAGATAAAAAGCAGTTTTTACAAAAAGAGATGTTTACTTAATGAGCCGCTTTCTATCCGCGGCCCAAAGTTATTTTAGGTGACGGATCTATTGCTTATATAACCCCTTAACTGCGCACAGAGTACGGGCCTTAAAGGTAGAGTTACAAGAACGCAACGTGTTTGTAATGTTTAAGTGAATCATGTTGCCTCCTTTGTTTATCAGCAATAAATCTAAAATAATGAGAAGTAACTAAGTGAGTAAACTTTCCGTCACTTAATTACGCTTTGAATCTTAACCACTTATGTAGAATAATCAAGTGTTAAATTATATATATTTTACATTTTTTTCGTTTTGTCTTTCCTACTGCATAATCTTCGTTTCATTGGTTTATACCCGTTATCATTCAAGATGCAAAAATCAGCAAGCCGAGAGGTGAACAGGTTCTAGGCGTGAAGGTGAAGATCTAACGGGTTAAATCGAGACTTCACAACAAAGAAGATGTTTGTCTCTCGGCTTGCCCCGTGGGTCACTAGCTCGAAAGCCAATACTGCGTTGCAACCTTCGATAAGGGCTAGCTATTTAAGGATTAAAGTCTTTATTTTAATCCTACCGATAGAGGATTAACGAAGTTAATCGCTCGAAAGGTCATCGTGTTGCGCCTTGTCTTGGTGTCCGAGCTAGCGACTGATAAATGCATTTTGATTGGTAACGGGTATTTTTTTGGTTATTTCAATTCATTTATTATAACAATTTGTTCTTAAATCCGTCTGCCCGCCGGCCGATAGCCTAGGGAGGAGGAGTTTGTTATGGATGTTTCAACCTTAGCCCTAAATGTGCAGTCCCTTAATGACTTTGCATTTCAGCCCGATTCACAGCCGCTGACCTCTGCTGCAGGAGCTGAGAATATCGCTGATTATCCGACAGAGATTACTTTACAGGCAGAGCTGCTGGTAATGAAACTGCTGATAGAGCATATGACAGGTAAAAGAATCGAGCTGTCTGAAAACAGCCCTAAACCCGAAAACAATGTATCTGTAGTGCAGTCAACCAGCGTGTCGACGTTAAACGTACATGGTCAGGTAGAGTCTCTGGAGGGACAGTCTGCAGCGCTTGATTTCGAAATAACGAAACAGCTTAACGTGAATATGTCTCGCCGTGAACTGCAGATCAATGAAACCTCTGAACAGCAGCTGACTGATCCGCTGGTAATCAATCTTAGCCGTGAGTTTGCCGATCTGGACAGTGCTAAATTTTACTTTGATCTTGATGCTGACGGAGATAAAGACTGGGTGCCTAAACTGGCTGCCGGCTCGGCATTTATTGCATTGGATAATAACGGCAATGCACAGGTTGATGACGGCTCGGAGTTATTCGGTCCGCAAAGCGGTAATGGTTTTGTAGATCTGGCAAAGTATGATGAAAACTCGGATCAGGTTATTGACAGTCAGGACAGCGTATATGCGCAGTTGAAAGTCTGGCGCCCCGGCGGGGAGCTGCTGGCGGTAGCTGATGTCGGTATATCTTCTATTTCACTGCAGGCGGTACAAGATGTACGGGAATATCGGGATGAACAGGGACGCTTGTTGGGTATGGCTCAGAAAAGTGCTGAATTTACCCGTGAAAATGGTAGTGCCGGGCGAGTTCAGCATATTGATATGATGATCTGATAACTGCCTTATTCAAACTGATTACAATTGTCTTGCTTGAATTATGGATGTCTGCCTTTATGGCAATAATTGCGTCTATACTTTTATCTGTCAGCCCTTTTTTTATACTTTAAGCTCAGAGAGAATATGATGAGAAAAATAATTTTTTTCGTATTGTTTATGCAGCTTGCCATGACTGCATATGCCCGGAATATTATCAAAGTTGCCAGCGGCGAGTGGCCGCCGTTTTCCGGTGAAAACTTAAAACACGGCGGTTTTTGCGGTCATGTAACTACAGAGGCTTTTAAGCTGGCCGGCTATCAAACACAGATCAAATATTATCCCTGGAAACGGGCGTTAAGTGTCACCGAAAATGCCGTTTCGGATGTTACTCTGTGCTGGATAAAAAGTGCAGAGAGAAAAATCATTTATTTTTTCTGACTCTATGATAACTCAGAAGAAAGTGTTTTTTTATAAAAATGATGTTGTTTTCGACTGGTCTTCAATTGCAGATTTAAAAGGTTACAGCATAGGTATAGTGAACGGTTATTCCTATGGAGAGATGTTTGAGCAGGCAATCAAAGATAAAACACTGCGCACAGAAACGGTGACCAGTGATCATCAGAATATCAAAAAACTCATGCTGGATCGGGTAGATTTAATTATGGTGGAGATGGTGGTGGGATACACAATATTAAATAATTCATTTGTACGATCTAAAGCGCAGATGATAACTAACCATCCTAACCCGGTCTATGAGTCCGAATATCATTTAATGATCTCTAAGAAGCTGCCGTCTCATGAACGTCAGAAAATTCTGACGGATTTTAATAACGGCCTGAAAGTGCTTAAGGAGTCAGGAAGGTATCAGCAGATGTTTGATGCAATGCTGCTCGGCGACTATGAAAATGAGCAGTGAAGGCGGTTAACTCTCTTTGTTCCCTGTTTAGAAATGCTGGTTATAAGGTAACTCTGTTTAAACCAAATTACTCTATAAGCTTATATATAACTGTTTACGGCCGATAAAGATATATAGAAAGCTTATTAATACCAGTCCGTTTATGCAGGAAATACCGTCCGGGAAATACAGCTTAATAACTTTTCAATCAACACAGCTGCCCGAGTATTTATACGTATTGGTATAAAGGGGGAGTTATGAAAAATGGAACTAAATACCAGCAGCTGCACAATAATACCCGAGTTGCTATCGCATTATTATCTTTTGTCGGCCTGCTTGTCGAAGGGCCTTTGTCGGATTTTCTGGTCATGCTGGCAATTATTTTGTGGTTATGGCAGCCGGAACTGTCTAGGTATTTTCTGCATGCGGTCAAGAAATATAAGCAGACAGTCCGTCATCAAACTGTGCATTTCTAGTATATTTGTTTCTATACTGTAGGCAGGCTTGTTAGAGGGACAGCAGTTATGATAAAAGCTCTTTTCATTGACTTAAGCGGCGTGCTGTATACCGGAAGTAAAGCGATATCCGGAGCCGCAGATGCACTTGACAAGGCTAGGCAGAGCGGCCTGCACCTGCGCTTTGTTACCAATACTTCGCGTTTAACACGCCGGCAGATTTTAACTGATTTAAAAGCGCTGGGGTTTGTACTCCCGGCTGCAGAGCTGTTTACAGCACCTGCTGCTGCTCACGCCTGGCTGCGGCAAAAACAGCTGCGTCCTTTCTGCCTTATCCATCAGAATATTCAAAGTGAATTTTCCGACCTTATACAGAGTGAGCCTAATGCGGTCATTATTGGTGATGCCGAGCAGGATTTTTGTTATGACAAATTGAACCGCGCTTTTCAGTTATGCCAGCAGGGGGCGCCTTTACTGGGTATCGGCTGTAACCGCTATTTTAAATTAGATGAACAGCTGTTAATGGATGCCGGTCCGTTTATCAAAGCGATTGAGTATGCCGCATCAACCCGCGCGGTTATATTAGGGAAACCCAGTGCTGATTTCTTCATGCAGGTACTTGCATCAACTGATCTGCAGGCGGATCAGGTTTTAATGATCGGTGATGATATCTACGGTGATGTTGAAGGGGCAGTGCAGGCCGGACTGCAGGGCTGTTTAGTACATACGGGAAAATACCAGCCGGGTGATGAATACAAAATCAGCCTGGCGCATATTAATGCAGACTCATTTGTTGAAGCGGTAGATTATGCAGTTTCACAGCGGGGTAGTTAACAGCAGAACCGAAATGTTCTACTCATTTATGTTTGTTACAATGAATGTCGCGATTTCATCCATTTTTCTACACATGATTAACATTCAAACGTTATTCACATTCAGGCCCGTTGTTTAGTGCTTTCCTGACTTACAGGACTCCTATCAGCAGTGCCGTCATGCGTATTTCTCTTCCCGTAAGCTGTCCTGCAGATTATCAAACCAGTAACTTATATCCAGGTTCATTTTATTCATGTTATATGTATTTTATTCTATTCAATTAAGCGCTTAAAAAGTAAAAAATAGACTCATTAATAATAAAGCATACCTTCGATCGGGCGCAGGCACCATTTCTCAGAGACTGCGCGGATGGAAAGCATTTTATCAAACGACTTAGTTAAATCAATCCAGGTGTAATCATGACAAAACCAAATATCATTTTAATCATGACTGATACGCAAGCGACCAATATGGTGGGCTGTTACAGCGGCAGGGCGCTTAATACAAATAATATTGATAAGTTAGCGTCAAAGGGAATTCAGTTCAATTCTGCCTATACTTGCTCTCCAGTTTGTACTCCTGCACGCGCGGGATTATTTACAGGCATTTATGCTAATCAGTCCGGGCCGTGGACAAATAATGTAGCCCCGGGTAAAAATATTTCATCAATGGGGCGTTATTTTAAAGATGCCGGATATCAGACCTGTTATATCGGAAAGTGGCACCTTGACGGTCATGATTATTATGGGACAGGCGAGTGTCCCGATGAATGGAATTCAGAGTACTGGTATGACGGTGCCAACTATTTAGCGGAGCTTAGCGAGCAGGAAATTGCTTTGTGGCGCAATGGACTTAACAGTGTTGAAGAGTTATTGGAAAATGATATAGGTAAAGAATTTACCTGGGCGCACAGGATAAGCAACCGGGCTGTCCGTTATCTAGATCAGACTGAAAATGATAAACCTTTCCTGTTAGTGCTTTCCTATGACGAGCCTCACCATCCGTTTACCTGCCCCGTTGAATATATCGAACGTTTTAAAGATTTCAGCTATGACCTGGGCGAGAAAGCATTTGATACCTTGGAAAATAAACCTGAGCACCATAGGTTATGGGCAGAAGCGATGCCTAGTCCCGTGGGTGATGACGGTTTGTATCGTCATCCTTTATATTTCGGCTGCAACGATTTTGTTGATGATGAAATAGGCCGTGTAATTGATAATCTGGATCAGTCAGAAATCGAAAACACCTGGGTTGTTTATACTTCTGATCACGGTGAAATGATGGGGGCGCATAAGCTGATCAGTAAAGGTGCCGCTATGTATGATGACATTACTAAGATTCCGTTGATTGTCCGCCCGCCTGAAGAAGCGCAGCAGCACTCTCAGATTAATTCTCCGGTCAGTCATATTGATATTCTGCCGACATTAATGAAATTAGCAGAGATTGAACAACCGGAGATGCTGCCCGGCGGTGATCTGCTGACTATTGATGACCAGCAGCACAGTGAGCGGGGTATTATGGTGGAATTTAATCGTTATGAAATTGAGCATGATAGTTTCGGCGGCTTTATTCCGGTACGCTGCTGGATAGAGAATCGCTATAAATTAGTCATCAATCTGTTCAGCAGCGATGAACTGTACGACCGTCATAATGATCCTGATGAGATGAACAATCTTATTACATCGCGGCAGCATGCGCAGATACGCAATAATATGCATGATCGATTATTAGATTATATGGATCATATACGCGATCCGTTCAGAAGTTATCAATGGGCAAGTCGTTCCTGGAGAAAGGAAATAATGCCACGCTGGATGGGGGCTTTTCGGCCGCGTCCGGATGATGGTTATTCTGCAGTGGTGCGTGACTATGATACGGGAATGCCGACTAAAGGCACTAAAATTGAGCAGAAACTGCAGAAGTTTTAATGCGTTCTTACCTGCAGGTATACAGGCGGCTGCTGTTTTGGCGCTGATAATTATTATAGAGCACCGCCGATGCGGCGGAGTATTGCACAATTGAGGAAATATATGAAATGGATCCATGAAGGTGAATCACCTGATTACAGATTTTCATTAGCAAATGAACGGACCTTTCTTGCCTGGATTAGAACGGCACTGGCATTTTTAGCCGCCGCCATCGGGCTGGATCAGTTAGCGCCGCATTTGGCCGGGCCGGCTGCTGGCGAAATTATTTCTCTTACCTTGTGTATATTTGCTGCAGTCGTAGCCTTGTATGCTTATATGCGCTGGGCTGCGAATGAGAAAGCGATGCGCTATAAAACCGACTTGCCATATACTGGTTTTCTTAGAGTAATTAGTCTGTTTATGGTTATTACTGCCGTTGTAATTATGTTGTTTATTACCTATGCCGGCTAGCCGTACTGCGAGACGTATTGATGATCCGGGGCTGCAGCCGGAAAGAACGTCGCTTTCCTGGTTTCGGACATTTTTTGTTGTGATCATAGTGGCTGTCGTACTTTTCAGAGCTGCTTTTTACAATAACAGCTATGCCTTAAGCTGCGCGGCCGCCGCTTTACTGTTTAGTAATATTACCGTTTATGTGTATGCCTGTAAGCGTCGCCTTATGGATATAAAAAATAAGCTGAGCAGCGGCTGCTCGGTGACAACTAAAAGCCTGCTCAGTTTTTCTATTGTGTTGAGTGCACTTGTTTATGCCGGTATTAAAGTCAGCAGGATTTTCCAATTAGTAAGTTTATAGATGAATAATGATATTAAAAACGGCTGTCATGTGATGGCAAAGCCAACTGGCTCTACCTGTAATTTAAACTGTACCTATTGTTTCTATTTAGAAAAACATAAGCTATATCGCGAATCTTCGAAGCAGTTTATGGATCAGTACACACTGGAAAATTACATTCGTCAGCATATCGAGGCGCAGTCTGCTGATGTTGTTGAGTTTGCCTGGCAGGGAGGTGAACCAACACTGGCAGGGTTAGCCTTTTATAAGAAGGCTGTCGAACTACAGAAAAAATATGCCGGCAGGAAACAAATTCACAATAACCTGCAGACCAACGGTATAATTATTGATGATTTATGGTGTCAGTTTTTTAAAGAAAATAACTGGCTGATCGGCATATCTATTGACGGTCCAATGGAGCTCCATGATATTTACCGCGTCAACCGCAGTGGTAAAGGCTCACACCAGAAGGTGATAAAAGCTGTCACCCTGCTTAAATATTATCAGATAGAATTTAATATACTGGCAGTTATTAATAATCATAATGTTAAACATCCGCAAAAGGTATACAACTACTTAAAATCGCTGGGAACAGCACATATTCAGTTTATCCCGCTTATTGAAAGAGAAAACAGGAATGCACCAAGTCATGAGCTTCGTCTGATTAGCCCCGGTTTTCAGCCGCTAAGTTATGTGACATCCTGGTCCGTTGAAGCAAAAGCTTACGGACAGTTTCTCGCTGATGTTTTTACTGCCTGGGTTGAAAAGGATATAGGCCGGGTATTTATACAGCTTTTTGATTCGCTATTAGGTGTCTGGTGCGGCTATCCTGCTCAGATGTGTTCTTTTAGTGAACGCTGCGGACATGCTTTTGCTCTTGAAGCAAATGGCGATATTTATAATTGTGATCATTACGTTTATCCAGAACATAAGCTCGGTAATATCAATGAGACAAAAATAATTACAATCAATAATAGTGAACGGGCAAAGCAGTTTGCAAATGATAAAAAGCTTAATTTATCGACTGACTGTCATTTTTGTCCTTTTCTTAAGGTGTGCCATGGAGGATGTCCTAAACATCGTTTTATAGCCTCATCCAGTGGACAGAAAAATCATAATTATTTCTGTGAGGGTTATAAGATATTTTTCACCCGCAGTGCACCTTATATGAAGTTAATGAGAAATTTAATTAACCGGGGAATTTCGCCTGCTGAATTAATGAACATGACTGTACAACGAGAATAACCGTTGTTGTAAACTTCAAAACGGACGTGTTAAACGTCACTTTTCGGCTCTGCTGTACCGTCTTTTTCTATCTGCGATGGACAGGTGCCGAAACGGCTTTTAAATGTTCTACTGAAATGAAAGCTGTCGTTGAACCCCAGTTCATAAGCAGTACGCTTTACGCTGTATCCTCTTTTAGTGAGCATTGACAGGCTGGCATCCATTTTCAGCTTGGAGTAATACTGTTTTGGTGTGAGGTGTACATGCTTCAGAAATAGTTTTCTTAAGTACTGCTGCGTGTAACCAGACTCCTGGGCAAAGTCTGTTACTTTGCAGTTTTCGCCGATACGTGTGCTCATAATGGCAAGCACATCGGAAACAATTTTTTCCTGACTGCTCATGGACTGGTTTTCTTTACTGAGGCTTATCCATTTATAAAACAGGTATCCGAAACCTGCAACAGCGGTATTTCTTTTGATTTCATCTTCAGATCTAATGAATTCTTTAATTTCATTAAGAATCTGCGGATACTGCTCAGTGGTTAAGAAAATCTGCTGTTCAAAAGGGATATGTGCAACTCCGTTGGTCATAAATTCAAACCAGTTTAATTCCCAGAATAAGCCGTTGGTTTTATATCTTTTGATCTGCTGGCAGTCCAGAAAAATAATGCTCGGACCTGATAATATGAGTTTTTTTCCATTTTTTAATTCAATACTGCCGCTGCCTTGAATAGTATAGACAGCTACTACGGCATTTTTAACCATGGGAATTTTTCTGTCTTTAGGCCAGTTTATTGAATAGTGTTTGTCTGCGTAAATATCCCACATAGCGCGTAACGTTATACCGCAGGATTCGATGGCCCTATTAATTAACAGAGGTGCATTTTTCATGATGATGTGATCCTCTTATAAAACAGCTGAATAGAAAAAACGCCGTTTAACAAATTACTTTAATATCTGCCGATCTGCAAGAAATGGAAAAACATTGCCGTGATAACATTAATCAGGAACGGTGCTTTACTGTCGGCAGACGCCCTGATTAATATTTCTTGTATCAGCTGACTTCTATTACCACCAGGCTTCAACCTGTGCGCCCACATTAACTTCTGAGTTTTTACCTGTGCCGAATCTGTCTTGATCTCCCTGATCATTGAGATAACTCACAAAAAGGCGCAGCTCAGGGCGGGACCAGAAGCCGCCGGCTGGAGACCAGGCTTGTGCAAGTGTGACTTTAGATCCGGATGAATCGATATTATGTCCATCGGTTTGATCAAAATACCCTAATTCTACCATGGTTTTATTTTGTGTATCCCAGTTAAATTGAGGTCGGGCAACGATAGAAAAGGTTGTTTTATCATCATGTTGACCTGCTGTAATTTCGTTTATTGAAGAGGTGTAATACACTGAATGAGCCACTTTAAATTGTTCAGATATATTCACCAGGCCGAAGTTCATTATACGGTAAGCTGAAGAATCACTTTCTGCTTCAGCATAATAGCTTTTCCCTGCATGGTCGTTAAACAAGGCTTCCGAAAAACCGTTTGTTCCATACTGAAAAACACCGCTATTACTTCCCCATGAAAATTTATGAGTTAATAAACCGGTGATTAACTGACCACTTTCTACCGATCCGGTAAAGTCACTGGATTCGTTAGGCATCGCGTAGTCCAGGCCTACTTCAAAAACCGCATTGTTCCATAAACCTGCTTTATAACGAATATCAAATATATTAACGTTCAGATTTCCATTGCTTGTTCCGTCATCAGCGACGGCTGCGCGGTCAGAGCGAATGGCCGAGGTTGACAGTAGACCTGAACCTAGCGGTATATAGTCAATTCCCAGTCCGGTACCGGAAACATTCCAGAAGTATGTGTCAATAATATGGTTATCATGGCGCTGATTGTAGCGTTTACCTATCCATGCAGTTGCTTCTGGTAAAGAAGGAAATATACCTTTAACCGCGACATTCAGCTCCTTAATCATAAAGTTGGTATCTTCATTCGATATCGACTCCCAGTCATTCGCTCCGTCTGATTGATAAATAAAGCGTGTTTGTAAGTATACTGACTGCTCAGCACTATTATACAGCTCTGTTCCAGCCCCTAATGCCGTATAGATATCATCTTCGTTGCCTAAGCGTCCCACTTTTTGCTTTTCATAGGAAACCATAGCCCCGCTGTTTTGACTGGATCCTGTACCTGCCCGCATATAACCGGAGAAATCGACAGTCGATGCGAATACAGTGTTACCAGAAACTAGTAATGGAAGCGCGGCAAAATAAAAGGGTAGTTTTGAACTTGACATATGACACAGTACTCCTTGGGTTAAGTTTGACTGGCATCATAATGTTTAAATAAAACATGGGAATGTAGAAAAAAACAATCGTGATGTACAAAATGAATGTCAGTTTCTTTGTTTGTTTTTATTGTGCATTGCCCCGCAAAATAGCGCTGCAGCCATCTTTATTATACAAAGGAAGACACCTGTCACGTTATCTGACAAAAAAACTGTTTTTATATTTTAAGTTTCATTTTGTTCATCTGGTAGAGTGTTTTTATCATGGATAGAGAGCCGCTGATTGCTGAGAATGCTTAAAAGTTTTCAACTGAACTGACTGCGATATTATTTAAGCTCTCTATTTGCTGATAAATAATCATCTGCAGTTAACGTCCAGTTCGATATTTTATTTTTTTCAATTGAGGTATTTGTCTGTTATGAATAAGTTGCCGCCACGCCATTATGAAAAGCGTCAGTTCGAAGAGCATCTGCAAAAGGTCGTTAATTTTACTGAAAGTAACATTAGTAAAATTGGTATTAATAATCCCAAAATAGGAGATGAGAATTTACAATATACATACTGCGGGGCTTCAGACTGGGTCTCGTCCTTCTGGACCGGGCAGTTGTGGTTATGCTATCAGCTGAGCGGCAAAGAAAGTTTTAAAAATAGTGCCGGGTTTCGTAAGGAGTATTTCAATGAACTGCTGAAAATGCCGGACTGTCACGACCATGATCTCGGATTTCAGTATTCTTTAAGCTGTGTTGCCGGTTACAAGCTTACCGGAGACAGTGAATATAAGCAGATGGCTATCCAGGCTGCTGACAGTTTATATATGCGTTTTCGTCGTATCGGCAAGTATATTGTAGCGTGGAATGAAACGCATATTCTTGGGCCTGAGAAAACGCAGGGTAAAGTTATTATTGATTCACTGCAGAATACAGCACTGCTTTTCTGGGCATCAGAGCAGAACCATTCTCCGGTACTGCGTAATGCGGCGCTAGCTCATGCACATACAATGGCTGAAAATATTGTGCGTGATGACTACTCAACCTACCATACTTATAACTTTGATCCTGTTACACAAAAACCGCTGCGGGGGGAGACATTTCAAGGTTATGCTGATGAGTCCTGCTGGGCACGCGGCCAGGCATGGGCAATTCATGGTTTTGCACAGACTTATATTTACAGCGGGGATGAGAAGTTTCTTGAACTGGCAAAAAATTTAGCCAGATATGCAATGCAGCATCTGCACCAGGATGCTGTGCCTATTTGGGATTATCTACTGCCTGAAGATCAAGTGCAGTATAAAGACAGCTCAGCCGGTGCTGTTACTGCTGCAGGTTTTATGCTTATTGCCGGTCTGTGTGAAGGAGAAGAAGCTGTTTTTTACGAGCAGTGGGCTATGCATTTAGTGAAAGGATTAATGGAACAGTGTGACTTGACCGATAACCCTGATGCCAAAGGGCTGTTGAATCACGGTGCTTCTTTTGTTGCAAAAGGCATGAGTGATAATCTACTTCCGTATGGAGATTACTATTACATGGAAGCGTTAATGCGCATCTGTGGTCATCAGCGTTACTTCTGGTAAGGAATTATATTATGGTCTCTACATATGATATTGGTGCAATTGTATTTTATTTTATTTTCATGGTGCTTCTTGGCATGGTGTTCCGTAAGCAGGTAGCTAATACCAGTGACTATTTTCGCGGGGGCGGTAAAATGCTCTGGTGGATGGGGGGCGCGAGTGCGTTTATGACTACTTTTAGTGCCTGGACATTTACCGGAGCGGCTGGAAAAGCGTATATTGACGGCTTTGCAATCATCTGGATATTTGTTTTTAATATTGTCGGCTACATCATCTGTGCACGCATTTTTGCGCCGCGTTTCAGGCAGATGAATGTTATTACCCCGATGGAAGCAATACGGCAGCGCTACGGTGCTAAAACAGAACGCTTTTATACCGTCATCTATATGATCACAGGTCTAATGGGCGGTGCAATTACTTTATATGCCGTTTCAATTTTTATCTCTGCAGTTTTAGGCTGGGATATTACCTACGCGATTATTATTACTGGTGGTGCAGTTGCATTGATGACGATTGCCGGCGGAGCGTGGGCTGTTGTTTCCAGTGACTTCCTGCAGGCGCTTTTGATAGTTGGTATTAGCGTTGTAACCTTTCTTGCAGTGCTTAATAATACTTCGGGGATCACTGAAATCACCGATCACTGGCAGGGTGCAGCCCTATGGACTGGTAACGGCATCTATTTTCAGGAGATTTTCCTGTTATGGGTGGGAGCGATATTGATTCAGCGTGTTATTGATATGAATAATATCGGTCAGTCAGTGCGTTTTCTTTGTGTAAAAGATTCGCAGCATGCTAGAAAAGCAGCCTATTTTACTGCTGGGCTATTTGCTTTCGGCAGTATTATGTGGTTTCTGCCGCCTATGTATGCAGCAGGTGCATATCCGGATCTTGCCGCTATGTACCCGCAGCTGGGAGAGCAAGCCGATCAGGCCGCCTATCTAGTGATTGTGCAGGAGTTATTACCTGCCGGTATGGTCGGATTAGTGGTTTCAGCGATGTTTGCCGCAACTATGTCTACCCTTGATTCGCGCATTAACTTTGTAACGGCTTCATATGTAAAGTCGATCTATAAACCAATGGTCAACAAAGAAGCTACTGAACAAGATGAACTGCGGGTCAGCAGGATAACAACGGGTGTTATGGGATTAATCGTCATTGCCTTTGCATTGTTTCTCAATGAACTGCGTGGAATCAGCCTGTTTTCAATTATGATTATATTTGCAGGTTTAGTAAATATCCCAATGATGATACCTCAGACACTGGGTATGTTTATCAAACGTACTCCTGACTGGGCCGGCTGGGCAACGGTTGTGTTTGGCTTTGTGGTCAGTATTATCAGCAATAACGTTTTCAATGCTCACTGGGTTTCACAAACGCTTGATGTCACCTTTAGCGGGCGTGAAATTGGTGACCTGGGGGTTGTTATTACCCAGTTTATGCACGCAGTTGTAACGGTTGCATTTTTCTTTTCGACAATGTTGTTTTATAAAAAACCTGTAGGTGAACGTTATCATGCCGTTGAGAAATTTTTTAAAAATCAAGTTACACCTATTACGTCAGAAAGTGGAATGGATGAATCAGATGTAATGCAGTGTAATATTCTCGGGCGTTTAACACTGATTTTCGGTGCAGTTATTTCCGCTTTTTACCTGCTGCCGGATAATGAATCGTCATATTATTTCTTAATCTGCGGATTCTTCATTCTCGGTATCGGTGCAATGATTTATCGGGCAGGAAATAATAAAAATATTGTTTCGGCTAAAAGCGGCCAACTGTTAACTAGTAGTCGTTAGCAGCTTCGAAACAGGTACAGTCTGGTTTATTGCAATGGGCTGTACCGCCGCCCCCATTCCTGCACAACTCTTATAAAAGAATTCAACGTTTAATGCCTGCATCTATATAAGTCTTTAAATAGGATTATGTAAATGCACCTGTCATAGAGTAAGGAGTTAATGATGAAAAAATATATAAATCCTTTGTGTACTGCATTTTGTATATTCGGTGCTGTCAGTAGTTATGCTGATATACCTGATGTCAGTGTAAAATCGCAAGCAGACACCTCCATTTACTGGACTAATTATGTAAATACACGAGACAGTAACGGTTTATATAACGGCGATCAGTCGATTGATCCGTCACTGGTGATGGCTGATTTTTCCTATGCCGGTTATAAAAACGGCGAGCAGCATTACCAGGATATTGACCGCAGTGACTACACTGAATATAACGTCAATGATTACGGCATTACAGCCGGCAGTACGGTCAGCAGTAAGGATAAGCTTAAAAAGCTTATCCATTTTATCGAGGAACGGAAAGCTTTAGACCCTGATCATAAAGCTATTCTTTATTTCCCGTCAGGCCGTTACATTATTAATGATGCACATGATATTGCCAAAATTGATCCCGAGGATCGCGAAGATATTCTACAGGTACAGCCGATTATTATCCGTATTAGTGATTTTATTATGAAAGGCGACGGGCCCGGTAAAACTATTCTCTATTCAGATGTTCATCTGCTGCCTGAAGATCCTGAAAAAAAATGGACAACACCTTACTTGATTCGTATTGGTGCTGAAACAAAAGATAAAACACCAGAGGTTAGCTCTGCTATCACATCAAGCCACTTAAGGGGTTCTACTTTTACTATTACAGTGGCCGACAGCAGCGGTTTTAAGGTCGGCGACAGTGTTGAATTAACAGGGGTAACCGACAGTATTAGTGCTGTTAATACGCTGATCAGCCCCTATCTGTTAGAACATCAGCCTCACGAGCCCGGAAATTATATCTGGACTAATTTAACGGAAAATACACTGCAGATTGAAAAACATATTATTGAGTCTATTGATGCGGATCGAATTACATTTACCGCGCCTTTGAATCATGAAATATCAGAGGAATATAGCTGGACGGCCAGCGTTATAAATTCCGTAACGAATATTGGTATTGAAGATCTTACCCTGCAGGGAAACTGGCAGGATGAGTTTATACATCATGAGGACGCTGTACATGACAGCGGCTATAGTATGCTTGAGCTGAGCAACGTCAATAACAGCTGGATAAATAATATTGAAGTTAAAGATTTTTCGCAGGCTGTAAACCTTAAAAATACCTTTAATGTTACCGCTGAAAATATTCAGCTTAACGGCAATCCCGGCCATAGTGCACTGGGCATGATGTACAGCAATAATGATTTAGCTGTTAATGTTGATGATACTGCCGCGACATGGCATGCTCCGGGAGTGTCAAAATACTCTATTGGTAATGTTTACCTTAATCTGCAGTTTGATGAAACTTCTGGAAATGATCTGCATGGCGAGCAGTCGATGTACAATCTGTTTGATAATATGAGCGGCGGTTTTGTTTACGGGCGCTGGGGAGCTTCATTAGCCAATCAGCCTAATCATCTGCAGGGGTTAGTTTACTGGAATCCTGAGAATCTCAGCAGCAGTAACAATAACGGATTTGAATTTATGCGCATTAATAACGAGTACGGTCGTATTATTATGCCCTATATTATCGGTATGACAGGTAATACGATGACTTATGCGACGCAGAAGGCCTATGCTGAAAACATGCATGAATTAGGTAAGGCACAATATGTTGATATGCTCCCTGAAACAGATCAGGCTTTTGTGGAAAGTATGGGCGAGTCTGTACTGCCGCTTTCCCTGTATCAGGCTCAGTTTGAGTACCGTAACAGCCTTGAACCATAGAGGATAAAAAAGAAACTTCAGTGCGCATGGTAAAGACTGTGATGTATTGGTTATCTTTATCGGCGTTTGAGTATAGTGCGCTGCAGCCCTTGTGCGCTGTGGCGTATGCGCAGTTTTTCAGCAGACATGTAATTCGAGAGTAATAATAATTGACAATTATTTCTGCACCATTAATATGCCCATCAAACAATGTGACGTTGTATAATCTTGGCGATATGGGCCATAAGTCTCTACTCTGATACCGTAAATTTCAGAACTACAATGGAACAGGTTAATTACTTGCCTCTTTTGCTTGTCTAATTTCCCTACCCAAGTTTTATACTTCGAAATATTGTCTCTTAAATAAACTATTATATGGGTTTTTAATGGACAAGTACTTCCTGCTTTCTGAGCGCGGCTCCACTGTAAAAAATGAAATGTACGCGGGGTTAATTACCTTTTTAGCGATGAGTTATATCTTAGCCGTTAATCCGGCTATTTTAGGCAGTATTGACGGTATAGACAAAGGTTCAATATTTACTGCAACTGCGGTATCGGCGGCACTGGCAACCTTCATTATGGGGGCATTTGCCAAGTATCCGATAATGTTAGCGCCGGGTATGTCAATGAACGGCTTCTTTAAAGCAATACTGCTCGGAGGCGGTATATCTCTGCTTTGGCATGAAGCACTTTTTGCTATTTTTCTGTCGGGCTGTATCTATCTGATTTTGAGTTTAACACCGGCTAGAAAGCTTATTATTGAAGCTATTCCTGAAGATCTCAAGCTGGGTATATCTGTCGGTTTAGGGCTTTTTGTTTCCTTTCTAGGGCTGAAAAATGCGGGCATTATTGTCAGTGACCCGGTTATTTTAGTCAGTTTAGGTGATGTTTATTCCCCTAAGGTATTTATCGCCTTAATCAGTATTTTTATTGCTGTCGGCTGTATGGTGCGGGATATAAAATTAGCCACGGTTATCTCTTTTCTGGCCGCTATTGTGTTAAGCCTGTTAAGTGATCTGTTTACCGGCAGCAATCTGATTTCTCTTCCCAGTCAGCTTGTTGCTATGCCGCCAAGTTTAGCGCCGACATTTGGTGCCGCCTTTGATTTCTCACATATGAGTATCCCTAAAATCAGCGATCTGATATTTCTGGTTATTATATTTTTTATCGTGGATTTCTTTGACGGTCTAAGCACCATTGTCGGGGTTGGTAAAGATGCGGGAATAATCGATAAGGACGGTAGAGTACCTAATGCAAAATCTGCACTTGTTGCTGATTCCGGAGGCACTATTATCGGCACGCTGCTAGGCACTACCTCCATCACCGCATATTCCGAATCTGCAGTCGCCTCATCATTAGGCGCAAAAACGGGTATCAGTGCATTAACGGTTGCCGCTTTATTTATTGTATCTGCTTTTTTGTTCCCGGTTTTTTCTATTTTTACTACCGCGATTGTGTCACCTGCGCTGGTAATTATCGGTATCTATATGATTAAAAACCTGGCTAATGTGCAGTGGCAGAAAAAAGAGTCTGCTGTACCGGTATTTTTTATTATGGTATTCAGTCTGCTTACCTTTTCGCCGGCTAACGGTATGGCTATGGGGTTTATCAGTTACTGTTTTGTTATGTTAGTTCAGGGTAAAGGTAAAGAAGTTCATTCGCTTATCTACTGCCTTGCCGCCTTGTTTATTGTTTATTTAGCACTTGCTTAACTTGGGAAATTAAAATGAATCTATTACAACAAACTATTCAGAAAAAAGGTAAATCGGTTAATAATACGGCACTTGATGCGAGTGACTTTTTAACTAAACAAGTTGATATAGAGCTGCTGGACTGGTGTGCCGAACAGCTGGCCGCCCACTTTAAATCTCATAATATCAATCGAATTCTAACCATAGAAAGCGGCGGTATTGCAATTTCAACATTAGCCGCACTAAAGCTGAATGTGCCGTTAGTTGTGATGAAGAAAAAGCGCAGTATTTTAGATACACAGGTTCTATTAACAACTTTCGTGCATAGCTTCACTAAGAACAGCACCTATGAATTAAACTGCAATGCACAGCATATTAATGCCGGTGATCGGGTTTTGTTTATTGATGATGTATTAGCGCACGGCAATGCGGTACAGGGCACACTTGATATTATTAAACTCGCTGATGCAAAGCTTGCCGGTGTCGGCATATTATTTGAGAAATCATTTCAGTCAGGACGAGATATGCTGGATCAGCAGGAGATTGAAACTCTGTCATTAGCTCAAATTACTTCACTAGATAACGGTATTCATTTCTAGTGCTGCCTTGCTGATTACAGCATTTTTCTGCCGGCTTAAATCCGACCTGTTTAAAGGCTGTAAAGGTCTATTTCGATCAAGGTCTGCAGCCTCGATGTTTCGCCTGACCATATTAATCATGGCAGGTGAAACATCATGTACTGCAGGAACAAGTTTTAGCTGCCGAGCACTGGTTATTTATGTTTTCGATAAATTTACCCGCCAAAAAAATATCTATGTCTTAGACTACATCAGCATGTTTGTTTTTTAATCAACAGCTTTTAGATGCGCTTTAACCCTCAGCATTAATCATAACTTCCTGAAATAAAATCCGTATGCCTCGCATTTTCATCAAATCAATATTAAATAATTAGAGCAGTGTCAAATTTACCGTTATATTAAATTGATACGATTGTTATGCACCAAGCAGAGGAACTTTGTTCTTTCTGTAAAACGGAGAAATATTCAGCAGCATGCTGAACAGTAATTTTTAAAAACTATAATAATGAAAAGAAGGATACGTTATGACAAAGGCTATTTCCTGCCCTGAATGCGGCAATAAAGTTGAAACATCCGGGAAAGTTGAATGCTTATGTGAGAAAGACTGGTGCTCCGGGCACCGATGCGGTTCTAAGTATATACCTCGTGACTATAGCTGCGAATGCGGCAGCCGCGGCATGACGGCCATCGCCAAACAGTATATTGAGCGCCATAGTAGAGATTAATCCCCCGGACAGGTATTCGTCGTTACCAGCGGCGGATACCGGCCCAGCAGACACATGTAGGTTCCGCCGTTTCGATTTGTTGTTATTCAGCCTTCTAATAAATTTAATCACATCTGATTTAACGTTTTAATATGTAATTGTCGCCAAGTCTGCCGTTTCCAGGCGGTTAAATAATTATAGGGGAAGTTGTAAATGAAAAATAAGGTAGCAGTAATTTTAGCCGGCTGCGGAGTATATGACGGCTCAGAAATCAACGAAGTTGTTTTAACACTTTTAGCACTTGAAGAGCAGGGGGCTGCCTATCAATGTTTCTCTCCTGATATCAATCTTTATCATGTTATTGATCATCTTAGCGGACAAGAGGTCAATCAGGTAAGAAATACATTATCAGAATCCGCACGCATAGTCAGAGGCAGGGTAAAAGCCTTAACTGAACTACAGCAGGATGAATTTGATGCGCTGATTGTGACGGGCGGTTTTGGGGTTGCTAAAAATTTATCTAATTATGCCGTTGCGGGCTGCGAATTTTCTATCAATGAACAGTTTGCAGAGGTTATGAGAGCTTTTAGAGATGCCTGTAAACCTGCCGGATATATGTGTATAGCCCCTGTACTTCTGCCGAAAATATACGATCATATTCAATGTACCATAGGGGAAGACCCGGCGACTGCGGAAGTGATTAACAGTCTTGGCGGCCGTCATGTCAGCTGTGCTGTTAATGATATTGTTGTTGATCAAAAGCATAAGGTAGTGACAACGCCTGCATATATGCTGGCTGACGGCATATTGAGCGCTAAGGGCGGGATAGATAAACTGGCTGCTGAAGTGATTTCGCTGGTTAATACCTAGAGGACAAACGGTACAGTTATAAGTTATCTTCTGCACTGAAACTAAAGACAGCTCAACTGGACAGAAAGTATGGTAAATGCTGACAAGTATGAATTATACCCAGGTAAAACCCATCCTATAGGTGTAAGTATCGATCGTGAGAGGGGCGGGGTTAATTTTTGTCTGTATTGTGATGAAAGCGTCACCTTTGTTGAGCTGCTTCTGTTTAATCTGCATGATGATCCAGAGCCGGATCAGATTATCCGCTTAGATCCACTCATCCACCGCAGTTTTTATTTCTGGCACATCTTTATCAAAGGTCTGCCGGAAAACAGCTATTATGCTTATCGTGTTGACGGTCCTAATCAGCCGCAAAATGGGCGTATTTTTGATAAGCATAAAGTCTTAATCGATCCCTATGCTAAAGGTATCAGCCGCAGTTTATGGCGGCGCGAGTTTGCCTGCTTACCCGGGAGCAATCTGCATACTTCAATGAGAAGCTGTGTTGTCCCCTTAACGGATTATGACTGGCAGGGTGATCGACCCGTTAATCATCCGCTTAATGAAAGTATCATTTATGAGATGCATGTGGGCGGGTTTACCCGGTCACCCAGCGCTAAAGTCAAACACCCGGGAACTTATGCCGGGTTGATCGAAAAAATTCCTTATCTTAAGAAGCTGGGTATTACGGCGGTGGAGCTGCTGCCGATATTTGAGTTTGATGACAGACACGCACGTTATGTTAACGGCCGTAAATTAGTGAATTACTGGGGGTACAGTACCGTAAGCTTTTTTTCACCGCATTCCGGGTATTGTGTCAACCCGCATGGGGCAAGGCCTGTTGACGAATTTAGAGATATGGTTAAAGCACTGCACCAGGCGGGTATCGGAGTGATTCTGGACGTTGTATTTAATCATACCGATGAGGGTAATCACCTCGGACCTGTGTACTCATTTAAAGGTCTGGCTAATGACAGTTACTATTTTTTAGTTGAACAGAGTAAAAAATTCTATTTCGATTATTCCGGCTGCGGCAATACCTTTAAGTGCAATCATCCTATCTGTGAAAAATTCATTATTGACTGTTTAGAGTACTGGGTTCGTGACATGCATGTTGATGGTTTTCGTTTTGACGAGGGCACGATTTTAGCGCGTGGCGAAAACGGTACTCTGCTTGCTCATCCGCCGGTAGTGTGGGGTATTGAATTGTCTGAAGCACTAGCAGAAAGCAAAATTATTGCCGAAGCATGGGATGCCGGCGGCGGCTATCTGGTCGGTTCTTTTCCCGGCCATCGATGGGCGGAATGGAACGGGATTTACCGCGATGATGTGCGTGAATTTGTGCGTGGAAAACCCGGTATGCTCGGCGTATTGGCTGCTCGGATATCCGGCAGTGCTGATATTTATCAGAATCAGAATGAACTGCCCAGCAACAGTATCAACTTTATAACCGCGCATGATGGTTTTACCCTGAATGATCTGGTTTCCTATAACCATAAGCATAATTTAGCCAATGGTGAAAATAACCGTGATGGTGCTGATCATAACAGAAGCTGGAACTGCGGTAGTGAGGGACCGACAAAGGATGAAAAGGTCAATGCACTAAGACAGCAGCAGATTAAAAATTTTGCGGCGGTTTTGATGCTTTCCAAAGGTGTGCCTATGTTTGCTGCCGGTGATGAAGTGTGCAGGACACAACTGGGTAATAATAATGCCTATTGTCAGGATAACGAAATATCATGGTTTAACTGGGATTTAGTTAAAGCTAATAAAAGCATGCTGCAGTTCTGGCAGCGCCTGATTGTTTTTCGTAAGTCTCATCCGCGCCTGTTTCGAGATCGTTTTTTTGACGGTGAAGTCAACCGGCGCGGTCTGGCGGATATTACCTGGCACGGCTGCCGGCTCGGTAAACCTGGATGGCATGATCCCCACGGATTAGCGCTGGCGATGACTTTAGGGGCACGGGAGGCCCATCAGGATATGCATATCATGTTTAATATGTACTGGTATACGCTCGAATTTGAACTGCCGCAGGTAAAGGGAAAGAAGTGGTATTGTGCTGTTAATACTGCGTTAGCCTCACCTGCAGATATTGCTGAAACAGGTAAAGAGAAGGAGTATAAAGGCGTCACTTTTAACGTAGATGCACGCAGCGTAGTTGTATTAATCTCACGATAGGATTATAGCTAGGGCGTTTAATTTCGTCCTTTAGAACGTAATCAAATAATCTGCCGTAGGTAAGTTGGTTTTCGGTGCAGATTGAAATTTAGGAAGCAGAATTCAGGTTTACAATCCGCATTTAATAGACGCAGCTATTGTGAGTAATATAATCATCTATTGTTATCTCACCCATTATAATTTGTTTTTTGATCTTATTAATTTTAGCTTCCAGCGTAGGGGAAACTATTGAACGGTTATATTTATCTAAAGCCCAGTCAATACCATTCTCTTTTAGTCCATGCCTCTCCACGCCGGCAGAGAATTTACCTGCTTGAATATCTTTTAGAGTTTGGTAGGTGACAATACCAACAGTTTTGACCATAGAGGTGAGCATGATACCTGGTTGTAAGTAATTCTGGTTAGAGTCAACACCGATTGCATACATTCCCTCATCTTTCGCTGCTTGATAAACACCTACACCTGTGCCGCCCGCAGCTGCGAATATGACATCTGCTCCTTTAGCAAATTGAGTTTTGGCTAACTCAGCACCATAAACAGGATTTGACCAGGCAGCATTAGTCCAGCCGGTCATATCTTGAAACACTTGTATGTCTTTATTGATATATTTAGCACCTTGCTCATATCCACAAGCAAATTTACGGATAACCGGAATATCCATACCACCAATAAAGCCAACCTTGTTATTTTTAGATTTTAGCGCGGCTAATGCACCAACAAGGAATGAACCTTCATGCTCCTTAAATACAATGGATTTTACATTTGGTAAATCAACAACAGAATCAATAATAATAAATTGAGTTTCTGGATATTTGCGGGCAGTCTCTATCAATGCGGTGGTGTACAGGAAACTAACTGCAAAAATGGGGTTGTAGCCACGTTTAGCTAAACGTTCAAGCCCTTGTTCATGGTTAATATCATTGGTAGGAAAGAAATTACGAACCTTAATATCTGTCTCTTTTGTAAAGTGTATCACACCATTTTCATAAACCGCCTGATTGAAAGATTTATCAAATATATCTGTAAGGTCATATGCGATTGCGGGTTTGAAATCAGCAGCATGAGTAATAAAAGAAAATAGGGTCAATGACACTAGTATTACTACTTCAGTTATTACTTTTTTCATGAAATTCCTTGTTCATGCTCATCGATAATTTAGTAAAAGCAGGCAAAACAGGCTGCGGCAATAGCGACTATATCGCTGAATTAGTGTTCTGAATAACCCATGTTTTGTTGATAATTTTATTAAGTCAGCAGTATATATTTTTATCATTACTGGATCTATGCAGTTTATTCACTAATGACGGCGATGTTTCATTTATGTGCGGCAGAGAATATTAGAAATGAAAAGTGCTGCCAGGTCCCCTGTTTTGTTGCCCTAAATTAATCTGCAAGTAAAAGGAGAGTTTAACCGGCTTCAGAATTTCTGACTGCCGGTAGTAATTATGTTCAAAAATGTGCACATAAGCAGATAAATTGAATCATTAAGCTTATAAACCTATAAACAATGAAGCTGAATGCCGTATAAAGCCATCTGTGCTTTATACTAATATACGTTTGTTCGGAATTATTATTGAGGGACGTGTGCATTAAAACTAATGTGTGTCTGTACACAGGGAGAAAAATGAAAGAAAAGTTAAAAAACTGCTGGGAGATAATGGACTGCGGGCGAGAAAAAGGCTGCTCTAAAGTCTCTGAGCTCGGTGAGTGTATCGTTTCAAAAGAAAAGCTTGGTCACAGCTGCTGGGCGGTAGCAGGGACTCTTTGCGGCGGCGAAATTCAAGGTACATTTGCACAAAAAGACAACTACTGCACCGGCTGCCAAGTGCATAAGCTTTACAGCCGTTCGTTAGGTGAAAAAGGACAGCAGGTAACAAAGTGTTTTCCTGAGGAGGAGATCAAATATAATAATCTGCTGCTTATACCGACAGTTGATAAGGATAAATAAATTTCAGACCTGTACACAGAATACCACATATGCATTCATCAACCGGTTTTAGGGAATATAAGCCAGTAAGTTTTGCTTCTGAGTATTAAATATTAATCAAAAACAACTATTTAAGAGCGCGCTTATGCGCTTTTTTTGTGCGCAAAAATGCCTCTTATCACATAAAGTGTAAATTTAGTTTCGGGTGATTGTATAGGGTGTGATACCTGTGTATATTACTGCTTCTACTCTCGTCGTAAGCAGAATATTCACTTAATTAAGTAGTTTATAAATGCCCAAACAACATAAAAACGCAACAACCACACCAGAAATGCGTGCTTTTATCCATGAATCTGATCTTGCAACAGCAGTATTAGCACGGCTGCTGAAAGTCTCTGAATCAACGGTACGTAAGTGGCGCAAACGCGCGAGTACCGATGACGGTTCGCATATTCCCAAACAGTTAAATACTACCTTAACCACCGCACAGCAGTATGTAGTTGTACAGCTGCGCATACGTTTAAAACTTTCATTAGATGAATTACTCGCTGTGTGCAGGGAGTTTATTAATGCCGATGTTTCGCGTGCGGGCCTGCAGCGCTGTCTTAAACGCCACGGCGTTTCCCGGCTAG
Organism: Psychromonas ossibalaenae ATCC BAA-1528; assembly: GCF_000381745.1. Taxonomy (GTDB): domain Bacteria; phylum Pseudomonadota; class Gammaproteobacteria; order Enterobacterales; family Psychromonadaceae; genus Psychromonas; species Psychromonas ossibalaenae. Next base: position 20,160 of record NZ_KB907002.1, on the reverse strand, counting down.
CAGATATGGATTCCTTTGATGACAGCTGCAGCAGTGATGCCTATGTGCAGGTTGCCATTGAGGAAAGCTTGTCTAGTGAAGTACTCAATACGGTGATCACCCCGCAGGGAATGACGGATTTTTTGAATCAGATGCGTCTGCAGCTGGCTCAACAGGGCGGTGAGGCTGTACCAGAGAATATGGACTGCGAGTTAAGCAGTCTGGATGTGGTACAGGTTTATTTAATTACACTGCCCGCATCTAGTGCTTCGGCTGCAAAAAATAAGACTAAACCACAGCGTATTTTAATGGCGCATGATCCGGACAGCAGCTGGGTATATGTTGACCTGTACGACGATGATGAATACCAGGCCGCTCAGCGCTATATCAGATACGTTCTGTTAAAAGCGCCGTTTCATGTGCGCCGTGTACTAGTAAGAAACTACAACGAATTTTTAAGCCGTTTTCGCTTGTTAGATAAAAAATCTAGCAGATTAACAACATCTGAAAATGCAGATAAGTCATAACTGGAGTAATCACTTGGCTAAGCAGAATAAATCAAACAAGCAGACATCTAATAACTCAACAATAAGCGAGCATGCTTTGAACGAAGATAAACAACTAAATTCACGCTTACAGGAATGTCCGATTGCCATTGTCGGTATGGCATCCGTATTTGCTGAAACTAAAAACCTCGAGCAGTTCTGGGACAATATTGTTGAGTCAGTCAACGGCATTAAAGATATCCCTGAAGACCGCTGGGCGGTTGATGATTATTACTCCAGTGACAAAAAAGCCGCTGATAAAACTTACTGTAAACGCGGCGGTTTTCTTCCTGAGATTGACTTTGATCCGATGGAGTTTGGTCTGCCGCCGAATATTTTAGAATTAACCGATATTACCCAGTTAATGTCCTTAGTGGTTGCCCGTGATGTATTAGCCGATGCCGGTATCAGTGATGAAAACGGTTATGACCGTGACAAAGTCGGTATTACGCTGGGAGTAGGCGGCGGTCAGAAACAGATCGCACCGCTGACTTCTCGTCTGCAGGGCCCGGTATTAGAAAAAGTATTAAAAGCGTCGGGTGTTAGTGAAGCAGACTGCGCGGTGATTATCGACAAATTTAAAAAAGCTTATATCCCGTGGGAAGAAAATTCTTTCCCGGGTATGCTGGGTAATGTTATTGCCGGCCGTATTGCTAACCGTTTTGATTTAGGTGGTACAAACTGCGTGGTTGATGCCGCCTGTGCCGGTTCATTAGCCGCTATTAAAATGGCTGTATCTGACTTATTAGAATACCGTTCAGAAATGATGCTTTCCGGCGGCGTGTGCTGTGATAACTCGCCGTTTATGTATATGTCATTTGCTAAAACGCCTGCGTTTACCGATGGAGAAAATATCCGTCCTTTTGATGATCAGTCTAACGGCATGATGATTGGTGAAGGTGTGGGTATGATCGCCATGAAACGTTTAGAAGATGCTGAACGTGACGGTGATAGAATTTATGCTGTGATTAAAGGGATCGGCAGTTCATCAGACGGTCGTTTTAAATCAATTTATGCGCCGCGTCCGGAAGGGCAGGTTAAAGCGCTGAAACGTGCTTATGCTGATGCTGGATTTGATCCGCTTACCTGCGGACTGATTGAAGCGCATGGTACTGGAACTAAAGCGGGTGATGCTGCTGAGTTTTCCGGTTTGAATATGATGTTCAGCGAGAATAACAATCAGAAGCAGCATATTGCGTTAGGCTCGGTTAAATCGCAAGTCGGCCATACTAAAGCCGCCGCTGGTACTGCGGGTATGATTAAAGCTGCGCTGGCACTGCATCACAAAGTGCTGCCGGCAACCATTAACGTTGATAAACCGAATGCTAATTTAGATATTGAAAACACGCCTTTATATATTAATAATGAAACGCGACCGTGGATGCCGCGTGCCGACGGTGTTAAACGTCGTGCCGGTATCAGCTCCTTTGGTTTTGGCGGTACAAATTTCCACTTTGTTCTAGAAGAGTATAAAGCGGCGCATTCTGGGGCCTATCGTTTAAATGAAGTGGCGCAGACAATTATTATCAGTGCTGCTGATAAAGCTGCACTGCAGCAGAGTTTAAAAAGCTGGAGTGAAAAATTAGCGGTTGATGCTGATCTGCAGTCTTTTGCTTTTAATGTTTTAGTGACTGAAAACCCGTTAAAAACACCGCATCGTGAATTAGCGCGTTGTGGTTTTGCCGCTAAAAATGCGGAGCAGGCGCTTAGCGAAATTGGACAAATAATAAAACAGCTGGCCTCTGACGACAGCGCTTCCTGGAGCAGACCAACGGGTATCTATTACCGTGAGTCGGGTTTAGAAACAGCTGGTAAAGTGGTGGCACTGTTTTCCGGGCAGGGTTCACAGTACGTTAATATGGGCCGCGATCTAACCTGTAACTTCCCGTCTGTTTTAGCTGCTAATGCCGCTATGGACAGTCAGTTCAGCGAAGCTGGTAAAACCCAACTATCATCATTTGTTTATCCGATCCCTGTATTTGATAAAGAAAAAGTCACTGCGCAGGAAAACAGTTTACGTTTAACAGAACATGCGCAGCCTGCGATCGGTACCTTCAGTGTTGGTTTATACAATACCTTTAAACAGGCTGGATTCAGTGCTGATTTTACTGCCGGACACAGTTTTGGTGAGTTAACGGCATTATGGGCTGCCGGCGTAGTATCTGAACAAGACTACATGACTTTAGCACGCAGCCGCGGAGAGGCAATGGCCGCGCCGCAGGATGAAAACTTTGATGCCGGTACTATGGCCGCTGTTGTGGGTTCACCTTCTGGCGTTGCAGATGATATTAAAGACATTAAAGATGTATCGATTGCTAACTATAACTCTAATAATCAGGTCGTAATTGCCGGTGTAAGCAGTCAGGTAACTATCGCTGTTGAAACACTACAAGCCAAAGGTTACAAAGTAGTACCGCTGCCGGTTTCTGCTGCATTTCATACAGAATTAGTCGGACATGCACAAAAACCATTTGCGGATGTAATTGACAGTGTTGAGTTTAAGGCGCCGCTTATTCCGGTATTTGCTAACGGCACTGCACAGGTCCATTCTGACCAGCCGTCTGAGATTAAAGACAGCCTGAAAAAGCATATTCTGCAGTCAGTTCATTTTAATGATGAAATTGATAATCTTTATGATGCCGGCGGACGTATCTTTATCGAGTTTGGTCCTAAAAACGTGTTAACCCGTTTAGTGGACAATATCTTAAAAGACAAAAACGACGTAACTACCATTGCTGTTAACAGCAGTCCTAAAAAATCAGCGGATCTGCAGCTGCGTTTAGCCGCACTGGAAATGGCGGTATTAGGTTTATCACTAGCTGACATTGACCCGTACAATGCCGTGGCCCGCCCGACAACACCGCCAAAACGCTCGCCATTGGCGATGAAATTAACCGGTGCCGCTTATGTCAGCCCTAAAACCCAAAAAGCATTTACTGATGCTTTAAATGACGGCTGGCAGCTGACTGCGCCGCAGCATCAGGAAAAAGTGGTTGTTAAAGAGGTGATCAAAGAAGTTATTGTTGAAAAAGTAGTGGAGAAGATTGTTTATGTTCAAGCCGACGGTTCACCGGCCGGCAATGCGGCTCCTGCAGCCGGCGCTGATAATGCGCAGCTGGCAGAGTCAATTGAACAAAGTGTCAGTCAATTTGTAAATCATCAGGCACAGCTGTTAAATGTACATCAGGAATACATGCAGGGGCCGCAGGAATATGCCAAGACTTTCCAGAATGTATTACAGGCGCAGGCCGGTGCAGCAGAACTACCGGAAAGCTTAGATAAAACACTTGCTATGTATCATGATTTCCAGTCAGAAACATTACGAGTACATGAAACTTACCTGAACAGCCAGACAGATAATATGCAGCAGATGCTGTCTGCATTACCTGAGCAGCAGAAGTCTATCACAGCGACTCAGATCCAGCCTGTTTCTACAGCGCCAGCTGCCGCTGCCTCTTCAGCTAAAACTGTTAAAGCTGCGCCGCTGACTATGCCGGAACAGCTTAAGAAAACCCATCAGACTATTCAAAACAGTCAGACCGCTAAAGCGCCGGCTGCTTCTGCACCGACAGCGCAAACGCCGCCAGTTATACAAGCTGCACCAGTCGTGGATGTAAACAAAATTCAGACTGTGATGCTGGATGTGGTTGCCGATAAAACCGGATATCCTGCTGAAATGCTCGAACTAAGCATGGATATGGAAGCTGACTTAGGCATTGATTCTATTAAACGTGTTGAGATCCTTGGTGCTGTACAGGATGAAATTGCAGACCTGCCGGAACTAAACCCGGAAGACCTTGCTGAGCTGCGCACTTTAGGTGAAATCGTAACTTATATGCAGTCTAAAGCACCGGCTGTACCTTCCACACCGGCTGCGACACAAACTGCTCCCGCTGCACAAACCACTGCTGTGGATGTGAATAAAATCCAGACGGTAATGCTGGAAGTGGTTGCCGATAAAACCGGTTATCCATCTGAAATGCTCGAACTAAGCATGGATATGGAAGCTGACTTAGGCATTGATTCTATTAAACGTGTTGAGATCCTTGGTGCTGTACAGGATGAAATTGCTGACCTGCCGGAACTAAATCCGGAAGACCTTGCTGAGCTGCGCACTTTAGGTGAAATCGTAACTTATATGCAGTCTAAAGCTCCAGCTGCAGTAGTTGTTAGCCAAACGGATGCACCAGCTGCCGCAGTTGATGTTAATAAAATCCAGACGGTAATGATGGATGTTGTGGCTGATAAAACCGGATACCCATCAGAAATGCTGGAACTAAGCATGGATATGGAAGCGGACTTAGGTATTGATTCTATTAAACGCGTTGAGATCCTTGGGGCAGTGCAGGATGAAATAAACGACCTGCCGGAACTAAATCCGGAAGACCTTGCTGAGCTGCGCACCTTAGGCGAAATCGTTACTTATATGCAGTCTAAAGCGCCGGCTGCACCAGCTGTGCAAACGCCTCCGACAGCCGTTGTTGATGTTAACAAAATCCAAACGGTAATGCTGGATGTGGTGGCTGATAAAACCGGATACCCATCAGAAATGCTGGAACTGAGCATGGATATGGAAGCGGATCTGGGTATTGATTCGATCAAACGTGTTGAGATCCTCGGCGCAGTTCAGGATGAAATTCAAGACCTGCCGGAACTAAATCCGGAAGATCTTGCTGAGCTGCGCACTCTCGGTGAAATTGTTAGTTATATACAGTCACAAGCGCCGGCTGCTCCGGCTCAAAGTGCACAAGTAGTACCGATTAATGTATCAACAGGTGCATTACTGGATTTAGAAAATATCCAGAGTGTGATGCTTAAAGTGGTTGCCGATAAAACGGGTTATCCGTCTGAAATGCTCGAACTGAGCATGGATATGGAAGCGGATTTAGGGATCGATTCAATTAAACGTGTTGAGATCCTCGGCGCAGTGCAGGATGAAATCACTGACCTGCCGGAGCTGAACCCGGAAGATCTTGCTGAGCTGAGAACGCTGGGTGAAATCGTCAATTACATGCAGTCAAAAGCGCCGGCAGCTGAAGTGGTTACCACGCAGGCAATGCAGGAGCCGGTGACAGTAAAAACTGTCGCTATCGATTTAGCTCAAATTGAAATTGTAATGATGGATGTGGTAGCCGATAAAACTGGTTACCCGGCGGAAATGCTGGAACTAAGCATGGATATGGAAGCGGACCTGGGTATCGACTCAATCAAACGAGTGGAAATCTTAGGTGCAGTGCAGGATGAAATTGCTGACCTGCCGGAATTAAATCCAGAAGCGTTAGCTGAGCTGCGCACTCTGGGTGAAATCGTTACTTATATGAATGAAACGGTTGAGGCTAGTTCACTGGTTTCTGCCGAAATTGTACCGATTACGACTAACAGCAAAGTGCAGCTTGATTTAGCAAAAATCCAGGCTGTGATGATGGATGTGGTGGCTGACAAAACCGGATATCCATCAGAAATGCTCGAACTAAGCATGGATATGGAAGCGGACCTGGGTATCGACTCAATTAAACGTGTAGAAATATTAGGTGCGGTGCAGGATGAAATTCCACAACTGCCGGAGCTTAATGCCGAAGCTTTAGCTGATCTGCGCACCTTAGGTCAGATTGTTACTTATATGAGTGAACAGGGCGAAGCACAAATCGATAGTTCTGCCGCTGCAGCGCAGTCTGAGGTTGTTGAACTGCCGCCTGCTGCTGATTTTCAACCGGCACCCAGTGCAACGGTTGTTATTAAACATTTAGATGCCGTTAAAACAATCGACAGCAATGTTAACGGTCAGAATCTGTTATTAGTTGATGACGGTGAAGGCTGCTGTGTACGTCTGGCAGACAAATTAACTCTTTTAGGCTGGGCTGTTACAGTATTAAAACCGTCATGGGTGAAAACCGTAAGCTCAAAAACTTTTGCTGAAAAAGTTAATGTTATTGAACTGGCTGAGCTTGATGAAAAAGAGCTGACTGCCGTTTTAGCAACGCAGGATATCTGGACCAGCATTATCTATCTACACCCTAAAAGTGATGTTAGCGGTATTGAATATCCAGTGGTTTATAAGCAAGGCCTGCAGTTAGCATTTTTATTAGCAAAACTGTCCGGTTTAGGGAAAAACAGCAGTGCGGACAATAATGAAGTCCGGTCGTCATTTGTGGTGCTAACCCGTCAGGGGGGGGCTTTTGGTCTGGAGAATAACCAGCTTAATTCTGACCTGGTACAGGGAGGGTTGTGCGGTTTAGTGAAAACGTTAGCCCATGAATGGCCGAATGTATTCTGCCGTGTCGTTGATGTGGCTGCCAAGTTTGCTGCTGACAAAGTCGCTAAACTGCTTGTTGAAGAGTTAAACGATGCTGATACAAATCCAGTTGAAGTTGGTTTTAATAATAACGGACGTTTAACGCTGGTTGGAGAAAAAACCGATAGTTATGCACTGCCGGCAGGTAACAGCATAAATTGTGATTCTGTATTTCTAGTCAGCGGCGGCGCAAAAGGTGTCACTGCACATTGTATTATCCGTTTAGCGAAGCAGTATCAGTCGAAGTTTATCCTGTTAGGACGCTCGAAATATCAGAGTGACGAGCCGAGTTGGGCAAATGGAATTAATGATCAGGCTGAACTTAAAAAAGCGGCCATGCAGTCGCTGCTAACCTCTGGTGAAAAACCAACGCCGGTGCGAATTTCAGCCTTTATTCGTCCTGTTCTCGCTAATCGTGAAATCAAAGCAACATTAGATGCAGTTGCCGCTGCCGGTGGTATTGCTGAATATGTCAGCGCAGATGTGACAAATGCAGCCAGTGTGAAGGATGCAGTTGAACCGATTACTGATCTTTGGGGGCCGATAACCGGACTTATCCATGGCGCAGGTGTACTGGCAGATAAATTTATCGAGCAGAAAACATTGGCTGATTTCGAAGCCGTTTACAGCACCAAAATTGACGGTCTGTTATCCATGCTGGCTTGTTGCCAGCAGGAGCAGATTAAACATTTAGTGTTGTTCTCATCGGCTGCCGGTTTCTACGGAAATCCAGGGCAGTCAGATTACTCAATTGCTAACGATATATTAAATAAAACAGCTTACCGCTTTAAAGCACTTAATCCGACTGCTCAGGTACTGAGTTTTAACTGGGGCCCTTGGGACGGCGGCATGGTAACACCAGAGCTTAAACGTATGTTTAACGACCGTGGTGTGTATATCATTCCTTTAGATGCCGGGGCTGAGCTGCTGCTCAATGAATTAGCCGCTGACAGCAACCGCTGCCCGCAGATCCTGGTTGGAAACGATATGGGAGGGGAGCCGGAACCGCAGAGTGCGCCTCTGACTGAGCTGAAAACTGAAAATAAAGAGGTAACTGCTGTAAAAAAGCCGTTAGTTAGCCGCTTATCTAAAACACTTTTAGCGGCTAACAATCCTTTTATTGCTGATCACCAGATTGGTGAAAATCAGGTTTTCCCTACTGTCTGTGCAATTGCTTGGATGGTGGATGCTGCAGCTGAAACCTATAGTGGTTACAGCTGTGCAGCAGTGCACAACTACAAACTGTTCAAGGGTGTTATTTTTGACGGGAAACAGGCCGATCAATATTTTATCGACCTGACTTTAGTCTCGACAAGTGAAAACCTGCTAACCGTTGAAGTTAAGATCGGCAGCCAAAAGACAGCTGACCGTTCGCAATTTCATTACGGTGCAACACTGCTTCTGAGCAGAGAGAAACAGGAGCTGCCGCTGTATTCTGGTGAACTTCCTGCGTTGATCACGGAGAAACAGACAAGTGCTAGTGAGCTGTATGAAAACGGCACCTTGTTTCACGGAGCAAGCCTGCAGGGATTCAGCGCAGTTAATTACTGTGATCAGCAGGGGTTACTGATGAGCTGTCTGATCGATGGTTCAGTAGCCGCTGTGCAGGGGGAATTTGATGTACAGGTAAATAATGTTTTTGCCGATGATCTGATTTATCAGTCACTGCTGGTCTGGGTGCGTAAACAGTTAGGTTTAGGCAGTCTGCCAAGCAGCACTGCGGCCTGGACGGTTTACTCCCAGGTTCCGTTAGATGAACCTTTTTATGTGAAGTTGACTGTTACGGCGCATAAGGGTAAAAAAGTAACGGCTGATGTGCAGATGATTAACCGCGATAAACAGATTATGGCGGCTGTAACAGGTGCGCAGGTGACTGCCAGTGCCAGTCTTAATGATCTGTTTAAACGCCCTGCATTGAGCAGTGCTTTACAGGCTGAACAGCATGACTGATTTTAAGTGTATTAAGACAAAATTAGCGCTGATCGGTTTTGATGTGCAGCTTGATGGTCTAACTGATGTTGATCAGTTTGAAGCTGCCTTATACCGTGGTGAAGTGTTTAATGCGGCTGCTTCACTACAGCAGCATTACAGCAATGCGGATTTATATAAGCTGTCTGCTGACCGTGTGCTCCAGGTTAATAAACTTAACCGCAGTCAAACCGCTGTGATTATGATCACTGACCAAAAGCACAGCGCTCCTGAACAGCACAACTATTTCAGCAGTCATACTGTGTGCAGCTTAGCGGATGCGCTGCTGCTTACTGAGCAGATTATTAATCAGCATAACCTGGCGGTTTTAATTCAGGCTGCAGATGTGCGTAGTCAGACAGAGCTTGTCCAGGGTAAAGCCACTATCAGTTTTGCTGAGAACTTCGAAGCTTACGGTGTTAATAACGGTGTAAGCAGTGTATTAGTGGCTAGTGAGTCGGTTGCCGCGGCTAATAACAGTTATATTTATGCGACGATCGATTCGCTGGTCAGCAGCTCAGTTTTATCCGATGCACAAGAAGTAATTAAACGTTCTTTTGTCGACTGCGCGCTTAACAGCGCAGATATCAGCACAGTGGAGGTCTCAGCTTCAGCTGATCCGGATCTTAACAATATTGAACAGCTGGCACTGCTTGGTGCTTATCGATGTGATAAAACACTTAATACTTCAATCAGCTGTGCTAAAAGTGTGCTCGGCGAAAATGCTGTGTTATCAGAGCTGCTAAGCCTGATAAATACGCTGTTTGCCCTGCAGCAGCGCTATCGTCCTGCTGTTAAGGACTGGACTGCACCGCAGGCGAAGCTGCTTGAAGACTGGCTGGCTTCGCCGTTTTATCTGTTTAATCAGGCTGCACCGGTTTTTCCTAATGCAGATAACAGTCCGCGTTATGCGGCCTTAAGCTGTCTCAATAAAAGCAGCTATACGCATATTATTGTGCAGGAAAACAGTGACCAGCAGGTCCATCATAATGGTTTTAACGCCAGCTCTGCGCAGTCTCTGTTTATTATTGCCGATAATAGTGAAGCGGGGCTGCTTAAGCAGCTTTCTGAACTGCCAGCATGTGCAGATACAAATCTGAAAAGCTTAGCTGAATCTTTATATCAGACCTATTTAACTAAGCGCGACTCAGTTTATAAAGCGGTGCTGATTGCCGAATCAGGCGCTGAATTAACCAAAGAGATTACTCTGGCTTTAACAGGCGTGCCTGATGCATTTTTGCAGCAGGGCGACTGGAAAACACCCAAGGGCAGTTATTTCAGCAGTCAGCCGCAAAGCAGCAGTAATGTCGCATTTTTATATCCGGGGATCGGCGCAACTTATGTCGGGTTAGGCCGGGATCTGTTTCATCTTTTTCCGGAAATCTATCCCAGTGTCATTGCGCTGGCGGACAATATCGGCGCCAGTTTAAAAGATCAGCTGCTTAACCCGCGTTCGGTAACCGCTTTAGATTTCAAACAGCTCAAACAGCGGGATTTAGCACTGCGTAATGATCTGGCAAATATTGCCGAATGCGGTGTTGGTTATGCCTGTGTTTTTACCAAAATATTCGAACAGGTATTTGCAGTTAATGCAGATTATGCCTCAGGATACAGTATGGGCGAAATCAGTATGTTTGCAGCACTCGGCTGCTGGCACTCGCCGGGTTTGATGAGTGCGCGTTTAGCGGCTTCGGACACTTTTAACCATCGATTATCCGGTGAACTGCGTGCTATTCGCGAGTTGTGGAATCTGCCCGATGTGAGTGACGGCACCTTTGAGCAGATCTGGGAAACCTACAGCATTAAAGGCACATTAGCGCAGGTCAATGAGGTCATTGCACAGGGCGAACGGGTTTATGTGACCATTATTAATACCCCGGACAGCTTAGTGATCGGCGGTTATCCTGACGACTGTTTAAAAGTGATTAAACGTCTGGGCGTGCGTGCTATGCCGTTGAATATGGCTAATGCGATTCACAGCGCTCCAGCCCATGCGGAATATCAGAATATGCTGGATCTATACAGCATGGATGTGACGGAACGTATTAGCACTAAAATGATTTCCAGCTCATGTTATCTGCCGATCCCGCAGCATAAAAAAGCGATTGCGGTGAGCATTGCCAAATGCCTTTGTGATCCCGTTGATTTTCCGCGGCTGATTAATACCCTTGCGGATAAAGGTACGTCGGTATATATCGAAATGGGCGCGGGGCGCTCACTGTGCAGCTGGACGGATAAGATTTTAAAAGACAAAGCGGGCGCTGTTGAACATCTTAGTGTGCCGGTGAACGCCAAAGGCACCGATGATCAGCTCACCTATGCGCGGGCGGCTGCCAAGCTGCTTAGCTTCGGTGTAAAAATCAATTTAGATAGTTTTTTCTACGGCTCGATTATTCAGCCGCTAAAAGATTAAAAATACAGAGAGAATTTATGGAAAACATTGCAGTAGTCGGTATAGCGAATCTATTTCCCGGCTCAAGTAGACCAGAGCAGTTCTGGCAGCAGCTGCTGGAAAAGCAGGATAACCGCGAACAGATCAGCGCAGTTGAAATGGGGGTTGATCCGGCAAAGTATTACGGTAAAAAAGGCGATACTGACAAGTTCTACTGCATGTACGGCGGTTATATTCGCGGCTTTGAATTTGAGGCCGGGCCGTTTGCGCTGCACGGTTTACAGGAAAGTTACCTTAACCAGTTAGACGACCTTAACAAATGGGGCTTATATGTTACCCGGCAGGCATTAACCGATGCCGGTTACTGGGGCAGTGAACAGCTTGAACACTGCGGTCTGATTCTAGGTAATCTGTCTTTCCCGACTAAATCATCTAATCATCTGTTTCTGCCTTTTTACCACCATGTGGTGGAAAACGCGCTGCAGCAGTTAACCTCAGACAGTTTTCAGCTGGCTAATTTCACCAAAGCTAAACAGGTCCATTCGGATAATGCTTTAATTGCCGGTTACCCGTCGGCGTTATTAAGTAAAGCTGCCGGACTCGGCGGCAGTTCATTATCACTGGATGCCGCCTGTGCGTCATCCTGCTACAGTGTTAAATTAGCCTGTGATTATCTGCATACCGGTAAAGCTGACATGATGTTAGCCGGTGCGGTTTCCGGTGCGGATCCTATGTTTGTTAATATGGGCTTTTCAATTTTCCAGGCTTTCCCGGCTAATAATACCCATGCACCTTTTGATAAAGATTCGCAGGGGCTGTTTGCGGCTGAAGGTGCAGGCATGATGGTGTTAAAACGCCACAGTGATGCGCTGCGTGACGGTGATAAGATCCATGCGGTTATTAAAGGCGGCTCGCTGTCTAATGACGGTAAAGGCGAGTTTGTATTAAGTCCGAATTCTAAAGGGCAGGTACTTGCGTATCAGCGTGCTTATCAGGATGCGCAGGTCAATCCGGCTGATGTTGATTACATTGAATGTCATGCAACGGGCACGCCGAAAGGCGACAAGGTTGAGCTGACTTCCATGGAGACTTTCTTTAGTGCGTATCACACTAAACCGCTGCTGAGCTCGGCTAAATCTAATTTAGGACACCTGTTGACAGCTGCCGGTATGCCGGGCATGACCAAAGCTATCTGGGCATTAAATGAAGGCATTATTCCTGCCACTATCAGTTTAAAGAATCCTATCAGTTCTAAAAACAGTTATTTTGATGCTGCCCAGATGCCGACGGAGTCAGTATCATGGAACGTTCCTGAATCGAAAACCCGTACTGCCGGTGTCAGTGTATTTGGCTTCGGCGGCAGTAATGCCCATTTGGTTCTACAGCCGGGTAATACACCGCTGGCCGACAACAGTGTGCAGGCAAAAGCTTCAACGCCTTTATCTATTATCGGCATGGACTGTTTGTTCGGCAGTGCTGCCGACTTATCTGAATTTAAAACCCTGCTGGACGGCGATCAGACTACTTTTCGTGAACTGCCGCCAAAGCGCTGGAAAGGTTTAGATTTAAATTCGACGGTTAAACAGACATTAGGTTTAAATAAAGCGCCCAAAGGCGGCTATGTAGAAAACTTTGATATCGACTTTTTACGTTTCAAAGTACCGCCGAATGAACAAGACTGTCTCATTCCGCAGCAGCTGATGATGATGAAAGTTGCAGATAATGCGGCTAAAGATGCCGGCCTTAAAGAGGGCAGTAATGTTGCTGTATTAGTGGCAATGGGTATTGAGCTGGATCTGCATCAGTACCGCGGGCGGGTAAATTTAAGCTCACAGATTGAAGAGAGTCTGCTGCAGCAGGGCATTCATTTAACAGCCGCTCAGCAGGATGAATTAACTGCCATCGCTAAAGAGAGTATCGCTTCAGCTGCTCAGCTAAACCAGTACACCAGCTTTATCGGTAATATAATGGCTTCGCGGATCTCGGCATTATGGGATTTCTCCGGTCCGGCATTTACCGTTTCCAGTGAAGAAAACTCGGTATACCGCTGCGTAGAGTTAGCAGATAATTTGTTCCAGACATCTGACGTTGAAGCGGTGATCATCGCCAGTGTAGATTTGGCCGGTTCACTGGAAAATATCAGCATACGCCAGTCTTACGGCGGTGTTTCTGAAAACGCCACAAACTGCCCCAACCTCCTAGATTCGCAGCAGTGGGTTGTCGGCGAAGGCGCGGGTGCATTTGTACTTAAACCAAGTACGCAAGTAGAGCCGCAGCAGGTTTACGCTAATATTGATGCCTGTGTATTCAGTACCGGCACAGATGCGGGCGCGATTGAAAAAAGCAGTGCAAAAGCCTGCCGAACAGCGGCTGTAGATGCTTCAACAGTTAACTCAGTAGAAGCCTTTGCCAGTGGTTTTACTGCTGATAACCAGGCTGAGAAAGCCGCTTTTGCGGCCTGTTATCCAAACGCACAGATTGACAGTGTCAAACGTCAGGTAGGCCATCTGTTTAACGCTTCAGGCATGGCGAGCATTATCAAAACCGCACTCCAGCTGGATCAGAGGCCAGGTGCTTCTATCACTGCAGTTAACGGCTTAGGGAAAGATTTAAGCTGTGCGCATCTGATTTTATCATCGACAAATTCAGCGCATCAAGCGCCTGTTTATGCTCAGCCTAAAAAGAAATTAGCGCTGGTTAAAACCATCACCTTAGGCGGCACCGACATCAAAGAAGCAATTTTGAAAGAGCAGGCTAACCCTGTATTTACTGCGGTGCGTCAGCAGATTAACGGCAGACAGTTAACAGCGCTGTCTAACCCTAATAATTTAACTGTGTTAACCATTAACCGGGAATTATTAACGGCAGCTGCCGAACCTTTTACACCTAATACTCAACAGCCTGTACAAACAGGTCGAGGTGCAGACCCTATGAACCACAGTGCAAACAGTCAGACTGGTGAATACAACAGTGTGATCAGTAAAACTACCAAAGAGATTGCCCAGCAGACTAAAACACACCAGGCATTTATTCGTTCGCGTCATGCGGCCGAGCAGCAGATTGCCAAACTGATTAATCTACAGACACAGGTGCTTGCGGGCACGCCTTTAACTACAGCGACGAATGCCGTTATGCAGGCATCTGCCTCTTCGGCTCCTGTTTTTCAAGCTCCTGGTTTTCAGATAAAGGGCAGTTCAGGTTACGCTTATCCGCCTTTGAATTTAGTGGAACGCTTTAATAAACCTAAACAGGTAATTTACGATACTGCCGATTTAGTTGAATTTGCAGAAGGTGATATCGCTAAAGTATTCGGCAGTGAATATAAGATTATCGACAGCTATGCGCGCCGCGTACGTCTGCCGACCACAGATTATCTGCTGGTAACCCGTGTTACCGATCTTGATGCTAAAGTTAATGAATACAAAAAATCCTATATGGCCACGGAATATGATATTCCTGTCGATGCGCCGTTTTTAATCGACGGTCAGATCCCCTGGTCGGTATCGGTTGAATCCGGTCAGTGTGATTTAATGCTGATCTCCTTTATAGGAATCGACTTCCAGAACAAAAGTGAGCGTGTTTATCGTCTGCTGGACTGTGAATTAACCTTCTTAGAAGAGATGGCCTTCGGCGGCGAAACCCTGCGTTATGAAATCCATATCGATTCCTATGCGAAAAACGGCGAACAGCTGCTGTTTTTCTTCCATTACGACTGTTACGTTGGTGATAAAAAAGTCCTGATCATGCGTAACGGCTGTGCTGGTTTCTTCACCGATGAAGAGCTGGCTGACGGCAAAGGCGTTATCCATAATGATAAAGATAAAGCTGAATTTACTAATGCGCAGAAGTCCTACTTTAAACCGCTGATTAATAATGACCGTACCCTGTATGGTTATGACGATATGATGAAGCTGGTTAACGGTGATATCAGCGGCTGTTTCGGACCTGAATATGATCAGCAGGGACGTAATCCATCACTGAAATTCTCGTCGGAAAAATTCCTGATGATTGAGCGTATCACTAAAGTTGATCCGACCGGCGGTCACTGGGGACTGGGTTTATTAGAAGGTCAGAAAGATCTCGACCCGGATCACTGGTATTTCCCGTGTCACTTTAAAGGTGATCAGGTGATGGCTGGTTCGTTAATGTCGGAAGGCTGCGGACAGATGGCGATGTTCTTTATGCTCTGGTTAGGCATGAACAGTGAAGTTAACAATGCTCGTTTCCAGCCTATGCCGGGACAGGCGCAGACAGTACGCTGCCGCGGTCAGGTGCAGCCGCAGCGTAATACACTGACTTACCGGATGGAAGTCACGGAAATGGGTATGTCGCCGCGCCCGTTTATGAAAGCAAATATTGATATTATTCTGGACGGCAAAGTCGTTGTTGATTTCAAAAATCTTTGTGTGGAAATTAAAGAGCAGGATGCGAACTCACCTTACCCGGTAACACTGCCCAGCAATGTGGTGCAGACATTAGGTTCAACCAGTGTTTCGGTGGACAGCGCATTAACTGAATTAGAGAAGCATATTGAAGATATCGACAGTGCCGCTATTCATGACGTTGAGAATAACCTGATCACCGATGAACGCGGTGTGCAGCCGTTTAAGCATGCACAGCGCCCTTTAATGCGTGTGGAATCAGATTTAAACGCACATCGTGAAAAAGGCGTGGTGCCGATTAAACATTATGAAGCCCCGTTAGTTAGTGGACAGAACCGCATTCCTAACCAGGCACCGTTTACTCCGTGGCATATGTTTGAATTTGCCACCGGTAACATCTCTAAATGTTTCGGTCCTGACTTTGATGTTTATAAAGGACGCATTCCGCCGCGTACGCCCTGTGGTGATCTGCAGGTCGTGACCCAGGTTGTGGAAGTAAAAGGTAAACGTCTGGATCTTAAAAATCCGTCCAGCTGTATCGCTGAGTATTATGTGCCGCACGATGCCTGGTACTTTACCAAAAACAGCCATGAAAACTGGATGCCGTATTCATTGATTATGGAAATTGCACTGCAGCCGAACGGTTTTATTTCCGGTTATATGGGCACCACGCTTAAATATCCTGAAAAAGATCTGTTCTTCCGTAATCTTGACGGCAGCGGCAAACTGCTTAAGAAAATTGACCTGCGCGGTAAAACGATTATTAATAAATCGGTATTACTGAGCACTAGTATGGCCGGCGGCGCAATTATTCAAAGCTTCACTTTTGATCTGCTGGTTGACGGCGAAACCTTCTATAAAGGTAATGCAGTCTTTGGTTACTTTAGCTCTGAATCACTGACTAACCAGCTAGGCATAGATAACGGTAAAATCACTCATGCCTGGTTTGTTGATAACAATACCCCGGCTGCGCAGATTGAACGCTTTGATTTAACAAATAAACAGCTGCCGTTCTTCCAGACGCCGGCCGCTAAACCGCATTACCGTTTAGCCGGCGGACAGATGAACTTTGTGGACACTGTGTCAGTTGTTGAAGGCGGCGGTAAAGCCGGGTTGGCTTATATCTATGGTGAACGTACCATCGATGCCAGTGACTGGTTCTTCCGTTACCATTTTCATCAAGATCCGGTAATGCCTGGATCACTTGGGGTGGAAGCAATTATCGAGCTGCTGCAGACTTACGCATTGAAAAATGATTTAGGCGCACAGTTTAGTAATCCGCGTTTTGAAGCGCCGCTGACTAATGTTATCTGGAAATACCGTGGTCAGATCACCCCGCTTAATAAACAGATGAGCTTAGATGTGCATATTACTGATATCATTCGTGAGTCTGGTGAAGTACGTTTAGTGGGTGATGCTAACTTATCAAAAGACGGCCTGCGTATATACGAAGTGAAAAACATCGTATTGAGCATCGTAGAAGCCTAAAATGTTTAAAATTTCGGCGGCGGTGCTGCCGGAATTTTAGAGGTGCTTTACATAAAAACTGTGTTGTTTTATCAGCACTGAAATGAATAACACGGGTTTAAAGGAACAATATGTCAGCTTTAACTTTTAATAATAAAAATCAGATCAACTGGGCATGGCAGGTAGAGGCCGGTGCGATTAACAGCGAAAGCAGTGAAATCAGAAAACGCTTAATGGATTTAAAAAAACCTGTATACCTTGCACAAAATGGTGCCGGTTTAGGCTTGAGTCAGGAAGTATCGGCACAGGGTTCTGAAGCGGTATTAGCTTTTGCCCAGGCGCTTAATCCCGAAGACTTAGGTGATGATGCATTTAAGCAGCAGCATAAGGTTAAGTATGCCTATCACGGCGGCGCAATGGCTAACGGCATTGCTTCTGTTGAGCTGGTTGTCGCTTTAGGTAAAGCGGGATTCTTATGTTCATTCGGGGCTGCTGGTTTAGTACCCGATGTGATTGAAGATTCAATTAAACGTATCCAGGCTGAATTACCGGACGGTCCGTTTGCGGTAAACCTGATCCATGCGCCTGCTGAAGAAGCATTAGAGCGCGGCGCCGTTGAACGCTTCTTAAAACTCGGTGTAGATACCGTTGAAGCTTCTGCTTATTTGGGGCTGACTGAACATATCGTCTGGTACCGTTTAGCGGGATTATCTGAAAATGCAGACGGTACGGTAAATATCGGCAATAAAGTAATTGCCAAAGTGTCCCGTACCGAAGTAGGGCGCCGCTTTATGGAGCCTGCGCCGCAGAAGCTGGTTGATAAACTGTTAGCGCAGGGCAAAATCACTCCTTTACAGGCTGAGCTTTCAAAACGTGTGCCAATGGCTGATGATATTACCGCTGAAGCTGACTCCGGCGGCCATACGGATAACCGTCCATTTTTAACTCTGCTGCCGACTATTATTGCACTGCGTGATGAAATACAAGCCCAGTATAACTTCTCTCCAGCATTGCGTGTTGGTGCGGGCGGCGGTATCGGAACCCCGGAAGCAGCACTGGCTGCCTTTAATATGGGCGCCGCTTATATTGTACTTGGTTCAGTAAACCAGGCCTGTATAGAAGCAGGGGCTTCTGAGCATACCCGCAAACTATTAGCCGGCGTTGAAATGGCCGATGTCACTATGGCTCCGGCTGCTGATATGTTTGAGATGGGCGTAAAACTGCAGGTGGTAAAACGCGGCTCCATGTTTGCCATGCGCGCTAACAAGCTCTATGACCTGTATATGAATTATGATTCAATTGAAGCAATTCCGGCTGCTGAGCGGGAAAAAATCGAAAAGCAGATTTTCCGTCAGAATCTTGATGATGTCTGGGCGGGTACTATCGACTTTTTCCATGAGCGGGATCCGGAAATGCTGGCACGCGCAAAAAGCAGTCCGAAACGTAAAATGGCGCTGATCTTCCGCTGGTATTTAGGCCTCTCTTCACGCTGGTCAAATATCGGTGAAAAGGGCCGTGAAATGGATTACCAGATTTGGGCCGGTCCAAGTTTAGGTGCATTTAACAGCTGGGTGAAGGGTACTTATCTGCAGGATTACAACCAGCGTAAAGCGGTTGATGTGGCACTTCACCTACTGAAAGGTGCAGCATATCTGCAGCGGGTCAACCAGCTGAAACTGCAGGGGGTGAGTTTAGAGCAGAGCCTGCTTGGCTATTCGCCGGAGTAGGTTTAAATCCTAATATACAAGGCACTGTTCGTGAAACGTTCAGTGCCTTTTTTTTAGATAATTATTTATTGTGAAAAGATATCAAATTTCACTTTTCTGCTGGCTGCCGGTATCAATTTCTAACAGGTCGGATAATGGACTTCTTACACAATTAGCCCCAGCCTGTAATACATGTGTATAGATCTGTGTCGTACGAATATCACTATGTCCTAATTGTTCTTGGACCGTGCGGATATCTGCGCCTCGCTGCAGTAAATGCGTAGCAAAAGAGTGGCGTAAAGTATGGCAGGTCACATGTTTTTCAAACTTTAATTTTCTGGCGGTTTGTCGTACCGAACGCTGCAGGTGACTTTCATGGATATGATGTCGACGCAAGCTGTCTGTATCAGGCTCGACACTTAAATTGTGAGAAGGGAAAAGAAAGTGCCAGGCAAACTCTTTCGGCGCATTAGGAAATTTTGCCGCCATTGCGTAGGGTAAATACACGCCGCAATAATCGTTATTAAGCATGTCTTGATCATAATATAAACGTGCAGCTTCAATTTGCTGACGTAAAGGTTTAACAAGCTCTCGTGCTAAGGTAACACGTCGGTGTTTGCCGCCTTTTCCATGCCAGATCTGCACTGACAAGTAATCAAAATCAATATCCTGAATACGCAGCCGTAATACTTCCATTAAACGCAGGCCGCTGCCGTATAAAAGCTGGCAGGGCAGTGAAACAGCTGCCGGGAGATTGCGCAATAGTGCGGCGGTTTCTGTTACCGTTAAGACCACTGGCAATTTGGGTTGTGTTGTTGTGCGGTTATATTTCAGCTCAAGAGTAAGCGGATTATCTAAGAACTCCTTATACAAATAGACCAGAGCATTTAAAGCTAAACTTTGGGTTTTAGGGGCGACATGGCGTTGATTTGCCAGATAAGATAAAAACCGTTCAACTTCCTTATTATGGCAGTGGACAGGATGAGTATTTTTATTGAATTTAATATAAATCTTAATCCAGTATAAATACGATTTGATGGTTTTTTGCGCGTAATGTTTAAGGCGCATATTTTCAGCGATGGCTGACAAAAATTGAGAAGCCATATTATTTCCTTTTTTTTAGAAAATAGATGTTTTTATATACAGTGTAGTGTTTTTGTCGTCTTTCTGCCGTAATTACGCCAATTTGCCGCTTTTTTCCATGATTTGTCTTTGATTTATAATTGTAACGTCTTGATATATTATTCAAATCAAGTAATCTGACCTCATATTTAAATAAATAAACGGCTGTCGTCTTTCCATCGGAAATACGACATTTCGTCGTATAATAAGCTGTTGAACATGCCGGGCTACGCCCAGAGAAGCCATACCCATCGTCCTTTGTATACTGAAAGCTGGATAAATAAACAGTTGTAATTATACTGTATAT
>NZ_KB907001.1 GCF_000381745.1 Psychromonas ossibalaenae ATCC BAA-1528 | reverse complement strand
AATCAACTTATGGATGACCGAAATCCAGACAAAAAAAAGCACCGCTAAATGCAGTGCTTTTATTTTTCCGTATTTAGTTATTAAGCAATAACGTGTACAGAAGAAGTGTTTGTAGTACCTGAATCAACAAGAGCACCAGAAACAATCACTACTTTATCACCACTTACTACTAAACCTTGCTCTTTAGCGAAGTCCATACCTAGCTTGTAGAAATCTTCGATAGTAGCTTGCTGTTCGATAACTTTAGCAGAAACACCTTTAGTTAATGCTAACTGTTGGCGAGTCTTAGGATTGCTTGTTAGCGCTAAGATTTGTGCAGTTGGGAAGTATTTACGTACTGAACGTGCAGATTTACCTTCGCCTGTTGCTACGATGATTAATTTAGCACCAAGTTGCTCAGCGTTGACTACTGCGCCACTACATACTGCTTCAGTGATGCGTAGTTCAGATTTAGCACATGCAGTTTGTGTTGGCATAACACCATCGGTACGTTGACAGATAGTTGCCATGATTTCAACTGCTTCTGCAGGGTATTTACCTTTAGCAGATTCACCTGAAAGCATTACTGCATCTGTACCATCGATGATTGCATTTGCAACATCACCAGCTTCAGCACGTGTAGGACGCGGGTTTTTGATCATTGAATCAAGCATTTGCGTAGCAGTAATAACTGGTTTACGTGCTGCATTGGCTTTTTCGATCATCATTTTCTGTGCGAAGATTACTTCTTCAACAGCGATTTCAACACCTAAGTCACCACGAGCAACCATGATCGCATCAGAAACTGCTAAGATTTCGTCGAAGTTATCAACGCCTTCCTGGTTTTCAATTTTAGAGATGATCTGGATCTTTTCGCCGCCGTTTGCTTTTAATAGCTCACGGATTTCTAAAACGTCTTCTTTCTTACGAATAAAAGATGCTGCGATGAAGTCTACCTGCTGCTCACAACCAAATACTAAATCACCTTTATCTTTAGGAGATAGAGCTGGAAGTTGAACTTTAACGCCTGGTAAGTTAACACCTTTGTTTTCGCCTAGCTCACCAGTATTCATTACTTCACAAACAACGTTTGTATCTGTGATGCTTTTAACTGTCATTTCGATTAGACCATCGTCTAATAAAACAGTGTTACCAACAGCTAGGTCGTTAGTTAGGTTTTCGTAAGTTACTGCAACGATAGTGTTATCACCAACGATTGTCTGGTCTGTAGAAAGAGTGAACTCTTGACCTGCAGTTAATAATACGTCATCACCGTTTGCCAGTTTAACTGTACGGATTTCTGGACCTTTAGTATCTAATAATACTGCTACGTTTTTACCAGTTTCAGTACAAATTTCACGAATAGTCTCGATACGGCCGCCGTGCTCAGCGAAGTTACCATGTGAGAAGTTAAGGCGCATAACATTCATGCCGTTCTCAACTAGTTTAGTTAACATCTCTTTCGATTCTGATTTTGGACCAATCGTACATACTATTTTAGTTTTTCTCACCGTCTTTTCTCCAAGAGTGATTATGTTTTTTTATTACAAGTTTTAAAAAAAATTTAATATCCATATTTAATGGCGCGTATTTTACAAGAAATAATCGAATAAAAAATGATTTATAATCAATTTATTTCGATTTTTAGCCTTTATTTGTAAGTTTATTACGAATAAAGGCCGTTTTACCTTGTTTATTGGTTTAATATTAAATATAAACGTCTAGTATCGCGGAGCACATTTAATGCTAAAATCTCCGGCGATGTTTTAATTAGATCCGAAAGTTCCTTTAAATTGCGGATTCGCGTGCGGTTAATACCTATTATAATATCTCCCTGCTGCAGACCATAACGCTCAGCAGTTGAATCCCTCTCAACTTCTGTTACTACTACACCTTTATTTTCATCTGGCGAAATTGTATTGGTTAATACAGCTCCCGATAAAGAGGGGTGGATTGCCTGCGCCTGCACTTTACTGCTTGATGACTCTTTGAGTACAGCTGTGAGATTGAGAGTTTCACCGTCTCTTATAAGGGTTAATGAAATCTGCTTGCCTGCACTCAGACTGCCGATTTTTGCGCGCAGCTCTGCGAAAGACTTAATGGTATACCCGTTTAATGAAACAATAACATCTCCTGCTTTAATTCCTGATTCTTCAGCGGCTGAGTAAGGACTTACTTGATATATGAACGCTCCGTGCTGAGATTCCAGGTCAAAAGTTTTAGCCAGCTCCGGTGTTAATTCCCCGCCTTTTATTCCTAAAATACCTCGGCGGACTTCGCCATATTGTAATAACTGCTGAACTAAGTTGTTTACCATATTGGCAGGGATCGCAAAACCTATGCCTATATTGCCGCCGTTAGGGCCTAAAATGGCGGTATTAATGCCGATTAGTTCACCATTGAGGTTAACTAACGCTCCTCCGGAGTTGCCGCTGTTAATAGCCGCGTCTGTCTGGATGAAGTTTTCTAAATTCTCCAGATTAAGACCGCTGCGTCCAAGTGCACTGATAATACCCGAAGTAACCGTTTGCCCTAGGCCGAACGGGTTGCCGATGGCAATAACAAAGTCGCCGACCCGCAGATTATTAGAGTTAGCCAGGGGGATTTGAGTTAGTTTTTTACTGGTCTTAATTTGTAAAAGCGCAATATCACTGTGCATATCCTGCCCGATAACCTGTGCATCAAACTGGTGGCCTGATTTTAGTGTCACTTTTATTTCTTCTGCATTTTCAATAACGTGAAAATTGGTAATGATGTAACCTTGTTTCGAGTCAAAAATAACACCGGATCCTAGACCTATAAAGGGCTGTTTAGGAGTTTCAGCTTGACCGTCTTTATCGAAAAACTGAAACAGGTCGGGAAAAATCTGCTGATTAGACTGACTGCCTGAAACTGAAATATTAACTACTGCCGGGCTTACTTTATCGACGAGAGGGGCAAGGCTCGGCAGGGCTTTTCCGGCAACGGCCAGCGGCAGAGCTGCGTATGAGTTAATGCTAAGCATTATTAAACTGCAGGTGAAAAAAACGGAAGCGCTGAATTTACTCACAATAAAATTCCTTATTTATGGTCAAGATTTAAGTATTGACTAAAGGATTGCTTAATAGTTCTGTAAATACAAAGAAAAACAGGGCTTTATTTCTCACTTGTAAACAATATTTTAAAATATTGTTGAATAACCTCGGCTGCTGGGTTAAATATCTGATTAAACTTATTTATTACATCGAGCTATTTGTGACCCCACTTTCTTTATATCAGGCGGATCTGGAAAAGCCTGACTTTTTTGCGGACCCTTCCCAGGCCGCCGCTGTCGAACACCTGCAGCGTCTTTATACCGACTTGCAGGGGCAAACTGCCGAGCACGTGGAAAATGGCTTTCTGCCGTCTTTATTAAAAAAGCTGCTTAATAAACCGTTAAAAAAACAGCCTCTAAACGGGTTGTATTTTTACGGCGGCGTAGGGCGCGGCAAAACGTATCTGATGGATCTGTTTTTTCATAGCCTGCATACAGAGCGCAAATTACGCCTGCATTTTCACCATTTTATGCTTCGGGTGCATAAAGAACTGTCTGAGTTACAAGGGCAGGTTAATCCGCTGAAAATGATTGCTGAAAAATTTTCATCGGAAACTGATATTTTGTGTTTTGATGAATTTTTTGTTGATGACATTACTGATGCTATGATTCTGGCCGGTATGTTAGAAGCCCTGTTTGAACAGGGAGTCGTGCTGGTTGCCACTTCCAATATTCATCCGGCCGATTTATATAAAAACGGATTACAACGAGCGCGTTTTCTGCCAGCTATAGAATTAGTCTGTAGTTTTTGTGAAATAGTTAATTTAGACGGCGGAAAAGATTACCGTATAGGGCGGTTAATTGAAGCGGAGATTTATCATTACCCGTTAGATGAAGGAGCCGCTGTGCAGATTGAGCAGACTTTCGAAAGCTTAGCTGATGGAGACCGGGTATATGCTCAGCCGATTAAGATCAACGGCCGCAGTATTGCCGCTGCCGCTTATAGTGTTGATACTTTAAGTATTGAATTTGAATCACTGTGCGGCGGCCCTCGCAGTGTATTAGATTATATTGAACTGGCAATTCTCTACCGTACTGTTCTGATTGCCAATATTAAACAGATGAATGATCAGCATAATGATCTTGCTCGCCGTTTTATTGCGATGGTTGATGAATTTTACGATCGTCACGTCGTGGTTATTATTTCTGCGGAAGTGGAAATAATGCAGTTATATATAGGAACTAAGCTGAAGTTTGAATTCCAGCGCTGTATTTCCCGGCTGCTGGAGATGCAGAGTACAGCCTATTTACAGCAGGCACATCATAGCGAAGAGTAAAACTTATCCGCGCCAGTTTAAGCCGAAAATAATTATTGTTAATTATTTCAATATTAAGGTGATCTCTGTTGGTTTTTTCTATATAATTTCGCCGCCCACCTTATCCACACCCCAAAATTAATATGGTGGATTTGATTACGCTTGACGTATTCGAAGGGATACGAAATGGCAAATACATTTTTGATTATCAATAATGATAGTCATATTTTTTTTAAATCATTAAATTGGGTATAACTTAATGAAAACTTTTGTTGCTAAACCAGCTGAAGTCAAACGCGACTGGTTTGTAGTCGATGCTGAAGGTAAAACTTTAGGCCGTCTGGCTACTGAAATCGCTTTACGTCTACGTGGTAAACATAAAGCAGAATACACTCCGCATGTTGATACTGGCGATTACATCGTTGTTATCAATGCTGAGAAAATTACCGTAACTGGTAATAAAGCTAAAGGTAAAATCTACTACCACCACACTGGTTTCATCGGTGGTATTAAATCAATTAATTTTGAAGATCTTATCGTGCGTGCACCTGAACGTGTTATTGAGAAAGCTGTTAAAGGTATGTTACCAAAAGGCCCTCTAGGCCGTGCAATGTACCGTAAACTGAAAGTTTATGCTGGTACTGAGCATCAACATTCTGCACAGCAACCACAAGTTTTAGACATCTAATAGGATTAAAACAATGGCAAATCAATACTACGGCACTGGTCGTCGCAAAAGCTCTACAGCTCGTGTTTTTGTAAAAGCAGGTAGTGGTCAAATCACTATCAACAAGCGTAACATCGATGAATACTTCGGTCGTGAAACTGCTTGTATGGTTGTTCGTCAACCATTAGAACTTGTTGGTGCTACTGACAAGTTTGACCTTAACATCACTGTTAAAGGTGGTGGTACTACGGGTCAGTCTGGTGCTATCCGTCTAGGTATCACTCGTGCATTAATGCAGTATGACGAAACTCTTCGTTCTGAACTACGCGGCGCTGGTTTTGTTACCCGTGATGCACGTAAAGTTGAGCGTAAGAAAGTTGGTCTACACAAAGCACGTAAACGCCCACAGTTCTCAAAACGTTAATATTTCGTTTTCAGTACTGCAAAAAGCCCGGTTTATACCGGGCTTTTTTTATTCTAAATTTCCGTCTGCAGTCTAGTTGATTCCCCTTCGTCCTTTATTTTCCTGCCTCATTTTCATTCTCTCTCCAGCATCGCTTATTCTATATATTTGGTATAAAGTGAATGTTTAAAGAAATACTTACAGTAATTTAATAATGGAGTTCAATATGCTGGCCGATACTATGGTTGAAAAATTAAACGAACAGATTAATCTGGAATTTTACTCGTCGAACTTATATCTGCAGATGAGCGCGTGGTGTGAAGATAAAGGTTTTGAAGGGGCTGCATTAATGCTTCGTAATCACGCTGCAGAAGAGATGGAGCATATGAACCGTTTGTTTACCTATGTGAGTGAAACAGGGGCGTTACCCATTTTAGGGGCGATTGAGGCACCGCCGCATGAATTTGACTCTTTAAAAGATATCTTTATGGAAACTTATCAGCATGAATGCCTGATTACTAAAAAGATTAATGAGCTTACCCATGCTGCATTCAGCAGTCATGATTATTCTACTTTTAACTTTTTACAATGGTATGTCGCTGAGCAGCATGAAGAGGAGAAATTATTCAAAGGCATTCTAGATAAAATAAAATTAGTCGGTGAAGACGGCAAGGCGCTGTTCTGGATCGATAAAGATCTTGCCGAGTTAGCTAAGAACGGCTCGGCATCAATCATGGACAGCCCTGCATAATTAATGTCGTTTATTTTTAGTCTATTACCTCATAAATAGTTCACTTAATGAGAGCATGGTCAATTAAGCCGTGCTTTTCTTCTTCTGCCTTCGTAAAAGTAATGTTAATAGCTTGTAAATATTGGTCTATTTCTTTAGAATTCAGCCAGTTTTTGTGCACTTATTGCAACATGAAAAATGTGCATATCAAGTTTTATGTTTTCTGAACTGCTTTTCTGCAGCTCACAATGGAGATGGTTAAATGAGCAATGCGCCTGTTAATTCTGGTCGCCGCAAGTTTCTGACACTGACAACCGCGGTTGTCGGCGGAGTGGGGGCTGCCGCTGTTGCAGTACCTTTCGTGAAATCTTGGAGCCCAAGTGAAAAAGCAAAAGCGGCTGGAGCCCCTGTTGCTGTTGATGTCAGCAAGATTCAGCCGGGTCAGCTGATTCGTGTTGAATGGCGCGGTAAACCCGTTTGGATTGTATCTCGTACGCAGAAGATTATCGATGAATTAGCCTCGCTTTCAGGGCAGTTACGCGATCCTGACTCGCAGGAGCCGCAGCAGCCTGAATATGCATCAAATATAAATCGTTCATTAAAAGAAGAGATTTTCGTCGCTGTTGGTTTATGTACACATCTGGGCTGCTCTCCTACTTACCTTCCAGATTCCTTTGGCGAACAGGTTGAAGGGATCGAGTCCGGTTTCTTCTGCCCTTGTCATGGTTCAAAATTTGATATGGCGGGACGCGTTTTCCAGAATGTACCAGCTCCGCTAAATTTAGTTGTACCACCGCATCATTATGTCAGTGATACACAAATTCTAATCGGTTTAGATAAAGGAGATGCCTAATGCTTAAAAAACTAGTCACAGGCACAATCGACTGGGTTGATGCACGTATTCCTATGACTGAAACGTGGAATAAACATTTAGCACAATACCCGACGCCTGTTAATTTTAACTTCTGGTACTTTTTTGGTTCACTAGCGATGTTGGTGCTGGTTAATCAATTATTAACCGGTATCTGGTTAACAATGCATTATAACCCGTCTGCAGAAGGCGCATTTGCATCTATTGAATACATTATGCGCGATGTACCCTACGGCTGGTTATTACGCTACATGCACTCAACGGGAGCTTCTGCATTCTTTGTGGTTATCTACCTGCATATGTTCCGTGGTTTAATTTATGGTTCTTACCAGAAACCGCGTGAGCTTATCTGGATCTTCGGCATGCTGATCTTCCTGGTACTGATGGCTGAAGCCTTTATGGGCTACCTGCTGCCTTGGGGGCAGATGTCATTCTGGGGAGCTCAGGTAATCATCTCTTTGTTTGGTGCGATACCAATTATTGGTGATGACCTGACTTTATGGATCCGCGGGGACTATGTTATCTCCGGCGCTACCTTAAACCGTTTCTTTGCACTGCATGTTGTTGCTTTACCTTTAGCGCTGGTCGCCTTAGTTTTTTTACATATTGTTGCACTGCACGAAGTGGGCTCAAATAACCCCGATGGTATTGAGATTAAACAGAAAAAAGGCAGTGCTTCTGAAGAAGCTAAGGGTAAATTTACTTTCCACAAACATTACAGTGGTAAAAAAGATATTATCGATGCCATTCCCTTTCACCCCTATTTCACGGTTAAAGATATTATGGGGGTCGCGGGATTCTTAATCTTCTTCTGCGCCGTTATTTTCTTTCTACCTGAAGGCGGTGGTTACTTCCTTGAGCCGCCGAACTTTGAGCCGGCAAACAGTCTGAAAACACCGGATCATATCGCGCCAGTGTGGTATTACACGCCGTATTATGCAATTCTACGTGCAATTCCTGATAAATTAATCGGTGTAGTATTTTTCGGCGGATCAATTGCCATTTTATTCCTGCTGCCGTGGTTAGATCGCTGTAAAGTAAAGTCAATCCGCTACCGCAGCTGGATTCATAAAGCGAATATTACTCAGTTTATTATTTGTTTCATTGTATTAGGTGTCTTAGGCGCGCTAGCTGCAACACCGGTTCGTACCATCATTGCACAGATTGCCTCTGTTGGTTACTTCGGTTTCTTTATTGCACTTTGGGTATACAGTAAAAACGAAAAAACTAAACCGCTGCCAACGAGGTTAACATTCAAATGAAAAAATTAATGATAGCCTTAGTGGCACTGTTACCGACACTGGTGTTTGCCGCCGGTGGTAATGTTCATTTAGATAAAGCTGAATATGATTTAACGGACAAAACCTCACTGCAGAACGGTGCTAAGTTGTTCATGAATTACTGTTTTGCATGCCATTCAACGGGGTATCAGCGTTACCAGCGAGTGGCGACAGATCTGGATATCCCTGCTGAATTAATGCAAGATAATCTGATTTTTACCGACAGTAAAATCGGTGATTTGATGAATAACAGCATGGATGAAAAAGATGCTGCGAAATGGTTTGGTAATCCGCCGTTAGATCTGACATTAGAAGCACGTTTACGTGGTCCTGACTGGATCTACACTTATCTGCGTTCTTTTTACAAAGATGAAAACCGCCCGTTTGGTGTGAATAATACCGTGTTTAAAGATGTGGGCATGCCTCATGTACTTGAAGAGCTGCAGGGTATTCCTACGGCCGTTTTTGAAACTACCGTTGTAAACGGCGTTGAGCATAAAACGATTGTCGGTTTTGAGAGCAATGAAAATGGTGAGATGTCATCCGATGAGTATGACGCCGCGGTACTGGATCTGGTAAACTTCCTCGTTTACGCCGGTGAACCGAATAAGCTAGAGCGTCAAAACTTAGGTTTCTGGGTACTTGGTTTCCTAGTGATACTATTTATTCTAAGTTACTTATTGAAGAAAGAATATTGGCGTGATGTTCATTAAAGCTATCTATTCCTAATGCTAGGAGCAGGTGGTGCGTAATTATCGGCAATGCTGGTTTTATACCGTCATTGCCGTTGTCGTTTTTAAACAAATAGAATTTTAATTAATCTTAGGGGATTTCCATGGCCGTAGCTGCAAATAAACGTTCTGTAATGACACTCTTTTCGGGTGCATCAGATCTGTATAGTCATCAAACACGTATTGTTTTAGCAGAGAAAGGCGTTAATGTTGAAATCACATACGCTGACGAAGAGAACTGGCCTGAAGAGTTAGCTGAACTAAACCCTTATAATAACGTGCCGACATTAGTTGATCGTGAACTAGTCTTATACAACTCACGTATTATTATGGAATATTTAGACGAGCGTTTTCCGCATCCGCCTCTTATGCCTGTTTACCCGGTAGAGCGTGGCAAAAGCCGCCTGATGATGCAGCGCGTTGAAAGCGACTGGTATCCGTTAGTTGAAATCATTATGGGCAGCGATGCGCAGGCTGCTGAGCAGGCGAGAGTGAAATTGCGCGAGTCAATTTTGTTAATTGCACCTGTATTTGATCATTTCAGCTACTTTATGTCTGAAGAGTTCACTCTAGTTGATTGTTACATGGCACCGTTATTATGGCGTCTACCTGAATTGAATATTGATTTAGGCAATGAAAATGTCAGCGGCATTAAAAGCTATATGGTTAAAGTATTCGAGCGTGAATCTTTCCAGGCATCAATGACTGAAACCGAACGTGAAATTAGAGTAGGTATGTAATGACAGTTATGTTAGTGCAGCGTCCGTATCTTTTACGTGCATTCTATAACTGGATTGTTGATAGTGAATGTACCCCGCATATCATTGTTGATGCGGCTCAGCCTTGTGTTGAAGTGCCTCTGCAGTATGTTGAAGATGGAAAAATTGTTCTTAATATTGCACCGCAGTCTGTGATGCAGTTTTCCATGGATGATGATGCAGTTGCATTTAATGCTCGATTTGCTGGACAGCCTATGCAGGTATATGTACCTTTATACGCAATTGAAGGTATTTACGCCCGCGAAAATGGTGCCGGTACTATCTTTCCTGAAGAGCCGGCTTATCAGGCTCTGGATAAGCCGTTAGAGCCTGCACCTGAAGAACAGAAAAAACCTAAGCCGGGCAAACGCCCAAGCTTAACCGTGGTTAAATAATTTTTGCCCGCGCAGAAAAAACCGAGATTTATCTCGGTTTTTTTATATCTGCAGGAAACGTATTGAAATTAGTTATGGTTTGCCGCATTAAGATCGCTTTTTGCCCAGAATAGATAAATAGAATATAAGCAGGCAGGTATCATCAGCAGTGTGACCACTGTTGACGCTGAGAACAGCCAGGGTTCAGCGGCAAATAGAACGGGCTTAACTCTACCCGGAACCAGGTAACTTGCTATCTGCTGAGTATAAATGGCAGTCCAAAGCAGGTGAAAAAAGAGGGCTGTAAATGCGCTGCTGACAACCAGATTGAACAGCAAAGGCAGGCGGTAAATGCCGTGTGCACTGTCATTCGTATTCATTTTTAAGGTATTACGCAGCGGTATCTGTTTAAACATTATTTATTCCTATAAAAAAGCCGCTATGTGCAGAGCAGATAGCGGCTTTATGCTGAACTTTTAATTACTGAGAGAAATTTTCCTTAGAAAAAGCAATGCGCTCTTCTACGGTCATTCCATGGTCATCACCAAGGCTTTCAACCAGTTTTAAGCGCGGCAGGATACCTTCACCGTTAGCAATCTGAATAGCCAGCCCCGGGCGGGCATTAAGCTCTAACAGCATTGGCCCTAAATCTCGGTCAAGTACCATGTCCGTGCCTAAATAACCCATACCGGACATTTCATAACAGCTGGAAGCCAGGTAGATCAAACGCTCCCATTTCGGTACTTCTAACAGAGCAAGCTCTTTATTGGTGTCCGGGTGATATTTCACCGGCATATCAAACTGTACAGCGTGCAGTGCTTTACCTGTGGTGATATCGATGCCGACACCAACAGCACCCTGGTGTAAATTAGCTTTGCCGTCAGAAGCCGCCGTTGACAGGCGCATCATTGCCATCACTGGAAAGCCCTTAAATACGATTACGCGTACATCGGGCACACCTTCAAAACTAAAGCCGTCAAAAGCATTATCGAACTGGATTAAACCTTCTACTACAGCAACATCTGCACTGCCGCCTAGGCTAAACAGACCAGCAAGAATGTCAGTAACATGGCGTTTAATTTCAGACAGGCTCTCTTCGCTGCCGTTCGGCTTGAAATAGCGTCCGTTTTCAATTTTCGTAATAACCAGAATGCCTTTACCGCCGCTGCCTTTCGCGGGTTTAATAACAAAGCCTGGGGTGTCTTTGATATAGGTTTCAACCCCTTCAACTTCTGCCTGCATGGAGATAACACCTAATAAAGCCGGTGTTGTCACATTTGCTTCGCGGGCAATGATTTTGGTCTTTAGTTTATTATCAACTAACGGGTACAGTTTACGAGGGTTATAACGGCCGATATAGCCGCTATTACGCTGGTTCATGCCCATAATTCCTTTGCTTCTAAGCTTAAAGGGGCTGCAGAAAACCATAGGTTATTCCTTATCGGCTAAAGGTTTAAAGCGACGAAGCTCTAATAAACGGTAACCGGTATAACTTCCAAGAAGCAGCACCAGTGCCATAACAACGAACTGCAGGCCAATGAAGTTAAACATAAGATGACGAGTCACCTCATTGCTCATAGTAAAGTAGGCAAGTACCGCAACCGCTAAACTGCCTCCGCCCTGGAGCATGACTTCTTTTGCGCCTTCTTCTTCCCATAAAACCGACATACGTTCAATTGTCCAGGAAAGGATAATCATCGGGAAGAAAGTAATTTTAAGCCCTTCGGTTAACCCAAGCTTGTAGGACAGCACGCCGAACATGGCAATCAGCAGGATAACCATAATAATCACGGTGGATATTCGCGAGACCAGGAGCAGGTTAAGATGGGAAAGGTAGGAACGGATAAATAAACCGACAGCTACCAATAGAATAAAGCCGACTAATCCAGTTAGCAGGCTGGTTTGAATAAATGCCATAGCGATTAAAACCGGCATAAAAGTGCCCGATGTTTTAAGGCCGACTAATACGCGCATTATCACTACAATCAATACACCTAACGGAATCATTAAGATGCCTTTAAATAGTGACTGATCTTCAACGGGCAGGCTGTGAATTGAAAAGTTGAACAGGTGTTCATTTTCCGCTTTCTGCATAATTGCAGCCAGTGCCGGCTGCTCCTGCTGAATCATGGAAAAGCTGACCTTTGAGTTTCTAGCGCCGGTTAATTCCAGCAGGGCTGTACCGCTTTGATCCCAAAGCAGCAGGTTGCTGCGGTCTACCGCTTGTACACTGTCAGCATCAAATAAGCGTGAAGTTATTACACCATCTTTTTCTTGAAAAACTTCAACCAAAGGCTGCAGATGCTGCCGACGGCGACCGTCTTCCAGATAAAGCGCGCCGACTTTTTTCGATGGAATTTTAGCTTTGTTAAGTAATGAAATTAACAGATCTGTTTTACTGCTGTCCTCGTTGAGGACCAGGCTGACATTCTGACTGGTTTGTTCAGCGTTAAGTACTTTTAACAGCTCGCGGGTAAAACTAAATGCATCTGCACTAGTTTTTAATGCATCATTTATTATTTCTGCACCAGCAGTCTGCCCGGCTGGATCATACTGCAGATCAAGCAGGGGAGGCATCTCATCGATAGGTTGATCGGTGCTTTTAGCATCAGCTAGAAACTGCACATTGTAATATAGAGTCTGTTTACCGGTTGCTTCGCGAATTGTCCACTGTGCCTGCGGAGCATTACCTTCCTCTAAAAATGACAAGCCGTAACCTGGAGACGCAGCATTCTGGCTGAGCTGCAGATAACCGGCTTGTGCTTTCGGTGTGGTTAAAGAAGCGATGACTTCTTGACCATCGGCTTCAAAATCTATTTTTGCGTCAATATTCCAGATGGTACGTGTTTCGCCTGGCATCCATGGAATATCAAACGCCATATGACGCTGAATCGTCTGCGATAACCCTAAAGCAAATAAACCGGCCACGAGGACAAAAAAGAAAATACGAGCATTCATAACGGTTCCCTATTTTTTAGTTTTTTCTTGATATTTTGGGTGAATGTATTCCTGGCTGACGTCAACTAAAATCACATCACGCATAAATGTTCGGCCGATTAATACCGGGTATTCCATATGCTGACGGTCAGTTAAAGTGAATTCTGTCAGATGCACCGTATCGCCTATGCGTACCTGCAGGCGAACTACCGGACGTTCGTCAGTGACACCTGGTTTACTTGACTGGCTGATTTTAGCTATACGCTCTATTTTTGCTTCAATACGCTGAGGTTCGCTATCTTTGTTGTGCTTTAAGCTGAAGCGTACCCATTTTTTCCCGTCACGTTCGAAACGTTCGATATCAACGGCATTAAGTGATGAAGTAGTTGCACCAGTATCAATTCGTCCTTTATAACTGTTTTTGGCTGCTGAAATATAAACCCACTCAATGCGTCCAAGAACGGTTTTATCATCAAACTGCACTATCTCTTTTTTATCGCTAACCGGTACAATTTCAGTTTTAGGTGCTTTAGCTTTTTTGGCTTTTACCAGTAAAGCACTTAGTTCTGTTACTTTATCCTGGCTGGCTTTTAACGCTTCACTGGAAGCCGTTAACTCATCTTGTGTCTTCTGGTTGGTTTTTTGTGATTCCACAAGTTCACCTTGAAGATTGGTTATTTGTGTTTGTTGTGATTCAGTATCAATACTGACACAGCCGGAAGTCACAAAAAGAGCAAGTGCAGTCAACAACACTGTTTTATTTAAAAACATTAAAAATTCCTTAGCCATATATATGATAATCAAATAATAGATGTTATCAGCTTGACATCAAAATAGCAGGATTAATCTCACTATTTTGTTGGGTTTGCATCATAAGCATTAGATATAAAGTGATATTTTTACGGGTGCAGCATGTTTTTTAGCCAGTGTTTTTTATGAACACGCAGAATAACTAGAATAACCTTTATGAGCTCTTCCGATAGTGTGACTAGATAAGCTTCAACTAAAGTGAAATTATAATATTTAACGGCAATAAAAGTGAGTGGAATGCCGACACACCACATACAAAATATATCAATGAAGGTACTGTAATTAACATCTCCGCCGCTGCGTAATACGCCAATGATGCCGATAAAGTTAATAACGCGAACAAACAAAGCAAATGCCAGCACCATTAATACCTGTGAAGCACTTGCGGCTGCACTAACAGAAAGCGTCGGAAAAAATGCTAATACCGGCTCCCTGAAGAAAATAATAACCGGCGCAAAAAAAATCGCCAGGACCGGAACAAATAAAATAAAAGTCCAGGCCTGCTGCCAGGCTTTATCAAATGACTTTGCGCCCAGTTCATGGCCTATCATGGTGCCGCTGGCAATCGCAATACCGATAAACAGAGCAAAAATAGTTTGTTCGATAGTGGAAACCATGCTCATTACAGCCAGCTCCTGGATGCCTATCATGGCAAAAATCAGTGTATAAACAAAAACACCCAGTGCCCAGCAGCCGTCGTGCAGCACCATAGGTACAGCAAGTTTGATATAACGTTTTATTTCAAAAGCACTCAGTGCCTGCTTGATTTCCGCGGCCGCTGCGATAATAAAAGGACGCCTTTTCGCAACAAAAAAGAGCATTAACAGTAACTGAATAAATCGAGCAGCCACTGTGCCCCAGGCACTGCCTTCCACGCCCATTGCCGGGAAGCCAAAATGCCCGAAAATGAGTATGTAGTTCAGAAATGCATTGATCGGCAGTGCGAGCATGCTGATACGCATCGCTGTTTTAGTATCACCAGCGGATCGTAGTGCAGTCTCAACGGGCAGTACTACCGCAGTAAAAATAAAACTCCACGCGGTAATGACTAAGTAGTCATTTGCAAAACCTAAAAGATGTGAGTCATCACTAGCAAGTCCGGTAACTGTTTCCGGGGATAAAACATAAAAAGCGATAAAAGGAAGGGTGCTGACTACACTGAATAACAGCGAAATGATCAGGCTGCGTCTTAATCCAGAAAGATCTTCTGCGCCGTAATACTGCGAGGCCAGTACACCGCCTGCGTGACTGATCCCGACCATAACCAGTAGATTAAAGAAGAAGATTTTATTACCCAGTCCAACGGCGGCAATTTCACTCTCACCTAACTGGCTGACCATTAAAATATCAACCAGGCCGAGAAAAGAATATAACAGTGATTGAAAAGTAATAGGCAAAGCTAACTTCCAGAGCTTATTCTGGAAGTCAGGATGACGAAATGTGGCAATTTTGTTTTTCATTTATTACCCTGCAGACTTTTTAAGTTTTCTGTGATAGAAAAACATCCCTGTCAGTATTAATAAGCAGTATAGATACAGCGGCGTCGTTCCGTAACGCTGGTAGGGGGTCTGCCCGAATGCCGGCTGCACATTTTTACTCAATACCGCAGCTGTGTTTACCGGTAAGCGGCCGACTTCATTTCCAGATGAATCAAAAATAGCGGTTACCCCGTTATTTGTGCTGCGCAGCACCGGTCTGGCAAACTCAATGGCGCGCATCCTGGCAATCTCTAAATGCTGTTCCGGACCGATTGAATCACCGAACCAGGCATCGTTGCTTAAGGTCAAAATAAAACCAGTCTTTTCTGCGATATTTTTGCGTAGTAATTCGGGAAAAGCTATTTCATAACATAAAGCGGATGCTAAATCGGCCTGATCATTGTGCAGATTCGGCTGAATTTCAGCACCGCGCTGAAAACTCGACATCGGCAGGTTGAAATAGGGTGCTAGCGGGCGTAAATATTCTTCAAAGGGAACAAACTCGCCAATCGGCAGTAACTGATGCTTCTGGTAGCGGTTATCACTATCTAATGAATACTCATGTCCCTGCGGCAGTCTGCCCAGCATAATAATTGTATTGTGGTAATCCTCTGTCTCCAGTTCATAACCGACAATACCAGTGATCAGGGTTTTATTTTTACTGCTTAGATCGTCAGATAAAGGCACTAGGAAGCGCTGCATATCCAGTTCTAACGCGGCAATGGCAGACTCCGGCCAGATGATAAGCTCGTGTTGATCATCTAATCCGGTTTCACTGAGATCCAGGTATTTAAACAGCGACGGATAGAGCTGGTCTCTCTGCCATTTTTCATTCTGGTCAATATTACCCTGTACCAGTGAAATCATTACCTGCGGCTGCAGCTGTGTGTATTTCTGCTGCTGTAAAATGCTGCCGCCTAGCAGAATGGCGCAGATTAACAGTATATTTAAAAGTACCTTCTGTTTTTGGATAATCAGAGTCAGTGCACCGCAGATAATCATAATCGCCAGCGTGATCCCCTGAACACCTAATAACGGTGCAAACCCGACTAAAGGCGTATCTGCATGGCTGTAACCTAAATAGGCCCACGGGAACCCGGTTAACACATAACCGCGAAGCCAGTCTGAAATCAGCCAGAAAACGGGAATAACAAACAGATAGCGTTTACTGCGGGAAAAATGCAGGAAGCGTGTGCCTGCCCATAATGCCAGGGTTGGGAACAGGGCTAAATAAGCGCATAACAGAATTATTAAAAAAATACTGACCGCTGCCGGCATTCCCCCGAACTGATCCATGCTGACATAAACCCAGTGAATGGTCGCGATAAACATCGATAAGCTGAAGGTGAAGCTGACTAAAAAATAGCGTTGAGTCGTTTTTTGTACCTGCTGCAGTAAGAAGTACAAACCGATAAATGAAGGATAGACTGCCCACCATAACGAAAAAGGTGCAAAAGCAAAAACTTGTACAGCCCCCAAAATAAGGGCTGCAAAAAGCTGCCCTGGTAGATTTTGTGTAACAGCCGGCAGTTTTTTAAGGATATTATTGCTCAATATTTTTCAGCTCTCTAGGAAGGCGAACTTGAAGTTGTACTAAACGGCGGTTATCGGCGTTGATCACTTTAAATCGATGATCTTCAATAGTGATACTTTCACCTCGGCCCGGCAGATGCCCGAGTTTATGGATAATTAAACCGGCAATGGTATCCTGTTCATCAATATTAAACTGGGTTGCAAAGTAGTCATTAAAATCATCAATTGAAGTTAAGGCATTGACCGCATAAGTTCGTTTACCGATTTTGCGGATTTCGGCAACATCAATATCATCAAATTCATCTTCGATTTCACCGACGATAACTTCCAGGATATCTTCGATGGTTACCAGGCCGGAAACGCCGCCGTATTCATCAACAACAATTGCCATATGGTAACGCTGACTGCGGAAATCTTTAAGCAGGGTATCTAAGCGTTTGCTTTCAGGAACAACTACGGCTTCGCGCAGAATATCTTCAATTTTAAAATCGTCTGCTTCACTGCTGAAACCAAATTTGAGCAGATCTTTAGCCAGCAACAAGCCGACAATATGGTCTTTGTCTTCTGTTATCACCGGAAAACGGGAATGAGCGGATTCAATTAACTGTGGAAGAAACTCTTCCACACTTTGATGCAGCCCTAGTGTGATCATTTGTGAGCGGGGGATCATAATGTCGCGTACGCGTAGTTTGGAGACATCCAATACACCTTTGATCATCTCTTTGGTTTTTTGATCAATGACCTGGCGATTTTTTGCACCTTTTATTACTTCAAATAACTCTTTCTGGTTTTGCGGCTCTCCCTGGAAAAGGCTGCCGATTTTGTCTAATAGTCCAGATCTAGAGTTTTCAGGTACGCTTTGTATATTGTCTTCAGACATTAATTTTATTTACTCTTTTTCACTTAAATAGGGATCAGCAAAACCAAGTTCCATTAATAGTTTTGTCTCAAGGGTTTCCATCTCAACAGCTTCCTGCTCGATGATATGGTCGTAGCCTAACAGGTGTAATGTGCCGTGGATAAGCATATGCGCCCAGTGTTCCGTCTCAGATTTATTCTGCTGTAGTGCTTCTTTTTCAACCACTTGTTTACAGATTACCAGATCACCTAATAAAGGTAATGTGATCCCCGGCGGATTTTGAAAAGGAAACGACAGTACATTGGTCGGTTTATCTTTGCCGCGGTAGGTATTGTTCAGCTCCTGGCTTTCGTCCTGATCGACAATGCGCACGGTTAATTCGACTTCTTCGCGCTGTACCTCTAAACCTGCCAGCAGAGCGGCACATACCCATTTTTCAATAGAGAGAAGATCCGGCAGTTTGTGTTCATTTTCACTGGCAATT
Organism: Psychromonas ossibalaenae ATCC BAA-1528; assembly: GCF_000381745.1. Lineage (GTDB taxonomy): Bacteria > Pseudomonadota > Gammaproteobacteria > Enterobacterales > Psychromonadaceae > Psychromonas > Psychromonas ossibalaenae. The sequence goes on along the minus strand of NZ_KB907001.1, from coordinate 36,778 downwards.
TGTAAATCAACAAACAGATCCATTATTTATTACCTAATTCAGAAGCTGCAATCTCAGCTTTACGGTCAAATGCTTCATAAGCTTTAACAATACGTGCTACAACCGGGTGACGCACCACATCTTCGGCAGCGAAGAAACTAAAGCTGATATCCTCTTCAACCTCACCAAGCACTTCTATTGCATGGCGCAGGCCCGATTTCTGATGACGAGGCAGATCAATCTGCGTGATATCACCGGTAATCACTGCGGTTGAATTAAACCCAATTCGGGTTAAGAACATTTTCATCTGTTCAACCGTGGTATTCTGACTTTCATCAAGAATAACAAATGCGTCATTTAAAGTACGGCCGCGCATGTATGCTAATGGGGCAATCTCAATAACATTTCGTTCAATTAGTTTTTCAACTTTTTCAAAACCTAACATTTCAAATAAAGCGTCATATAACGGGCGCAGGTAAGGATCTACTTTTTGGGACAGATCGCCGGGTAGGAAACCCAACTTTTCACCGGCTTCAACGGCTGGACGGGTCAGTAAAATACGTCGCACTTCCTGGCGTTCTAAAGCTTCAACTGCACAGGCAACTGCTAAATAGGTTTTACCCGTACCGGCTGGCCCGATACCAAAACTGATGTCATTTCTTAATATGTTGCTGACGTATTTGGTTTGATTTTCACCGCGGGGTTTAATAACACCACGTTTGGTTTTAATTGACAGGCTCTGATAACCGACCTGATCGTCTGCAGATTTGGCTTCTAATAAGCGGTGGTGGGAGATTAAATCCTGCAGTGCTAGATGCACCTCTTCATCTGATAAAGCTGCTGTTTTACCTTTGACCGGCATGGTGTCTATATACAGATCTTTTAAAAGATCCGAACATGCCTGAGCATAACGATGCTCGCCGACAACCTGGAAGTGTGAGTTTTTATAAATAATCTCAACACCTAAACGACGCTCAATCTGTTTAAGGTTGTCATCAAAAGATCCGCATAATACCGCTAAACGGTTGCTGTCTTCTGGTACTAAATCAAGATGAACGGTAGTCAGTTTTGTTGTCAAAATAATGGAACCTTATTTCAGATGAAGTTGTTTGAATCAGTTTATTAATGAAAGTTATATGCTGCCGGGCAGTTATATAAAACGGGTATAAAAATGTATACCCGTTTTGGGGGATATATTAACCGTTTAACTCAGGTGTGAATGTTTCCACACCGAGGTTTTTCTCATGTTTGTTAACGATATCGCTGGGACGAATTGATTCACGTAGATTCATATCAGCTTCACCGCGGATAAACTTACCGCGAATTGAGTTGGTATGTACTTCGGTAATTTCAACATCAACGAAACCGCCGATTGAGCGATGATCACCTTCAAAGTTAACAATACGGTTGTTTTCTGTACGCCCGCACAGTTCCATAATATTTTTACGTGAAGGACCTTCTACTAAAATACGCTGTACAGAGCCGACCATACGGCGTCCGATCAATTGTGAATTCTGATGGATTCTGTCCTGTAAGACAGCTAAACGCTGTTTTTTAGTTTCTAAGGTAACATCATCGGGCATATCAGCCGCCGGTGTACCCGGACGCTGGCTGTAGATAAAGCTGTAGCTGGTATCAAAACCGATGTAATTAATTAGATCCATGGTTTCCTGAAAATCAGCATCGGTTTCATTCGGGAAACCAACAATAAAGTCAGAGCTTACCGTCAGATTAGGACGAACGGCTTTCAGGCTGGCAATTCTTTCTTTGTATTCATCTGCCGTGTGGCCGCGTTTCATCAGGCTGAGAATACGGTCTGCACCGGCCTGGACCGGTAAGTGTAAGAAATCCACTAATTCAGGCGTATCGCTATAAACGTCAATAATATCATCACCAAAATCAATCGGGTTACTAGTGGTGTAGCGTAAACGGTCAATGCCGTCAATTGAGGCTACATAACGTAATAGCTCGGCAAAACTACAAATACCGCCGTCGTGAGTTGCACCGATAAATGAGTTTACATTCTGGCCTAACAGGTTAATTTCACGTACGCCCTGTTCAGCTAACTGCGCAACTTCTAATAAGATATCATCAAGCGGGCGGCTGACTTCTTCACCGCGAGTATAAGGAACAATACAGTAAGTACAGTATTTTGAGCAGCCTTCCATAATTGAAACAAATGCAGTTGCACCTTCTGCGCGCGGCTCAGGTAAGGCATCAAACTTTTCAATTTCAGGGAAACTGACATCAACGACGGTGCCGTGATTCTCTTTAACCTGCTTAATCATCTCCGGTAAACGGTGCAGAGTCTGCGGGCCGAAAACAATATCAACATAAGGTGCGCGGCGGCGAATTGCTTTGCCTTCCTGAGACGCAACACAGCCGCCGACACCAATAATTAAATCAGGTTTTTTATCTTTTAATTTTTTCCAGCGCCCCAGCTGGTGAAATACTTTTTCCTGGGCTTTTTCACGAATTGAACAAGTATTAAGCAAAATAACGTCTGCATCTTCTGCATTATCTACGGCGGTATAACCGTTGCTTGAATTTAACAGGTCTGCCATTTTTGATGAATCGTATTCATTCATCTGACAACCCCAAGTTTTGACGTGTAATTTCATGCTCATAATCTGTTTACTCATACTGTGTTCTATAAAAAGAGGTCGCATTTTACGCACTTCACCGCAATCATGCTACTTTTTGTTTAACTCTCTTAATAACCGCTAAAGCGCTTATAAACAGTGGGGAAATAAGTTTTTGAAATTTTGTGTTTTTATCTATTATTTTTCCATAAGTCAGGATAATTTGATTACAATAAACAGAGTTTAAAATTTTCAGGGAAATAATAATGCAGAACAGAGAAGTAATAATAATCGGCGGCGGTATGGTTGGCGCATTAACTGCATTATTATTAGCCCGGCAGGGGGATATTATTCATCTGGTGGAAAAAACGCCCTGTACTACTCCGTCTGCAGACGAAATCTTTGACCTGCGTGTATCGGCCTTTAGCGCGCAAAGTAAAAATCTATTAGAGCAGGCCGGAGTATGGGAGCAGATCCCCGCAAACCGCCTTTGTGCTTACCGGGGCTTACAGACCTGGGAAAAAGGCAGTGCCAGATTGAAATTTGACAGTGCAGATATTGGTATCGACGCTTTAGGTTATATTGCCGAAAATCGCTGGATCCAGGCTGTATTATGGCAGGCGCTGAAAGAACTTGATAACGTTACTTTCCACGAAAACAGACAGGTTAACAGCATCACTAACGCGGATTCAGGCGTGTCGATAAACTTAGACAATAATACGCAAATCAGTGCAGATCTGTTAATTGCCTGTGACGGTGCAAACTCTACTGTTCGGCAGTTGTTAAATATTGGTATTACAGCATGGGATTATCGTCAGCAGTGTATGCTGATTAATATTAAAACAAATCGTGGTCAGCAGGACATTACCTGGCAGGAGTTCCGAGAAACGGGACCCTGTGCATTTTTACCGCTTGCAGATAATAATGCCAGTTTAGTCTGGTATCATCATCCACTAAAAATCAATCAGTTAAAGTCATTATCTAATGCGCAGTTAAAAGAAGTGATAAAAGCTGAGTTTGCCTCTTTAGATTTTGATTTTGAAGTTCAAGACAAAGGTTCATTTCCTCTGACTCGCCGTCATGCGCAGCGTTATTATAAAGGTGTATGTGTTTTGTTAGGTGATGCTGCTCATACCATTAACCCCTTAGCAGGTCAGGGGGTAAACCTGGGATTTAAGGATGTTGAATGTTTAGTGGATCTTCTGCACAACAGCAGCGATCTGCCGCTGCAGAGTATATTAAAACGTTACGAAAACAGACGTAAACCGGCCAATTTACTAATGCAGACGGCTATGGATGTTTTTTATAAAGGCAGTAAGTGTGAATTAAGTTCGGTGCGCTTGTTACGTAAAGGCATTTTAGGACTGGCACAGAACAGCGGGGTCCTTAAAAACAGAGTGATGAAATATGCGATGGGACTACAGTAGTGAGTATTTGTGCTTAAAGAGATAATGTTGAAGATTAACAGGAGCCACCGGCTCCTGTTAATCTGATTGTCAGGTCAGTCTAGGTTTACCACCATGCTTCAGCCTGCATACCCACACTAACTTCGCTGTCTGCGCCGTTAAATGCTGTTTCATTTTCGTAATCATTCATGTAGCTTGCAAAAACCCGAATTTCAGGACGCGACCAGAAACCGACCTGTGGCACCCATGCCTGTGCAACAGTAAATTTACTGCCGGCACCGTCAATATCGTTAATTGTCTGTGTAAAGCCGCCTACTTCTACTATGGTACGCATCTTCTCTGTCCATTTGTACATTGGACGAGCAACAGCACTGAACAGCGTGTCATCAGTATCAGTACCGTCAACATCTCCTGCAGCGGCAAAAAGTACTGAGTGACCAAATTCGATATCATCACTTAAAGATATTACACCCCAGTTGATAATACGGTAGCCTGAAGCATCGTTATCATTAACATCACGTTTTATTCCGTTACCTGAACCGTAACCTGTCATCTGTTCTGCATATCCGGCAGTGGCTGCTTGTAAAATGGTTTTATTAAAACCGGCATCTAAGTTCTGCGTTATGCTGGCGGTCAACAATATACTGTCATCTGCATCAATCGACTGGCCGTTTCTTTCATGCCCGTAGTTGTAGTCAACACCTACTTCCAAATCAGCCCTGTTCCATAGAGGAATACCTGCATAACGGATGTCAGCTATCACTGCAGTGATTTCCTGACCGTCATCAAGGTCACCTGTAACTTCATCTTGAATCAATGCCATAGATAATTTACCCGGGCCCATATTGATATGTTCAATACCTGCACCTGTACCGCTTATATCCCAGTAGTAAGAGTCAAGAATATGCACGTCATGACGCTGGTAGTAACGTTTACCGCCCCAAAGAACAATATCTTTATCTTCAAACAGCCCCTTGGCCTGTACATTAAACTGTGCAACTTCTACATCACCTCCGGCTCCGTCCTGACCAGCCCAGTACTTAAGCATTGAATCAACAACATATGAAGTTTCACCGTCATTAAAAACTTCTTTTTTAAAACCAAATTCACCGTAGAGGTCATTTTCGTTACCTAAACGTCCAACTTTGTTGACTTCCCATTTTGGATTAGAGCCGCTTTCACTGCCCAGGCCTACACCGCCGCGCATGTAACCGTTAAATTCTAGAGGAGACGTTTCTGCCGTTACATTTGCTGATAATAGTGCTGCAGAAATTGCGCCTGCAAGAGGTAATAGTTTCATTGTTGTTTCCTTATTGTATTAAAGCTTAATCATATAAGCAGTCTGGATTTGCTGTATTTCCTTCCTACACCTTGTTTTAAAAGGCATTTTAAGTAAACGTGGTCATTGCTCCGGTTAATGAGAATCTCTGCGCTGAAGAATTTATTAAGTTCTTCGGTAAAATTGTTCACTCTTACCCGGTTTTTGGGACTGGTCCCGGGACCGGTCCCTATAATGTCTATTTAATAAAAAAATAAAAGTCGTCAACAGTAATATTGTGATCTACATAACGGTCATTTTTTACTCATTTTTATAAGGTTTATATGAATGTCGCTGATAATTTTTGCAAGCTATTGTTTTATACATCAATAATTTCGGTAGGAGTAGAGGCTGGTAGTTTATAACTCTTCTACTTTAATCTAGAAGAATAATGCATGTTTTTTATACAAAACAAGTAACAGTGTTGTACGCTATAAATGGATTCTAAATAATAGGGATATTAGTATGCGAAAACTCCTTGTCACCTCATTTTTTCTAGCATTAACTTCATTTTCCAGCAGTGCTTTTTCCAGTGAGTGTGGCAGAGTCAGTATTGCAGATATGAACTGGGATTCTGCGACTCTGATTGCCAGCCTCGACCGTTTTATTCTTGAGCATGGTTTTGGTTGTGACGTTCAGGTTATAGCCGGAGATACTATGCCTACGGGAGCTTCGATGATTGCTGCCGGGCAGCCGGATATTGTCCCTGAGTTCTGGAATAACTCGTTTAAGCAGGCATTAGACCTTGGTGTACAGCAAGGGGTCATTCGTTATGCCGGTTCGCCATTATCCGATGGCGGAGAAGAAGGTTTTTGGGTACCTGATTATATGGTGGAGAAAGATCCTGCATTAGCGACGATTGCCGGTATTAAAGCAAATGCAGCACTATTCAGAGATCCGCAAAATCCCGGTAAGTCAGTGTTTATGGGGTGTCCTGTCGGCTGGAACTGCCGGATTTCAGCAGGGCACCTGTTTCGCGCGCTGCAGTTAGATAAGTTCGGTTTTGATTTAGTTGACCCAGGTTCCGGCATAGCGCTTGCCGCCTCGATCGCTGAAGCTTATGAGCGTAAACAAGCATGGTTTGGTTACTACTGGGCGCCGACATCAGTGCTTGGTAAGTATAAAATGGTCAAGGTTGATTTCGGGTCGGGAACTGACGAACAGTATTTTAAAGAATGTATTATTCAACATGACTGCGCCGCGCCTAAAGTCACCATGTATCCGCTGTCTGTTGTTGATACAGTGGTAACTGAAAGGTTTGCAAAAAATGCACCTGAAGCATTAGCCTACATTTCAGCGCGCTCATTTACTAATGTACAAATGAATCAATTATTAGCCTGGATGGAAAAACAGCAGGCTGATGGCGAAGAGACCGTCGAATATTTTTTAGCACATTATCCGGGAATTTGGACCGAGTGGCTTGATACAGCAACCGTCGGAAAAATAAAAAAAGCATTGTCAGAAATCCAATAACAAGCAGTGGCTTGTAGTGAGTCTTGAATATTCTGACATAGTACTTTGCGCAGCTGAGTCCGCTTTAAAATTTGTAAACAACTCCGACTGAAACACGGGTGATCGTTGAGTCAAAGAAATCTTCCTGGGAATTTGATTGTCCCCACAGGACGGCAGCCAGCCCGCTTAGTGAATTTACTCCAAAGAGATTATGTCTGAACAGGCTGACATTGACTGCTGTTTCAGCGGTGTCGGTTTTTGTATCATAGACAGGATTGTTTTCATCATAGAGTAAGGCACCGGCATAAAGGTTGCTGACAATTGTGTAATTTTGAGTGGACAAGCTATGGGTGAGCTGTCCGCCGATACGCGTTCGACTCATCGCATCTCCCTGCAGATCATAATTTTCCCAGATCAGTGCACCGGTCAGCTGCTGATTATTCTGCAGCCGCCAGCGGTAGGCGCCTTCAAGCGAATTTATTGTGCCGTTGCGGTCCAGGCTCTGCTGCTCATTAGCTGTTAAGTCTAAACTACGACCGCTGCTCTCCTCTGTCAGGCTCTGCTCTCGTCGTGTGTAAGTTAGCGTTAGTGGTGTCGCCCATACCTGTTCCCAGCCTAGGCGTACACCGTTTGCGCTTTTTTCCGTACTGCTGCGTTGTGCATCTGTCTGATAGGGATCAGCCCAGACTTCGCTGGGCATACCGGAAAACAGATAGGAAACGGAGACAATACCCTCATTATTTACCTTTTGACGAATGCCAAGCTGCTGACTGAAATCGAGACGTAATGCATCCTGCATTAGATTCCCTAAGACAATCTGTGTACCGCTGTGTGCAAAAGTGTAGCGAATATCAAAGTTATACTGCACTGCGAAGCTAGACTCTGTGTGGGGGGAATTGTAAAGAGAATCTGTCTCTGCGGATGACAGGCTGTTCATTTGAGTACCGGAAACAAAGTTTGATGAAAACTGCGTATTGCCGAGTCCTCCCATTAAAAATCCGTCCCATCCCGACTGTTGAGGAATGGCTGTAACATCGGAGGCGTAAGTATTCATCGTAAATACAAGTAGAGCCGCGGGGAAAAGCTGTTTAAGCATAGTTTGTCCTATCTGTTCAGATGCCTGATATATCTACTTGTTCAGGTCTGGGTTGCTAAATGGGATACCAGCTTAGGGAGCTTCACCTGAAGAATGAAATCAAAAACTATTATTGATTATTACTGATACAGATACTGTACAAATAGGTGTATGTATTTTATTGATAAATAAGGGATATATTAGTTGGTGCAATTATCAGTAGTGCTATAATGGACTATTTCTGAAAGCCATGGATCCTGGCTGTGGCGGTTAATATAGTGAAATTTTATACTAAAAAGAGTGTTTCAGGTGGGTAATTGCTCACATTTAGAATAATAAATATTCTTTGTCAGTGAATGTATAGTTGTCGCGGTATCACTTTAGGGGTATTATGCGCAGCTCGAAGTTTTTGACGCAAACAGAAATATGGATTAGAAACTGCAGTTTCCTTATTTAGCAGGAGTGAATTAATTGTATGTTCCACGTGTCAGCTGCTCTATGAAATAAATTTAAGTTACGTTATGTTTTTGGGTTTTTTGTTTAAGTCCCATTATATTCAAAGATTAAAGTTGGTTGTGAAGACGTCGATATGACAGTAAAAATAAAAATTGAGCATCACACTTTGTGTCTGCATGATAAAAAAATTCAACTGCCTCACTCAGAAATAAAGATATTACGCTTATTATTACTGCAGGCTGGAAAGGTGGTTGAAAGAGAGGATCTTCTTAAAATAGGCTGGCCGGATCGGGTTGTAAGCAATAATACGCTTAGTGTTGCGATCAAAAGTCTACGCAGAAAACTGCTGGAACTTGGTGTTGAAAGCAGTATAACAACAGTACCTTCCAGGGGCTATTATATTGAAGCCGAAATTTTACCTGCTTATTTTTCTCTCGTTGAGGGATTTGAGCTTGATTCTGAATCTTTAGCTGTTATCAATAAAGCTGAACAGGCGGATTCGTTAGACGAAACGGATAATAATTTACAGGATCCCGCTTTAACTGCTCAAGTACAGCCTTATAGAGGCTGGTTTTATAAACATATTATAGCGCTAATCGTATTATTGTTTTTAATACTTGTCCTGGCTAATAAGATCTATTCTCCATTTTCCAGCATTTATTTTTGCGATGACTCCCCTGACAAAGTACATTGCAAGTTAACTGACGATTAAATAAAAGGCCTGATTTTTTATGAACCTTTCAGTATTTAAAAACAAACCCTCATTATTATTTGGGGGAGGACTACTGATCATATTGGTTGTACTGAGCGTCCCGTTTCTAATTGGAACTTCATGTGCAATGAATTATTACGGAGAAAAGGAGAGCTTCGATTTTAAAATGAAATGTGATGGCGGCATCGCTTATACATCCATTGAAACGGATAAAGGCTCATTTTTCTTTGGTAAAGCTTTATTCGGCCAGTTAGGCGATAATATATATTTGCTGATGTTTGCTAGAGAAGTTCATATTTCATCTGATGATGAATCACGTTTTATTAAGCAGTTTTTTTTAAGAAAAACGCTTAATCATCTACGTTTGGTGGAAGTCGATGGTCGCCGGGTAATGTGCAGTATGGAAGACTCTATTAAACAATGTATTACAGGAATTTGATAATAAAACGGCAGGCAGATATAACGTTATCTACCCGTCGCTTTTAAGTTTTATACACTAAAAAAGTCTAAGTCAGGTGAGTCAAAATTGTTTAGGTTAGGAAATAATTCTAGAATCTTTTCATTACTTAAACCAAACCAGCTGCATAAAGAAGCATTAACCTGATCGGCTGCAATGCCCGGGATAATACGCCCGTTATTATAGTTACTCTCACTCTCTAGTGTTAAGTCCGGCCAGCTTCCGTAAGCGGATGTCGTATTAACGGCCCCGCCGCTGATAATCTGATGTCCGCCCCAGCCGTGATCCGTACCCGAAGCATTAGCGATGATCCGTCGTCCGAAATCTGACATGGTAATACTGGTTACCTGGTCATTGAGCCCCTGCTCATTTATATCCTGATTAAAGGCTGCTATGGCATCACTGACTTGAGCCAGCAGGTCATGATGCACTGCCTGCTGATTTTTATGAGTATCAAAGCCGCCTATTCCGACAAAAAAGACCTGACGCTTTTGCCCCATCATATCTTTAGCCTGAATTAAACGGCTTACCATGCTCAGCTGCTCTGCCAGATCGCTTTGCGGATAGCTGCCCGTTGCCGGGTAGGCATTAAGTACATTTTTTAACTCTTGATTTTCTATTACGCTCTCCTGCATACGCTGAGCATAATTACGTTCATAGACATTTGTGTATTCTCGAGTTCTGAAGTGAGAAAAATAACCGTTAACTCGGCTTTCCTGGTCCCAGGCAGTGTAGTCATCTACACCTGAGCTGTTAATAATTACCTGACTGGCATTGGCATTGCGCAGCAGTTTTGCCTCATTCGTAATGGAAAACAGAGGTGAAATATCACTGCTGATGCCGAGCATATCCATCATTCTGCCTGCCCAGCCGTAAGGATGAGAAAGGTTCTCTGCACCAGACTGCCACATATCCTGCTGGGAATTATGCGCCATTAAAAAATCGGGTAAGCGTACCTCTTTCTGTTCGATTTGAGTTCGTGTGGCCGGTTCAATCAGCTGGCCGCTGTTAATAAACGCACTGGCCTGACCGTTTGTAAATAACGGCAGCATAGAGGCCATTGCATGATGAATACCCAGCTGTACGCCGTTATCTGTGGCCAGCCCTGTGGGAAGAATCTGATCCTGTGTCAGCCCAAGATCCGGGCGGGCGGTTATATATTGAGAATAAGCCGGCTCGGACATAGGCACCAGCATGTTATAAGCATCGTTGCCGCCAAATAAAAAGATGCACACCAGAGCTTTGTGTCCGTCTTCAATGTTGCTTGCGGTGGCTGTACTCGGCAGTGCTGTTAGTGCAGTTGATGATGCAAGTGTTGCGCTCATTTGTAAAAAAGTTCGACGAGATAGTTTCATTCTATTACTCCGGACTGAAAAATTCAGGTGACGTTACAGCGACATACAGGGTGTTTCTTACCCTGAGATGAGCATATGCGCCCTGCAGTTCAACAGTAAGCATATAGTTGAGATATTCCGCTAATCCTTGTGATATTAAACCGCCGAATAAGCGCTCGTTAATCAATGCTATATACTGCTCGGGAAATGCCTGCAGTGCTTCAAATTCAGCCGCATCCCAGATCCAGCTTTTTTCGTTAGGTTGAGCCCATGCCGCATAAATATTTGCCCATAAACGATTGTGAATACGGCGCATATTATCTGCTGTCAGTATATAAAATTCCGGTGAAGTCAGGTTATTCTCTGCCAGTTCTCCCTGGGGAGTAAAGTCCGGCGTATAAAAATTAAATACACTCGGGGAGGTTAACGGAGACTGTCCTAAGTGAGCCTCGGTATACTGATAGTCCCACCAGCGCGGACCCGATGACTCCATAGCAAATGCTCTAGCCAGATTGGCGACTGCAATAATCGGCTCATGTACCCGTCCGAAGGTGTTTTTTCTCTGCAGATCACCGGATTCGGCAAAACCGTTGAGCACATCGCTGTCGGTCAGTACTGCGGTCAGTACCGCCTGCAGGTCTCCTCTAATACCGTCTGCATTGCTTCTAAATACATCCGCCACACGCAGAATATACTGTCTGCGCGGGTTACTGGTAACAAAACGTTTGATTAACAAAGTGGCAATAAATGCCGGGGTATTATCGTGATTAAAGAGCAGATCCAATGCCTGCTGCATGTCTTGTTCAGCACTTTGGCCGGCAGGGAAAGAGGTGCCGAGTATCTCTTTTGCTTCGTTGTCGTGGCGCCCGTTATCAGCATACATAGGAGCAAAAAGATCATTGCTGCGCCAGCCGGTGAAGGCTCTGGCCAGCTCTTCGACATCATTTTGAGAATAAGTCGGAATCTTATTACCCTGTGCATCTAGTTTCGGCCAGCCGTTCGGCTGCAGTTCCCATAACCCTAAACTGAACAGCTGCATAATTTCCCGGGCAAAGTTCTCATCTGGAAAAGTGTTTTTATCAGTATTTGTTTTTTGACTGCCTTCCAGCGTCAGGTATTTGCCCATTACTGAGCTTAAAGTGATCTCTTCCAGCAGATCCCGGAAATTACCAAAGGCGTGTTTGACTAGAATATCGTAATAATTAGCCAGCTCAGCATGGCGGTTGCCTACGCCGTGTTTTGATACAACAAATATCTGACTTAACGTATAAGCCATTCTTTGTCTAAGCTGGTCATCTGCCTGTATCGTTCTCTGCCACCACGCTCCGGTGCGCATATTGTCATTCACCGATTCATCACTTAGGGCCGCGAACTCCTGCGCTTTAGGCAGATGATAAGAAGGCGGGGCCGCTGTCTGCTGCTCAAACCAGGTTTCAATTCCTATTTTCTGTAAATTGTCGATTTCGCCTTTTTTCGGACCAAAAGTTGCGCGGTATAAAAACTTGGCATACTGCGCTCTCTGCTCATTAGCATCGTTTTTCATTTTATCTCCAGCATTATTATGGTGCAGATTATGCTAACCGAGAGCTGGATTTTACCGGCATGAAATATAGTGAAAAAAAGTGAAAAAAAGTGAAAAAGCACCGGCGGCAGGGGCCTGTGCTTGTTTTAATTGTGTACTTGGTTGACAATCAATGAGTTAAGTGAGTTGTTGTTTATCACTTAGTGAACCACCCGCCTGACAGATTTTTATCGCCAGGCGGCCTGAATAGTCGGCTTTTGCTTTAGAGAGGGGCTGTCTGTCTTATTGTCATTAAAATTTATGCTGCTGCCCAGCCTCCTGCTGCATTGCCTGCGCCGCAGTTTCACAAATAGTTTCCCGCAGCCATTTATGCCCGGGTTCGTCATTATTACGTTTGTGCCATAACAGAACATAAGCAAGCGGTGAAAACTCTATTGGCAAAGGCAGCTGTACTAACGGATAAAGTCTCTGCGCATGTGCTACAAAACTGGACGGCAGGGTAACAATCAGATCGCTGTGTGCACAGGCGCTGACTGCACCGTAAAAATCCGGCAGGGTGGTACTGATCTGACGATGTCTGCCGGATTCTGCGAGATGATAATCTAATGCCCACCAGTCATTGCCTTCACAGCGTATCTGTACATGTGACATGTGCAGATATTTATCCAGATCCCAGGGCTCTGTTTTTAATACCTCTAGAATCGGGTGATTCTGACGTACTAGACAAATCTGTTTGTCGGTAAACAATGTGGTCTGGGTGATGCCGTCGGGCAGGTTATTCAGTCTAAAGTCAGATGTTGGATGCAGATCCCGGGCGGTAATCCCCAGATCAATCTGCCCTTGCTGCAGCCCCTGCATTGATTTCTCTGTCCAGCCGTAAGAGTTCAGCGTAATATTAGGTGCCTGACGCAGAAGCGGGCCGATATAATAAGGCAGCAGGGTATCGTAAGCACTTTCGACCATAGCGAAAGAAAACTGGCGATGGCTGCTGGAGGGAGTAAAACCAGGCGGCAGGGTAACCTGATAAAGCCCCTGCAGAATACCCGGCAGCTGCGATTTTAACTGTAGCGCGTGGGTGGTGGGTTTCAGGCCGTGAGCACTGCGTAAAAAAAGCGGATCATCTAAGGTATCCCGCAGCCGGTTAAGACTTTTACTCAGTGCAGACTGGCTAAGGTGCAGGCGGCTGGCCGCCCGGGTAACACTCTCTTCTTCAAGAAGTATCTGTAGGATGACTAATAAGTTAAGATCAATGCGGGCTAGTTTATCAATATTCATAGATATTCCTTAAAGGAAATTAGGTTTGGACATTATACCATTATGATTCATATCATAACCCGGCTAAACTGCGCTGCATAGCCTGACAGGCTGTCACTGTGTTATTTAAAGAAAATTACAGAGGAATACAATGCGCAAAAATATATTACCAGTACTGATGACTATGGTGGTTTTAAGCCCCTTGGCTATCGATATTTATTTACCTTCTATGCCGGTTATGGCGACAGAATTTAATGTTTCTGCCGGCGAAGTGCAGTCTACTTTAGTATTGTTTTTATTTGCTATGGGCATAGGGCAGATTCTGATCGGTCCGCTGGCGGATCGTTTCGGGCGTCGTCCGATCGCTATTGCCGGTATTCTACTTTACGGACTGAGCAGTTTAGTCGGTGCTGCGGCGGTGCAGTTTGAATGGCTGCAGATTGCCCGGGTACTGCAGGGAATTGCAGCTTGTGCAACTTCTATCGTGGTATTTAGTGCGGTACGTGACAGTTTTAACAGTCAGCAGAGTGCGCATTATTACAGTTATCTGAACGGTGTTATCTGTGTGATCCCTGCGTTAGCTCCAACCTTAGGCGGGCTGCTTGCGCTGCAGTTCGGCTGGCGTTCAACTTTTATATTTATGGCCCTGTTTGCAATACTGGTACTGCTGATTGTTTTATACAAGCTGCCTGAAACACGCCCGGAAAATACCGATACCAGCGGGCGGCTATATCATTGGGAACGTTTTAAGCCTGTACTGCGTGAAACGCACTTTATGTTTTATGCTTTGACCTGCATGGTAGGTATGGCGTCTATTTTGACTTACGTATCCTATGCGCCTGACTGGCTGATAAGGCACCTGGGTGTTTCTGAATTAGGCTTCAGTGCATTATTCGGGCTGAATGCAGCGGTTAATATTGTCGCCTGCTTCTGTGCACCTATGGTGATTAAGCGCTTCGGCAACCGCCCGACGGTTATTCTTGCCTTATTGACCCTGTTAGCTTCAGCTGCACTGCAGTTTATTGCGCAGCAGTGGGGGCCTGATGCAGGTCTAGCAGCTGCATTCAGCTTTATGCTGCCTATGATGCTGCTGTGTATTGGTTTTGCATTATTGCTTGGACCGGCTACCAGCATGGCGCTGTCAGCATTCGGTGAACGAGCTGGTACAGCTTCAGCAATGCTTGGTTGTATTCAGATGAGCGGTGCAGCCCTGCTTGCCGGACTGATCCAGCAGACTGGATTAAGTGCACCTTACGCAGTTATTGTGCTGATGGGCGGTTTATCGCTAGGTCTGCTGCTGATGATGTTAATGCCGCGTTTTAATCACTGGCATCAAGAGCAGTTCGCAAGTTAATAATAAAACCGGGCATTCCCTTATTACCAGGGGATGCCCGCTTATCTCTATAGTGGTCTTTCTTCCTGGCTAAAAAATTTTTAGCACTTCTACCATAAGCTTCTTATCTCAAAACAATGCCGCCAAATATAATATCCCTAGCTCTAGAAACAATAGGCAACTACACTCTTCTCAGTAAAAATAGATAGTTATGATTCGGGATGAGGTTATGCAGTTAAAGGATGAACTATTACATCTTAGAGCCGAGCTCGATTTGCTTCGGACTTCGCAGGATAAACAACAGCAGAATATAAATAAGCGTTTTGATGATTTAAGCCTTCGCCTAGAGCAGTTAAGTTTGTTGTCAGACAGCAGCATGCCGCCTTCTTCGACAAAGCAGTCAAGAAAGACTGTGCAGCTGGCTATAAAAAATGGTCATGCAGCTTTTCAGGCTGATAAAAATGAAACACTGCGGCCGGGTATCGAAAAAATCACCGCAGATATTTTTTTCAACAGTGAAGAAAGTATCCGGGAGCAGAATAACGACAAGACGCAGCCGGAGCTGAGGGGGGAAATTACTCGTGAAGCCGTTATTCAGCTTGGCCAGTCAGGTCTACTGGGCCGCTTAAGCGAATTTGGCGGTGCGTTATTCGGACCTTTTAGTGCTGTTAGTGCTCAAATCCACTCTTTTTACAAACATTATCAACAACGTGGTTTAGGGCCGGTTTTTCTGATGACGGTTGTCGGAATTATTACCCTGACCGTTGGTTTTGCCTACCTGCTGCAGTATTCGATCAATAACTGGTTTTCTGAACTGGCAAAGGCATTACTAGGATTTACCGCCGCAAATGCAGTTTTACTTCTTGCTGTCTTTATCCGTAAAAAACGTCCCGGTATGGAAGATTTTTCTTCGGGACTGGTTGGTCTTGGGCTGATTCTTAATTATTTGTGCACTTACTTTATCGGCCCCTATTTTGAACTGATTCCGAGCAGTATGAGTTTTCTTTTACTGCTGCTGATCACCTCTGCCGGGTTTGTTATTTCCATGAAACTTGAAACCCGGGTGATTGCGGTTGTTGCCCTGCTTGGTGGTTCCCTTGCTCCAATTATGCTGCTTTTCGACAGTCAGGCACCGCTGCTTTACCTGCCTTACCTGCTGCTGATCGGCTGCTGTGCTGTGGTGCAGAGCCGTATGCTTAACTGGCCGGCATTAATGGAAGTAACCGCCTTAGTACATATCGCCTGCATTGAACTGTTTATGCTTTATCTCGGCCGGCCCTTTGCGTCGGTGGACTGGCAGGTGCTGGCAGCACTGTTTTCGGTAAACGTCTTGTTTTATGTTTACGCTTTGACGGCCATCCTTGCTTTTAATAAAAGCAAGCAACTGTCTGAAAAATCAGGTTCTTATAATAAAGTGGTAGGGCTCCTGCCTTTTGCTTTACTGGCCTTTGTGCTGCTGACAATCACTCAGTTAAGTGTATTCAGTGGTGAAATATTTTTAGCTAACAGCTTATTTAGCAGTGCTGGATATCTGTTTTTCCGCAGGTATAAACAGCTGCGTCCCATTCTGCTGGTGTTTGCCGCCAGCTTTGCTGGTTTTGCCGCCCTGCAGCTGGTCAGTCGCGACTTCTTAGGTTTAGTGTTACTGCTGGAAGGGACGCTGCTGCTGTGGTTAGGTGCTAAAGACTCTTATCTGACGGCACGTTCAGAGGCCTATCTGCTGCTGGCCACCGGTCTACTGGTGAATATTGCTGCTTTAAGTGAAACCGTTAGTTTCAGCCTCTTCAATATCAATGATTTTGACTCCTATGCTTTTAGTTTAATCATTTTATCTATGACAGCGGCGGCACTATATACCAGTGCCGCCTTGATGAGAAAGCTGCTTTTTGAGTCTGACCAACTGTTGTTTACAGCGCTTGAAGGGAAAATCTGGATTGTGATTAAAGAGCTGCTTAGCCTGAGTTATGCTACTTGTTTATTGTTTAGTGCCTATCTGCTTAATGATCAGTATTTTGTCAATATCAGCCCGTTAATTAGCCTGCTGCTGCTTTACTTAGCAGCCAAAGATAAGCTCAAACTGACAGAAATAACGGCCTGGCTGCTGTTTTTACCGCTGCTGGCCTTAACGGTGCTGGGTATTATGGATTCCGGAAGCTACAGTTTTACGCATCAGCCGCTTTATGCACAGTTAGCCCGAGTGGAACTATTTGTCTGTTTGTTACTGACTTATTACTGGTATAGACGCTATTTTGCAGACTCAAAGATTATTAAATTAGCTTACCGCCTGCAGCTGCTGTGTTTACTGGCCGTTCCTTTATTGTTCCTGCCGAAAGTATTACGCCTGTTTACTGACTATATCAGCATTGCACTCTGGTTAAGCACTTTTATCAGTTTGATGCTGGCTCGATATATTAAGCATAGAGCTTTGATTTTAGAGGCCAAAATCCTGACCATCAGCGCGATTATTATTACTGCGCTCAGCTGTCTGTTTGAACTGTGGCAGGGGTTAGCCGCATTAGCTGTCGGGGGCTTATTTATGGGCTTTCTGCTGTATCGTTATCTGTATCTAGACCGGATTTTCCAACTTGTGGTGCGCCTGCAGTGGCAGTTAACCCCCTATTATTTTGCGCTGGTTGCGGCGGTTATTACCCATAGTCTAATGAGTTTATGGCAGTCTAACTGGGCGGTGGCAGCTGCTGTATTATGTGCTTATTTTGCTTTACTGCTCCGCAGTAGCCCAACTGTTACGGTATTACGAGCTAGTTATAGCTGCGCTTATGTGCTGCTGTTTGTGTTTGCCGCCGTTCCCGTATTGATGCACAGCCAGCTGTCTTTCAGCTTATCTGTTGAAAGTTTGATATTTGTGCTTTGTGAAATAAGTATACTGTTTATTGTCGGAAGATTAATCTTTGAGCGCGGTGCTGTGGTGCGTGTGCATCGAAAAAGTCTGCCGCTGGATCTGCTGCGCTGGGGCTGGCATATTTTATTAGGCTTGAGTTACCTATTGTGGAGCTATCAGTTGAATCGACTGGCGGCTGCGCCGTTAAGTGCCATTCTTCTGGTAATACACGGCAGCGCTTTAATGTTTATCAGCCTGAGAGTCGGGCGGCAGGGCATGATCAGATTGGCGGGAATTGTGTTTGCATTAGCCTGTATTAAGGTCCTGTTTGTGGATATGGCCAGTTTTGAAATTATCCAGAAGGTTATCGCTTTTATGGTAATAGGCGCGATACTGCTGAGTGTTTCATACTTTTATCAGAAAGTGCGAAACAAACAGCAGGCGAGTGCGATAAATGACAAAACCGTCTAGTTAATCAGGCCTGTTCACCCTGCCAGGTGAAGTGGCGGTTGGGTTTCTGAGTGACAAAGCCTTTTTCCAGCAGGGTAAGAAATATATGGTTCACTTCATCACCGCTGATATCAAGTTTATCAGCAACCGCTTTTTTAGTGCAGCGGATATCACCTGTCAGCAGAACATCCAGTGCTTTTTGAAACAGTATATCGGGACGTGAAACCTGCATCTCTGTTTCATTATGCGCTTCACTGAGCTCTGTTGCTGCCTGCGGTGCAGTCTGAACTGCTGTCGTGTTCTGTTGTTTTTCTTTTTTACGGGCTGCCATAGTACGAATAAATCTCAGTTCTTCACCGATTAAACCGACAAAGAAAGCTGCAAAAAGATCCAGTAATACCGATAAAAATATCACCAGTCCCAGCTGCGCTGTTACCGGGCTGGTATTAAGGCCGTCGGCCAGGCTGCCGATCAGTCCGAATACCGACCCCTGGCTGGCAACGGGTAAATTATCTCTTTGCACCGCCAGTTCAACCTGCTGCTGACGAAGTGCTGCATTTTCTTTCTGAATACGGGCGACCCCTGTTGCAATACGATTCAAGGTAATATATTTCTCAGCCGCCACATTATTTAAATCAATCTGTTTATCAATGGCTGCAATTTGTAAGTCGAAGGCATTAACCTTACTCTGCTGTACATCCACGTGACGCTGTGCGGTATTAGTTGCACTGTTAATACCACCGATACTGCCGCCGATTGAGATGGCTGCTAAAATGGAATAAAAAGTAAATGCAGAAAAGGCTGCTGTTAAATGCCGCCTTGCCATACGTTCACCGAATTCATACCAGGCAAAAAATTTGCCTAATTCGAAAATTACCGCCAGAGAACCGAATAAAACTTTCATCCATGGATCATCGTCTATTGACAGAAACAGCAGCAGGGAAAATATAATGGAAGCTAAAATTGCCGCACCAGTAAAGCTGTATACCACTGTCATTGCAAAAGGGCCTTTTGCATGGCGGATACGTCTCTTTTGTAAATTATTCATGGCATGATTCATCTAAGTGATAATATTTGCCTGTAAGATCAAAGGTCATGATCTTTACTTACAAATATAGGAATAAAAATTGTCGCGCATTGTAGAGGGCGGACTGCAAAAAATCCACTAAGGGCAGGAATTGAGTGTCAATCTATTAAAAAGAGTATAAATTTCATTCGATTAACAACAGAAGTGAGCAAAGGAGAGTTTTAGAAAGCGGTGCTTTTACGTTTAAACTGAGTAAGGAAAAACGTAAAAACAGCGGCTGTTTAGTCAGGAAGCGCTAAAAAGAAGTACGTCGGTAAGCACGATATTTAGGTGTCCAGAAGTTATCAACCAGTCTGCGCTGCAGTACCTGTTCCGATATCGGTAAAGCTAAGCCGTCTGTAATGGCCTGCTGTGCAACGGCAAAGGCGATTGACTTACTGATTTCCTTGATTTCATTTAACGGCGGTAATAATGCACCGCTGGTTTTTTTATAACTCATGGAAGCATCGGCTAATGCCTGGCTGGCGGCCATCAGCATATTATCACTGATCGAGGTCGCTCTTACTGCAAGCACACCTAAGCCGATACCGGGAAAGATATAACTGTTGTTGCATTGAGATACTTCAAACTGCTGATCCTGATAGTGAGTAGGTGCAAACGGGCTGCCTGTTGCTATTATCGCTTTACCCTGGCTCCAGTTCATTATCTCCTGCGGTGTTGCTTCAACACGAGATGTCGGATTAGATAAAGGCAGTACAATCGGCTGATTAACATTTTTACTTAAGGCTGTAATGACTTCCTGAGTAAATAACCCCGGTTGGCCGCTTACCCCGATCAATACGCTGATCTTGCCCTGAATTACCACCTGCTCTATACCCATAGTCTGTTTTTTATCCCAGGAGTCGATATCCTGCACTTTCTGTACAAGTGGTTTCTGGAATGTCTGCAGATCTGGCATTTGATCGGTTAATAGACCATAGCGGTCAACCATAAAGACCTGCCGGCGCGCCTGTTGTTCACTTAAGCCTTCCCGCTGCATCTGCCTTATTATGTGTTCTGCAATGCCGCAGCCTGCGGAGCCGCCGCCTAAAAAGGCAATACGCTGCTCGCTGAGTTTTTCGCCCTTATTCTGGCAGGCCGCAATCAGTGTGCCCACGGAAACAGCAGCGGTACCCTGAATATCATCATTAAAGCAGCACAGTTCGTTGCGGTACTTATTGAGCAGCGGCGTCGCATTGGTCTGTGCAAAGTCTTCAAACTGCAGCAGTACTTCCGGCCAGCGTCGTCTGACTGCCTGAATAAAAAGATCCACAAATTCGTTATATTCCTGGCCGGTAATACGCGGGTGACGCCAGCCCATATACATAGGGTCAGCTAACAGCTGGCTGTTATTGGTGCCGACATCCAGCACTATCGGTAAACAATACGCAGGACTGATCCCCCCGCAGGCTGTGTACAAAGCAAGTTTGCCGATGGGAATACCCATACCGCCGATTCCTTGATCGCCTAGTCCTAAGATGCGCTCACCATCGGTGACCACAATCACTTTTACATTCTGTTTGGTGGCATTCTGGAGCATGTCATCAATTTTGTCCCGTTCAGGATAAGAAACAAACAGACCTCTTTTACGACGGTATATTTTAGAGAACTTCTCACAGGCGAGTCCGACGGTTGGTGTGTAGATCAGCGGCATCACTTCTTCTAAATGATGTTCAATCAGATGATGAAATAATGTTTCATTGGTATCCTGAATATTGCGTAGATAGATATGTTTATCCAAATCTGACTTAAATGCACTAAGCTGCTGATAAGCCCGTGCCGACTGCTCTTCAATGCTTTCAATATAATGAGGCAGCAGGCCGGTTAAATTAAAATGATCCCTTTCTTCAAGAGAAAAGGCACTGCCTTTATTAAGCAGAGGGGTTTCTAATAATGCTGGACCAGCAAAGGGAATGTATAAAGGTCGTTGAAATGGCATAGATCCTCGTTTCAATATCTAGTATGTGAGTTGGTTTTATTGTCAAAATAGATCGACATCTGTCCATACTGCTGGTTTACATTGCATTTACAAGTCGGTTACAAGGTGTTTGCATTACTCGTCATATTAAATACAGTAAAGGTTAGCCGCTTTAGCTTAAAGCGGCTGTGTGTGCGGAGTTTGTGAAGGTTAAACTTGAGGCTCTAAGATCAGTAAGCTGCCCAGTTTCGTGCCGGCAGTTGATTTCTTTTTCGCTGCCCGTTTTGCTTTAAAGCGTGAATCCGCCGCTCTTTCAACCCCTGCCTGTGCATTAGTCAGTGCATCATCGCTGTTATCCGTTGAATCTAAGTAGGCGGCCTCAAGCTCCGGCGGCCTGAACAAATTCGCTAGAGTGCCGCGCATTCCTTCTATGTTAGATTCAGCAAAGTCTGTGATAACGGAAATCCGCCATAATTCTTCGGCAAGATGCTGATAGCTTTGATCTAATATGGCCATGTAAGTGAGCGCTTTATCCTGACAGCGGCAAAGTGCCACTCTGTTGACACTGCGGTCATACTTTTCATTTTTACGTTTTTGATAAGCTTTGCTGGTTAAACGGCTGGCTAATTTATCCCACAGCAGAATTTTAAGGAGCATAGGGTTAACCATAGTTTCGGTATCAAAATCCGTGCCGATACCAGCGGTCACACCTGCTACCATTCTTACTTTCAGATCGCCGCTGCCGCGGACAACGGCTTCAACCTTAGCGTTTATTCCTGCACCGGCGCTTACCGCACCTTCAATTTTGAAGCGGGCAGCATCAATGCTGCGCGCCTTAAAAACGGCTGTTACAGAGCCCTTGGCTTTAGCGCCGATAAACGCACTGCCGCCGATGCTGCCGACAATAAATTCGTCAGCCCCGAGGATATTGCTGCTGTTGAATGCACCGTTTACCTGCGCTTTGACTTCGGCACCGACAAATAAGGATGCTTCGCTCTGCAGTGCAAATAACTGCCCGATACTCAGTTCATGGCTGACTTCAACGACTAAGCCGCATTTTGCCGCCAGTTCAAGATTGACACCGATATCGATACCCGGGACTAGCTGCATCGGTGCAAAACCATTACGGTTTTCCAGTTCTGCCTGTGAAAAATTGGTTTCTTTTGCCAGAGTCTGACTCACACCCGCATTGCCTGTTATGCCTATTTCCGGTTTGCCGGCTCGCCCCTGGGTAACGGTTGCACCGCCATTACTGCCGAATTTTGCATGCATCCCCATTTTCCCCTGGGCGCGTGCTTCAAATCCAGCCTGCATACTGACTTCATTGCGGATGATGTTCTTAAAGTCCCAGGTTCGTTTTATCTTAATTTTGGCTTCGGCAAAAAGATCCAGCGTATTTTCGGTACTCAGTGAGCCGTCTTTTGCCGAAGCTTGATCTTCATAACCTGCCTTAAAACCTTTATGACAGATGGCTGTATATAAACTGCGTTTATGCTGGTCGTTGAGGATCTGCCAGATATTGTTATCCATGCTCTCTTTCTGATCATATAAACTTTTCAGACTGTCAAGCTGTGCATCAATCACTTCAAGTTGTATCCGGCCCAACTCACCATTTCGTACAATATTCGTTTTTAGTGATTCAACGAGTTTTATCTGCTGCAGTAAAAAATTATAGGTGGTACGGTTAATACATTTAAAGCGAATATTTTCCAGCGGCGTTCTGCTTGGACGGACTTCTCTTATTATTTTGCTGAAATGCACTCTAATCTGGCTGCGCAAAACCATCCATACTGGATCATTAGTCACATCAAATGCGCCATAACCATAACTGTCACTTAGCTTTTTATGATGTCTGTACTTCATCGCTTCAAGATTAGAGTAGACGATATCAATGCCTCTCTGCAGATAAGGTGTTGCTTTTATTTTATTGCTTTTAAAGGCTGTATGAAGATTTTTAGTCCATTTCGCAAATTCTCTTGAGCAGACGGAAGGCGGCTGGAAACTGTTATAGGGTTTTAAAATAGAATCGATGTTGAGCTCTAAGGGGTCTGCCATTTTAAATTCCTGAATAGAATTGAGTGGTAAATGCGGTTATTAGAATAACTGCAGCGTACTGTAATTACGGGGTAGGGCATGCCTTTTATTTATAAGGAATAGGAAATTATCGGAGATAATAATGTATTGATTTATCAGTGCTTTGATTTTGGTAAACTAGAGGCCGTAATACTACAGCCTGAAGCACATTTTTTACACCTTCTATCGTTACAGTTAAGAGCTGTATCTCTCCTGACAGTACCTCTAATATTTAAACCTTGACCATCTAAACTTCGCTGAGCATTATACTTTTATATTAATTTTAACCTCTTGGATAACAATGAATCTAATCTACAACGGCCCGGTTGACGGACCTTTATTTGTTTTTGCTCATGGTGCCGGGGCACCTGCCGATTCTGATTTTATGGAAATGATTGCCAAAGGGCTTGCTCAGCAGGGGATAAGAGTGGCGCGCTTTAATTTCCCGTATATGCAGCAGCGTATCGATAACGGCACCCGCCGCCCGCCGGAAAGGGCGGCTAAGTTAATCGCGCAGTTTGTTGAACTGCTGGAGCAGATAGATCAACCTATGGTAATCGGCGGTAAATCAATGGGCGGGCGCATGGCTACCTTAGTCGCTTCACAGCTCTGCAGTGACAGCCGCAATGCACATAATATAAAAGGCATAACCTGCTTAGGTTTCCCCTTTCATCCAAGCGGCAAGCCGGAAAAATTGAGAACCGAACATTTCCCGTTAATTAAACAGGAAATTTTAATTATTCAAGGTGAACGGGATGTAATGGGGAGTAAAGAAGAGGTAAGCAGTTACGGCCTGCCGGCTGATATTGAATGGTTGTGGCTTGCTGACGGTGATCACGACTTAAAACCGCGGGTAAAAAGCGGCTTTAAGCATCTGCAGCATCTGCACAAAGCGGTGGAAGTGACGGCTGAATTTATTAAAAGGGTATTAAATTAGTTAGGATGAACTGCTTGAATTTCTGCTTCCAGGCAGTTCAGAATGACTTTCCGGCTTATTGTTTTTTACCGCAGTCGGGGCAGAATTTAGCACCCTGCGGAACAGCCAGCTTCAAGTTGATAACAAATTTATAAGCTTAGTCACTGATTTATTTTTTCTGCAGTGAGTGCGGATTACAAGTTTTGTAAAATCGCATCAGCTAATAACATCTCTGATTTATTATGGGATATTTAAAAGCATGCTCGTATGAATTTATTATTCTACTAGTTAATATACGGAAACGCCCAAAGTTATTAGCTTTGGGCGTTTCTTCTAGCTGATTTGGTTACGACAAACCGAGGCTTAAAGTGTCATGTGCAGAATTGGAAATGGTTTCCCCATATCATCATGTGCTGAGCGAGAAATAATTTTGAACCCCATATGCTCGTAGAAACTTACAGCTAGTGGGTTTTGCTCGTTCACATCAACTTTCGTTGCTCCTAGTTGCTCAATGGCATACTGTAAGAGTGCTTTACCTATCCCTCGTCCTCTTGATGCGTTTGAAATAAACAGCATTTCAATTTTGGAGTCATGGATACCCACGAAACCGGTGATTGCGCCATTTTCATTTTTAACACATTTCAGAGAAACAGCAGGAAAAGCTTGTTCAATGATAATTGGTTTAAAAAACTCAATATCTTCTTCTGTTATGAAATCATGAGTTGCTCGGACTGAGTTCTCCCAAACATCAAGCATTTCTGCGTAATATTCAGGAAGCACATTTTCTACAATCATAATAATCCTAATCAATTAATTTATGTTATTTCGAGTGTGCAGTCGCGAACGAAATGCTAACAAAATAAAGATATTCTGTATACAGCTCTGGGTAACCGTAAGTCATAACCTATTCAAGGTTTAGAATCGTTCAGGCACAAAAAAGCCCACTATTAAGTGGGCTTGAATAGGGTTAGTTTAAAAACCCATTAAAGATTAGAAAGTATCGCATCCACTGAAGCTTTTGCATCACCTAACAGCATTTCAGAGTTTTCTTTAAAGAATAACGGATTTTGTACACCGGCATAACCAGCACCCATTGAACGTTTAAAGATAACTACTTTTTCTGCTTCCCAAACGCTTAATACCGGCATGCCTGAGATAGGCGTGCCCGGCTCGTTGGCCGCCGGGTTAACTGTATCGTTAGCACCGATTACTAATACTACATCAGTTTCAGGGAAATCATCGTTGATTTCATCCATCTCTAATACGATATCGTAAGGCACCTTAGATTCAGCTAATAATACGTTCATATGACCTGGTAAACGGCCTGCAACAGGGTGGATACCAAAACGGACATTTTTACCTTTATCGCGTAAACGCTTAGTTAGTTCAGCAACCGGGTATTGTGCCTGTGCAACCGCCATACCGTAACCTGGTACGATAATTACATTTTTAGCCGCCGCTAATGAGTCAGCAACTTCTTGTGCGCTGGTCTCAAAGTGCTCGCCGTACTCTTCGTCGCCTTCTGATACAAACTCTTCGTTACCAAAGCCGCCTAGAATAACGCTGATAAATGAACGGTTCATTGCTTTACACATTATGTAAGAAAGAATCGCACCTGAAGAGCCTACTAATGCACCGGTGATGATTAACAGGTCGTTTGCAAGCATGAAACCTGTTGCCGCCGCTGCCCAGCCTGAGTATGAGTTAAGCATTGAAACAACAACCGGCATATCCGCACCACCAATTGATGCCACTAAGTGCCAGCCGAATGCTAATGCAATCACTGTCATAATGATCAATGCAGTTAAACCTAAATCACCGCTGACAAAGCTGACTAACAATAAAGCCGAAGCAGTAAGGGCTGCGATATTGATCCAGTTTTTTCCCGGCAGTGATAATGCAGAGCTGTTGACTTTACCGCTTAGTTTACCAAAGGCAACAATTGAACCGGTAAAGGTTACCGCACCGATAAAGATACCCAGGAACACTTCAACGTCATGAATTGTTTTTTCAATGCCGAATAGAGCGCCGTGGTCAATATATGAGTTGAAACCGATAAAGACAGCCGCTAGACCAACAAAACTGTGCAGAACTGCGATAAGTTCAGGCATTGAAGTCATTTCAACTTTTAATGCTAAACGTACACCGATACCTGCACCGACGGCCATTGCTACAGTAATGTAACCTAAGCCGGAAACCTGTGCGCTGGCGATGGTTGCGACAACCGCAATGATCATGCCTATGATGCCGAAGAAGTTACCACGTTTAGCACTTTCTTGACTGCTTAAGCCGTTAAGGCTGGCAATGAACAGGATGGCTGCAATAATGTATGCAGCAGTAATTAATCCTTGAGACATGGTTATTTATCCTTCTGGAACATTTTCAACATACGGTGTGTCACGGTAAAACCGCCGACTATGTTGATGGTTGCGATCAGTATCGCAATCGTAGATAACATAGTAACAACCGCACTGTCACTGCCGACCTGAAGCAGGGCACCGATAACGATGATACCGCTGATTGCGTTTGTTACACTCATAAGCGGAGTATGTAGAGAATGAGCAACATTCCAGACAACACCGTAACCTACGATACATGCCAGCATAAATACCGTGAAGTGTGCAAGGAAGTCTGTCGGTGCAACACTTGCTAACCAGCCGAATAGACCTGCTGCCACAACCGCACAGGCAGGTTTAATCCACTTGTTAGGTTGTTTTTCTTCAACGACAGCAGCTTCTTTAACTTCAGCTGCTTTAGGAGCAGGGGCTGCGCTGACATTAATTGCCGGCGGCGGCCATGAAATTTCACCGTCTTTGACAACGGTTGCGCCGCGAACTACTTCATCTTCAAAGTCGATATCAATTAGACCGTCTTTGTTTTTACAAAGCAGTTTCATTAAGTTAACTAAGTTTGTTGCATACAGTTGACTTGACTGTGTTGGTAAACGGCTTGGCAAATCGGTGTAACCAATGATTTTTACGCCGTTCTCAGTCTGAAAGATTTCATCTTTAACAGTTAACGCCGCGTTACCGCCGGCCTGTGCTGCTAAATCAACAATCACGCTGCCGTCTTTCATTGAAGCGATCATCTCTTCAGTGATAAGAAGCGGTGCTGGTTTACCCGGGATAAGCGCAGTTGTGATAATGATATCAACATCTTTCGCCTGCTCAGCCATCATTTCAGCCTGTGCAGCCTGATAACCGGCACTCATGGTTTTTGCATAACCGTCTGAGCTGACTTCTTCTTCTTCCTGGTAGTCTACAACCAGGAACTCGGCACCCATACTTTCAACCTGCTCTTTAACTTCAGGGCGAGTATCAAATGCGCGTACGATTGCACCTAGGCTGCCGGCTGCGCCAAGGGCGGCAAGACCTGCAACACCTGCACCGATAATCAGTACTTTTGCCGGCGGTACTTTACCGGCCGCGGTAATTTGACCGGTAAAGAAACGACCAAACTGGTTAGCTGATTCAATAACCGCACGGTAACCGGCGATATTCGCCATCGAGCTTAACGCATCAAGTGCCTGTGCACGCGAGGTACGAGGTACTGAATCCATTGCGATCACGCTGATTTTTTTCGCTGTCAGCTTTTTCAGTAATTCAGGGTTTTGCGCCGGCCAGATAAAACTAACCAGAGTTGCCCCTTCTTTCATTTGTTCAATTTCAGTATCGGTAGGCGCATTAACTTTAAAGATAATGTCTGACTGCCATACTAGAAAATTATCAGCACCTATTTCGGCGCCTGAATCCTGGTATGCTTGATCAGAAAAGCTTGCGGCTGTTCCGGCGTTTGTTTCTACAAGAAAAGTGAAACCCTGCTTGATCAGTAACTCAACTGTTTTAGGAGTTGCTGCTACGCGGTTTTCATTTTCTTGGATCTCTCTAGGTATACCTATTTGCATAGTTAAGTCCGTGATCGCTTGTTATTATGATTGGTCGATTTTACGTACAATAAAAAGGGAAAAATAGATCTGGATCATTTTCATCTTTTATTTATATCAATACACAGAAACAAATACTTTCTCTGTGAGCCGTAATGATAGCGTCGTGCAATATATGTTGTTTTTTTACAACAATAAAATTGGAGGTAAATATTAGTGAATAAATATGCGTTCGGCTACTGTTTTTACCTTAAAATTTAACGATTTCTGCAACAATTCTCTTACTTGTTATAGCAAAAGGCTATATCCAGCTTATTCTTATTAAGAAAACATAAAATAAAGAGTGTTTTGTTGTTAATTTACAGGATTAGTACAGATTTTGAAGTTTTAAGATAAGGCTGTAGAAAAGTAAAAATATCAGTCGCCGGGTTTATCAGCTGCTGATATTCAGTCTGTTTTTAAATATCCGCAAATGGAGGAGGGCAGTTAAAAGTAATTCTTTTCTCACTGCTCGGGTGAGTTAAAGTGATGCTGGCTGCATGCAGTGCTAAACGTACCGGTGACAGTTTTTTCCCAAATTCCGTGGCATAGAATTCATCGCCGACAATCGGATGGCCGATTGCCTGCATATGTACGCGTAATTGATGGGTACGTCCGGTTAAGGGTTTTAAACAAACCAAAGTCGTCATTTTCTCTCGTTTAACCACTGTCCATTCTGTTTGTGAACTTTTACCCTGATCAAAATCGACAATCTGGCGCGGCCTGTTTTCCCAGTCGCAGCGGATAGGTAAGTCAACTGTGCCTGAGTCTTGTTTAATAATACCTTCAACACGTGCATAGTAGGTTTTATCAATCACTTTCTGCTGGAACTGACGGCCCATATGGCTTTGTGCTGATTTACGCATTGCTAAAATAATAATGCCCGATGTCGCCATATCTAATCGATGTACAACACATGCATCCGGCCAGACGCGTAAAATGCGTAGAGCCAGACTGTCCCAATGTTTCTTTTCACGTCCCGGTACACTTAATAAACCATAGGGTTTATTTAATACAACAATATCTTGATCCTGATAAATAATATCCAGGTAGGGGGTTTGCGGCGGGTTGTAAACAAAATTCGGCATGTCGGCTCTATTTCTTGGTTAATAACAAAGAGGAGCGGGCTCCTCTTTATATAGGTTATCGTTATTTTACTTTTTATGTATGAGTTGAAACAATAAATCTTATCGCATCTAGTTTCAGTTGTGTCTGATCCAGGATCTGCTCAAAACTTGCCTGCTGATCGCGAATAAACTGAATTTCTTCTTCACGAATATTTGGATTTACAGCCTGTAATGCCTGCAGGCGATCACGCTCCTGCTGCAGTGTCTGCTGCATATTTTGTTTTGCTTCCGTTAAAATATCGGCCATTAACGATTGTGCTGTCGGCAGGGAATCTTTAATCAGCTGATGGATCAAGGCTTGTGATGTATTGGCAATTTTACGGCTGATATGGCGGTTAACCGGTGACAGCTGACGGTTAAAACTGTCAAAAGTCACGTTTTGCCCAAGATCTTTGGCATTTTTATCCAGCAGTAAACGAATCGGCGTTGTTGGCAGGAAGCGGTTTAACTGGGCGTTATCAGTATTCAATGCTTCCACAACATAAATAAGTTCTAGGAAAGTTGACGCGGGCGGCAGCGAATTGTTTTTAAGAAGAGAAACGGACGTTGTACCGGTATCTGAACTTAATACCATCTCCATGCCGCCGGTGATCATCGGGTGTTCCCAGCTTAAGTAATGCACATCATCACGGCTTAATGCAGTCTGGCGGTTAAAGGTAACGGTTGCACCTTCTTCGCTTAATCCCGGGAAATCACTGGCTAGCATATGTTGTGTCGGACGGAGTACTAGACAGTGTTCACTCTGATCTTCCTGCTGTACACCAACAACATCAAACAGCTGTAAGGCGAATTGAGTAAAGTCAGGTAATTGATCCATTTCAGTGAGATCGTCAAGCAGATCACTTTTATGCAGCAGACCGCTTGAATTGATTTCCAGCAGTTTATCACGGCCCTGTTCAAGCTGTGTTTTAAGGGCCTGGTTAGTCGTACGGGTTGTCTGAATTAATTTATCAAATTCGCCATCACTGTTTTCACCGGTTGCCAGCAGCTTAATCAGATCATCTTTAACTAATTCATAAACTGTATGCCCAGTTGGTGTGGTTTGCGTAAAGGCTGTTAAGCCCTGTTCATACCAGTTCTGCAGAAATTCCTGCGAAGTCTCTTTTAAGTACGGTGTATAAATCTGAATATCACAACGCTGACCGATGCGATCCAGTCGACCGATACGCTGTTCTAACAGATCCGGGTTAACCGGCAGATCAAATAGTACAAGGTGATGTGCAAACTGGAAGTTACGGCCTTCAGAACCGATTTCAGAACAGACCATTACCTGAGCACCGTCTTCGACCTGAGCAAAATAAGCGGCTGCTTTATCACGCTCGATTAGTGATAAACCTTCATGGAAAACGGCCGCTTTGATAGCTTCACGTGTACGTAATGCTTCTTCAATGGCTAAAGCTGTTTCTGCCTGAGCGGCAATAATTAAGATTTTCTCATCTTTTAACTGCAGCGCCAGATCGATGATCCAGCTGATACGCGGGTCAAACTGGCACCAGGAATTACTGCTTGTGCCTTCAAATGCCTGGTAAGTCTGCTCAGGGTACAGCGCTGTTAATGCTTGTTCTTCAAGTGTGCCCGACGGCAGCATCTTAGAAACTTTGATTGCCGTTTTATACTGCTCAGGCAGCTGCAGGGCAATAGATTTTAAGCAGCGTTTAGGGAAACCTTTAATTGCTGAACGGGTATTACGAAATAATAAACGCCCGGTGCCGTGGCGGTCTAACAGATTACTGATTAATTCATGTTTTGCCTGCTGACGTTCATCTTGATCAAGAGACTGGTCATCAATGACTCTCAGTAACGGCTGAACGTCTTGTTCGCCAAGCAGCTCAGTGATACTGTTTTTAGCCTCATCTGAAAGCTTCTGATTATCAACCAGCTGATTTACTGCATTAACGACGGGTTTATAACCGGCTTCTTCATTAACAAACGCCTGGTAGTCATAGAAACGGCTCGGATCCAGAAGACGCAGACGGGCAAAGTGACTTTCGTGGCCCAGCTGCTCCGGTGTCGCTGTTAACAGTAAAACACCTGGAATATCATTTGCTAACGCTTCAACTACTTGGTATTCCCGGCTTGGTTTTTGTTTATCCCAAATCAGGTGATGCGCTTCATCAACGATCAGCAGATCCCAGTCGGCCTCCAATACATGTTCAAAATGCTGTTTTTTACGTAATAGATTAATACTGCATAAAACTAACTGTTCAGTTTCAAAAGGATTAATTTCATCAAGATAAGCATCATTACAGCGGGAATCATCGAAAATACTGAAATGAAGATTAAAGCGGCGCATCATTTCAACTAACCACTGATGCTGCAGGTTTTCAGGCAGAACGATTAATACGCGTTTAGCACGGCCGGTGATTAACTGCTGGTGGATAATTAATCCGGCTTCTATTGTTTTACCAAGACCAACTTCATCTGCTAATAAAATACGTGGTGCATGACGTTTACCTACTTCCTCTGCAATATAAAACTGGTGAGGAATAAGATCTACACGTGCCCCTAGTAAACCGCGAAGGTTGGAGCGCTGCTGCTGATGCTGATGAGTAAGGGCTTTATAACGCAGGATAAAACGGTCAAATTTATCAATCTGACCGGCAAAAAGTTTATCTTGAGGTTTATTAAATTTAATGAAGTTATTTAAAAAAGTTTCTTTTAACCGGCATGGTTCACCAGTATCTACCCGTATACCTGCGTAGGTAATTAGGTTATCGTTTTCCGTAACTTCACTAACTAATAATTTCCATTCTTCATGACTTAGTATTTCGTCACCAATATTAAAACGAACACGGGTGATCGGTGCTTCTTCGATAGAATAAAGGCGCTGTTCGCCGGAAGCCGCAAATAATAATGTCAACATACGCCCTTCTAAAGCGACAATAGTGCCTAATCCTAATTCCGATTCTGCATCACTGATCCAACGTTGACCCAAAGAAAATGTCATAAAATACCACTCAAAATAAAACTGAAAAAAAGAAAGGGCGCTATGTTACCTAAATCATATGGCTAGGTACTAATTATAAAACTATAAATTTAATCTTTATATTGAACCAAGGTAAAAATGCACAACTGTTTAACATAATAGAGGGGAAGTTTTCACATCGGTAGGCGAATGATTAAAATAAGTGTTATTTATATATATACCCAAGCTACTTGAAGATGCAGGAATCAGCCAGTTGAGAGGTGACCATATTCAAGGCATGAAGTAGAAGGTTCAGTCATTCTAAATCAATGCTTCATAACACCGAAGATGGTTGCCTCTCACCTGGCCCTACGGGAGGCTCACTCGAAAGCCAGCTCTGCGTTACAACACTTGAAAAGGGAATAACCATTCGCTTCATGTTGTGCCTTAATCTGACATCCGAGCGAGCCTCTGAATCTGCATCTTCAGGTAGTTTGGGTATACCCGTTATCATCGTATTACGCCTTGTTCTGGTGTCAGAGCCAGCACCTGATAAATGTATTTTGACTGGTAGCGGGCAATGGCTGCAGTCTATGTCATCATAGCTTAACAACCTCTAATGTTTAGCTGATTTTTAAGATCAAATAAACAAAGCTCTACTAGACTACTATTAAGAGCATGTTTAGGGCGGAGTTATGAAAAATTTTCTTTATAAGTTAATACATTATCAAATGTTATTCGTGTTTATTCTTGTTGGAGCCGCTGCTGCAGAAGTAAAGACTCAAGATAATAGGGGCAGTATCAATATGGTGCATGCTCGCGAGTCTGCAGAGGCGATGCTTAAAGAAGGGGTAAAGCTGTTTGAGCTGGAGTCGGGTTATAAAGTTAACCTGGTATTTGTACATACCGATAATCTAAAACAGTTACTAATTAAAGGCGCGCTTAATAATTCATTGCCTGATGTCATCTTGGCACCTTCTGATTTTGCGTCTATCGCTCCCATTATTAAATTATCTAAACTGCCTCCAGCATTATTAAGTTCTGACCTGATGCCGGAAGCCGTCGAATCGATGCACTATCAAGAAAATTATTACGGCGTGCCGGTGATCAGCGGCAATCACCTGATGCTTTTTTATAATAAAAAATATGTGCAAAACCCGGCGAAAAACTGGCAGGAACTCAAAGAACAAGCGCCTGAATTAAGAGCCAGGGGGATTGAACCTATCGGCTGGAACTATCATGAAATGTACTGGTTTAGCGGCTTTGCGGCCACCTTGGGCGGATCCATCCTCAGCAACGGCAAACTTTCTCTCAATTCATCTGCATATGCTGATGCTTTGGTTTTTTATAAAGAGTTAACTGAATCTGGTTTAATCCCCTTTGCTTGTGATTATGACTGTGCACAAAAAGATTTCCAGGATCAGCGCTTTGCTTATTCTATTAACGGGGAATGGGCGTTGGCTGATTTTGAGCATGCCCTTGGCAAAAATCTAGGAATTACACTGATCCCTGCAATTGGGGATAAACCGTTTCGGCCGCTTTTTTCCACACTAGGTTTGATGTTTCCAGATAACTCGTTAGAAGGTGTTAAGGCAAAATCATTATCTGCCTTAGCGCTGTTTTTTCAAAGCAGTGGTTTTCAAGATCGTATTTTTGAACAACAGCGTTTTTTACCGGTAAATAAGAATTCATTTAAACATGTGGAGGCGGAAGCCAGTGACAATATTAAGATGTTATTAAAACAACTGGCACAAGCAAGGCCTATGTCTCCAAACCCTGTTATGGCCAGCGCCTGGTTAGGGATGAGAAAAGGTTTTGAGCGATATATGGCTGGTATTTCCTCAGCAGAAGAGGCTGTTGACTATATGCAGAAATTTGCGGAGCGGGATTATCAAAAACTACAAAGTGAAAAATAACTCCGAACCGGCTAATTGTCTGGCCATGTTTTTATCCCGTATAGGCTCCAACAGTCTTTACAGGTTGTTTTGGCTGGTGATTATTTTAGTCGCCCTGCTGCCTACAGTAGTTGTTACATATCTGCTGTTAGATAAGGTGGTTCAGCAGTCGCGCGAGCAGGTATTAGCCAGTTTAAGCCATAGAGCCGAGCTGCAGTCGGAACTGCTGGAGCAGCGTTTGATGGTACAGTTGAACTCTCTTGAGCGTCTGTCTCAGATCCCGGATGTCAGACTGACGCCTACCTCTGCTGTATTTGGTTATCAGGCTGGTGTTCAGCTAAAAAAGTTTATCGGCCGTTCTCCTACAGCCAGTGCCAGCTATATCTTAGATCGTGATCATTGGCCTGTAGAGGTATATCCCGTTGTCGCAGAACTAGTTCAGCTGGCGTCGGTAACCGGCCGGGTGGAGTCGTTTCTGAAGCAGGTTGAAAAAGATCAGATTATTAAGCCGTTAATTTTTAATGTAAATGACCCTGCTATGGTTTCTGCTTTAAGCGGCAGTGACCTGACTGCGACCATCGATAATGGCTGGGTGATGGCGATGGTATTACCGTTAATTCAGGAAACTCAGCACGGAAGCACAAAATTTAAAGTGGTGGGAAGTCTGGTAACACTTGAGCCTTATCTGTTTTTCGGTGAGGTATTTGAAAAGTGGCGATCGGACAATGGTGGACTGCTGCTGCTGGAGCAGGATGTAAAACTTTATAGCACTGGTTTAATAAAAGAAAATGAAGTTGACTCCAATATTATGAGCTGGGATGTCGCGATTAAACTGGCGGATAAAACCTTTATTCTGCGTATTACTGAGCCTTCCGAAGGCCTCAAAGCTATTGTTTTTGAAGATCTGTGGCGCTTAAGCTTAATTGTAGGAAGCATATTACTGTTTGTTTCTTTCATTTCGTTACTAATCACCAGGCTGGTGGGGCAGCAGATAGCTAAGTTAATCAGTCAGGTTAAGGCTTTTTCCCAGGGGGATTATCAGTATCACGTATCTGGTTTACGTTTTTCTGAGTTTTTACAAGTATCTGCGGTACTTGAGCAGTTATCGAAAAAGGTGATCACCGATCAGACGCAGCTGGAGCGTAAAGTCGACGAGCGAACCCTGGCATTAAGTCAGACAAATAAAGAATTAAATTCGACGCTTACTGCGTTAACTGAGACCCAAAGCCGTTTAGTACAGAGTGAAAAGATGGCCTCTTTGGGGCTCCTGACTGCAGGTATTGCCCACGAGCTGAATACCCCGCTGGGGATTTGTGTTACAGCGACTGGACTGGTTGAGGGGGTGGGGACAAACTTAACTAATATGGTTAATAATGAGACACTCACAAAAAGTGAACTCACCTCGCAGCTTGAAACCCTGATAAAAGCGGCCGCATTGATCAGCAGTAACATTCGTCGCTCCAGTGACCTGGTCTGCATGTTTAAAGAGTTATCCCTTGAGCATGGACCGGAAGGCGTGACGCAGTTTGAACTGAAAAATTTTCTGCAGCAGCTGGGAAATGTATGGTTATATTCTCAGGATAATGAAGGTATAGAGATACAAATAACAGGTGATGAGATTTTTGTGCAAACCTATATCGGTATATTAAGAAAAGTATTATCAGTTTTTTTTAGCAATGCATTAGCCCATGCATTTAAAAAAAAGACTGCCGATGAATTTAAGCCTAAGATAAAATTAGACTGCCGTCTGAATAACGGCTTAGTTAAACTCTGTTTTATTGACAACGGTTACGGGGTGGATATTGAACCGGTTTCTCGGATCTTTGAACCTTTTTATACGTCAAACCGTTATCAGGGCAGTGTGGGGTTAGGGCTGCATCTGGCTTACAACTTAGTAACTCAAAGGCTAGAAGGAGAAATTGAAGCGACAAACTGTAAAGAAGGGGGATTTAAATTGTGCCTTATATTTCCCAGGCAGCTTGAACTCGCTGCCGAACCACAAGGCAAGGACAAAAAACTCTACAATTAAGAATAGGTCTATTAGTCCTTTAACCTTTCACTGATATAGCTCTTACCTGCATTGATATATACCCGTTATCATTCAAGATGCAAAAATCAGCAAGTCGTGAGGTGAATAGTTTCTAGGCGTGAAGGTGAAGATCTAACGGGTTAAATCGAAACTTCACAACAACGAAAGTGTTTGCCTCACGGCTTGCTCTGTGGGGCGCTAGCTCGAAAACCAATACCGCGTTGCAGCATTCGATAAGGACTAGCCATTGCCATCATGCTGCGCCTTGTATTGGTGTCCTAGCTAGCGCCTGATAAATGCATTTTGATTGGTAACGGGTATAGTTAGATTATGGCTATCTTTTGTTAACACTACCCATGATGTCGTGAACTTTCATGTATGATGGCTCAAAGTGAACAGTTCCTGCATATAAATGAAGAAAAACTATTTTTGCTCATTAAGTGAGCAGTCAGTTTTTATTTGCAAATAAAGTGTTGCCAACTAGATTCGAATCTCTATAATGCGCACCCACAGACACGGGATGAAGCGCAAGCTGCTGACTAAGTCTAATAACGAAAGATGTTTGATTTTAAAGTTAAAATTAATCATTGACATCGTTTTAAGGTTGCGTATTATACGCACCTCGCCGAAAGGCACGCTCTTTAACAATTTAATCAAACAATCTGTGTGGACATTCAAGAAGTCTTTGCTTGCAAAGCTTCTCCGATAGATGAATCGCTTGCGAATCATCGGTAGGGTGTTGATGTGATTTCAAAAAA